>CAZWAT010000238.1:0-3817 GCA_964632015.1 uncultured Planctomycetaceae bacterium
ATGGGCAAGCGCCCTTGGTCGATGGATAGGTTTTGTACTGCTGGCAGGGACGGCATCGGCCGTCCTTGCCGCAGTAATATTATTGCCCGAATATGCCGCCCTTCGGGAAGATAGATACCAACGCGACCTTGAGTTGGCGAACATGCGGGATCTCGAAAACCTGCTTATCGCCAACGAACGAATGTTGGTGGCGCTTAATGAGGACCCGGTGTTTGTCGAACGCGTGGCTATGAGCATGGGATACTTTGCGCCGGCGGAGGGAGATGTCGCCGCAATGGGATCCGTCTCGGGTCCGCCGCCGGGAATAGTCATCACTCACCCTGTTGATCGTCCCGAACCGCCATGGGATGGCTGGATGATTGCCGCACGAAGACTTTCGAACCCGGCCACGCGACGCGGGTTCTTCCTGCTGGGTGTCGGATTGCTGATGATGGCGTTCTTCTTCTTCGGGCGTCAGTAGTACACCAGTCTGCTTATCACTTCGGATGCCGCCAGACCCCATAATGGCAGGACTTTTCGATACCTCTATCATGGTGGATACGCGTTCTTTGCAGGCTTGACGCGAATGGCGATGCATGCTAGCATCCTGCGGCATTGTTGGGGGTGACGATTTTACTTAATAAGGCTAACTGTAAATGACCAACCCATTCGGTGATATCAACGATCCGTTGTCCTATGCGCGAGGTTCCATGCCATCGCGGGCATATTTCCGATCATATACTGGCGAGGCTGACGCAGCTACCACAGATCAGCCTGCCCTGATGTTGTCGCTTGCGGGTCAATGGAAGTTTCGATATCTGCCCGGACTTGCCCACGTGCCCGAAGGTTTTTGGGACGAGGGGTTCGACACAGGCGACTGGGACGATCTTCCCGTGCCGTCCTGCTGGCAGATGCATGGTTATGGTAGGCCCCAATACACAAACGTGTCGTATCCGTTTTTAGTGGATCCACCCAACGTACCAAGCGAGAACCCCACCGGCTGTTATGTGCGGAAGTTCGAACTTTCCGAAGCGTGGAAGGGCATGCAATGTCGCCTGCGATTTGAGGGAGTGGACTCTTGCTATGACGTGTGGGTAAATGGCAGACACCTGGGCGGGGGAATGGGCAGCCGGCTTCCGCTTGAATTTGACGTGACGGACGCAATCAAACCCGGAATCAACACACTTGCCGTGCGCGTGTCACAGTGGTCCGCGGGATCATATCTTGAAGCACAGGACATGTGGTGGCTCTCGGGTATCTTTCGCGATGTAAGTCTATGCGCCAACCCAAAGGCAAGAATCGAAGACATTTACGCAACGACATATTTCGACGATACATATCGTGACGCTCGCCTGAAGGTGGTCCCCAAGCTGGCAAACGGGTCAGCCGACGATGTTAACGACGCCCAGGTCGCCATGAAACTGCTCGACCAGAAGGGTAACGTTGTTGCGCAGCGTACGACGACTGCAAGTGTGGCACGCGGCAAGGTCTGCGATGTCGAGCTTCTGGCTGACGTGTCCGCGCCGATGCAGTGGACGGCGGAGACGCCAAATCTTTACCGGCTTGTGGTGTCGCTTCTTGATGGTAAAAGGCTGCTTCATTCGGCACAGATCAACGTCGGATTCCGCCAGGTCGAGATCAAGGACGGTGTGCTGATGGTGAATGGCAGGCCCGTCAAGCTGCGGGGCGTCAATCGCCATGAGCATCATCCCGATTCAGGCAGAACGCTGAAGCTCGACACGATGATCGAGGACATTGTTCTGTTGAAGCGGCACAATATTAATGCCGTTCGCACCAGTCATTATCCCGATGACCCACGCTGGTACGACCTATGCGATGAGTATGGGATCTACGTGATGGATGAATGCGATGTAGAAACACACGGCTTCGCTATTGCCCATGGGCATGAAAAGTGGGCTCGAAATCCCCTCGAGGACGACACGTGGAAAGACGCCTGTTGCAATCGCATGGAGCGCATGGTCATGCGGGATCGCAATCATCCTTGTGTAATCATGTGGTCGCTTGGAAATGAGTCACACTTTGGTGTCAATCACAAGCACATGGCCGATCTCACGCGAAAGCTCGACCCCACCAGGCCTGTACACTACGAAGGCGACGCCAAGGTTCAGGTGGTGGACATCTTCAGCAGGATGTACCCATCGGTCGACCAAGTGCGCACGGCTGCGGAAGCGAAGCAGGATTATGTGGACGGCAGGATTCCGGAAAGGGCATGCCCCCTGGAGAATTATCGCAACGTGCCGGTCGTCCTGTGCGAGTACGGCCACGCCATGGGGAACGGACCAGGCGGGCTGAAGGAATACCAGGAGTTGTTCCACAAGTATCCGCGACTGTGTGGGGGATTCATCTGGGAGTGGTTAGATCATGGCATACGCAAGAAGACCGATGACGGGCGCGAATTCTTTGCCTATGGTGGCGATTTCGGCGAGAAGATACACGACGGCAACTTTGTGATGGATGGCCTGTTGTTTCCGGATCGCCGACCGACTCCCGGGCTCATCGAGTACAAGAAGATTATCGAGCCGGTACAGACAGCAGCGGTGGATGTCAGCGCTGGTGAGCTGCGAATCACCAATCGGTATGATATGCGCGACCTTTCTCATCTAGTAGCCAGATGGTCGCTTGTTGCCGGCGAAAGGCAGTTGGATTCCGGTCAGTGCGATCTGCCCGAGATCGAGCCTCATAAGAGTGGAACACTGACGCTACCGCTGTGTAAAGATGTTGACGCCACGGGCGAGGAAGTGCTGCTGAACATCAGCTATGTGTTGCGGGAAGACACATCTTGGGCCCAGGTGGGTCATGAGGTGGCATGGGCACAATTCATATATAAAAATGCGTCGCGCCAGCCGATTCCATCTGACAAGGTGCGCGGCAAGGTAAGCGTGGAAGAGCTGCCGACCCAGTGGATAGTGAAGGGCGAGGATTTTCAAGTTGTCTTCGAGAAGCACGATGGCCTGATCAGCACCTTCAAGCGGGGTGGCAGGGATCTTATGCTTCGAGGCCCACAGGTTAGTCTATGGCGGGCCCCAACGGATAATGACTTGGGTCTCGGTGGAACAGTCCACGAGTGGAAGCAGGCTCATCTGGATCTGCTGATGCATCGGCTTGACAGCTTGCGCGTTGCTCCCGACGGGGAAAATGTTGTGGTTACCGCTCGAGTTGTGATAGGCCCGCCCACACTTCAGCTAAAGCTGCCCGTAACCTGTACCTATACCATCAAACCATCTGGTGTGGTTGTTCTGAAGGTTGAAGGGTCGTTCATAGGCAAATGGCCCAGCCAGTTGCCGAGGATCGGCGTGCAGGCGAGAATTCCAGCCCAATTCGAGAATGTCCAATGGTACGGAAGGGGACCCGGAGAAGCTTACTGCGATAGTCGCCAAGCCCAGAAGCTGGGCCTGTGGTCAGCAACAGTGGATGAATTGTTCACCAATTACTGCTTCCCCCAGGAGAACGGAAACAGGCACGAGGTAAGGTGGATGTGCCTCAAGGACAAGCAAGGCGATGGGCTTGAGGTCACGGGGAATGAACTGTTCGACTTCAGCGCGCACTGGTACGACCCGCATGACTTGGAGGCGGCAGCGCATCCGACCGACCTGGTAAAGCGAGACCACATCACGCTGAATATTGACATGGCCCAGAACGGGCTTGGTAGTGCATCCTGCGGTCCGGGCGTGTTGCCGCAGTATCAACTCACTCCGCAGGACTTTGCGTTCAGCGTGATTCTAGGCTGATGGTGGAACATCAAGGCGCCGCGCGTGATGCGTGGCGCCTTGTGAGTCCCACTCCTGTTATATTGTTTACTCCGCCAATGCGGGTTCGA
>CAZWAT010000239.1:0-3814 GCA_964632015.1 uncultured Planctomycetaceae bacterium
ATCGCCTTCGCCGCGGCGTTCTAAGATGCCAGACAGATCAGGCTCGATAAAACGGTCTGTGGCTGCCAGGTCAGTGCGCAGCTCGTCGGGATGGTTCTCGGCCATCCACGCATAGCCAAGCATGGAGTCCAGGTGGAGGCGTCCGTCGATGGACGCCATCCTCCCGTCGGTCATGTGTGCGGTTACGCGCAGTGGCTTCATGATACCACCTCGCCGGATACGAGCTGGGCCAGGGTGGCCCGGTTGCCAGAGAGGTAGTCGTCGTAGATGCGCTTGAGGAACGCGTCGTAGGATTGCTTGGCTTGTGCGGCTTCTGGCTCGAGTCGGCGGTGGTTTGCACCTATGGACATGAACGGTTTCCACTCAGTTCCATTCGCTTCTCGCCAGAAGTACGAGATTTCGCAAAGGCCATGACCTTTGCCGTTTGCACCGCCCAGGTAGGGATGCTCCTGGAATTCGCAAAGGCCAGAGACAAACGCACCCAACTCCAGATCGTTCATGTCTATGAGGTCAATCCGTTGATACAGCGGTGTGCCTGGCGCAAGCAGTTCCATGCCATAACGCATCTGTTGAGGCTTGCGATCTGACTTTTTCTTGTCGTTCCCCGTTCCCGACTCTTCGCCAGGAAGAAGTGGCGTTTCCGCAGCCTCTAAGTATTTCTCGCGCAAACCCTCGTTCTTTGCGTCGTCTGTGCGGGTGTAGTTTTGCTCGGTCAAGAACTCGCGCCATGAGTTTTTGGCTGCCCAAGGGATGGGATTGCCCCCGATGACATCAGACAGCAGGTGGGATGTCTCGCGGCAAATGGGGTACAGGGCCCCGACGTTCATCTTGCCTTCGACGAGCTGGTTGCCTACTCCGCCCCCGAAAATCGAAAACATGGGCAACGCCTTGCGTAGCCGACGCGCCTGGTCGATGTCGATGGACTGCTCGCCACCAATGGCCCCGCCGCTGAAGAACAGATAGAACGTATCGAGAGGCATGCTTGTAATGCCGAGTCCGCGCATCATGTAGTCTGCGGCCTTATCACGCAACATGCCGCGGAATGCGTTGCCCGAATACAGGAAAATCTCTGTTGGTTTCCAGTCCGCACCGATGATCTTGATTGTGTTGAGGAACGATTCCGGTCCCGTTGATTCCCCTATATGCGACAGCGGAGAGAGCAAAAGGCGTGCCATGCCCTCTAGTACGATGTGTTTGTTCTGCCTACTCATTTGTTGCCTCCCTTTCTGTCTGCTCGATCTGGGCCTCGTATGGCTTCTCCCGTTCCAACCTGTCCCTCACTAGTGCGATCACCCTGGCGGTCTGGTAGCGCAGGATGTGCAGAACCGCCTCATGGTCTGCAGACTCCAACTCCTGGACCCAAAACTGCCGCTGCCCGTCTGGCTGGGTCTTCTGCATCAGCTCGCCCGTGGTCGGGTCCACGTACATAGTCACGATATCGCCGCCGTCGGTCGCCATCCACCGGGGGTGCAGGGTCGAACAGCTCAGCTTCGGCTTCAGTTTCTCGATGAAGTCGTACAGCTCCACTACCCTCGTTGCCGATGCCTTGACCCCGCGCTCGATCACGCCCCACATATCTGGCGTGGTTTTGAACCTGTTGCGGTCCCGGCTACGGTAGATGCCGTACACCAGCAGAGCTCCCATGGCTGCGTTGGGATCACTGGTATCGAATCCGTAGATCACTCTGTTCTGCCTCCTCTCTCAAAATAGACTCAGTTGTGCTGGTTCTGGTTTCTTTGGCGCCTCTGGTTCTGGTGTCTCTGGCGCCTCGCCCCTTTTTGCCACAAACGCCTTGTTTCGCTGTTCAGTCACCGCTAGTCGCTTTTCTCGCGCCTCCTCGTCCTTGCGTGCGATCCAGACTGCCAAGGTCAACAAACGCCCCCCGCGGTAACGAGCTACCTCCCTCTCGTCGGCATCGAATTTTCCCATCCCGTACTGCAGAATACGTCTCGAATCGTAGTTGCCACTTTCGATCTCGGCCTTCGTGAAGATCGTGTACATGCGTTCCACTATGGTCAGCAGCTCGGACAGTTCGGCAGGGGGGAACTCGATTCCCAAATCCTCCATCTGCACGTACACACGCCCGTTGTCGTGGTTGATACGTGTTTTGAAGAACAGGTGCTTTTGGCCCGATGTGGCCAGTAACGCGGCCCATGGCGGCGGTGGCGGGCTTGTCAGTATTTCGGCCCAGCTGTCGCGAGCCAGATGCCTGACCCCGTCTTCGGTCGCCAGGGTCGAGTAAAATCGAAATCTCCGCTGGCTCTGGAGCCCGTAACACGCCTCACAGAGGCTTTTGCTTTCAGGCAACTTCATGTGGTGCACGTCGGAGAACATATCCGTAATCCGATCGGCGACCAAGATGCCTCGCCCGCGCGTTTCGCCAGCGCACATCCAACATCGCTCGTCGGGCACGTCGTAGAACTCGGGTGTTTTGTACTCGTTGGCCTTGCCTGTGGCTTCGGCGATCACGGTCATGTTTTGTTGGAGGGCTCGCCAGATGAACTGCGGAGCTGTCTCGTGGGTCATGATTCGTCGTCCCCCTCGCCTACAGGCCAGACTCGAATCATCCCATACCCGAACGCTCTATGCCGCCCAATGCCGTGCGCCAAAAGTGCCTGAAATGCATCGGCGTCCCGCACCGTGAGCTGTCCACCAAGTAGCGCTGATGGTCGCTCGATCCAGCGACATTGGCGAGTTCCGGGTTCGCCTTGGGTTTTCCGTAGCTGGCGAACTTGTCTGAAGCTTGCCAGTCGAATCCAATCAACTGCCGCCGCGCTAGTGCGCTCCAATCGCTCTCTGACCCATGCGCGGTAAACGTCTTCGCGATTCAGCGCTTCGTCGGCCTCCGCATGGTCCAAACGGAGTAGATACAAGTCTTTTTCGAGCCTTGCGCGAGACCGTCGCCCCACTGGGCAACAAAGCACATCGAATCCGAGTCGCTGGCCTGGATGCCAGCCCAGGCATTCGGTCGACGCAATAGAACCTACGACCCCTATTCCAAACGGTTCTCCGATCTGCTGTATTGGTCGTAACAGCTCGTTTGATGAATACGGTGAATACCCCTGGAGATACAACCAACCGTCTACATAGGCGCCCAATCGCCATGGTTTGGGTGCCATGCTCCCAAAGGTTTCGCCTAACCATGCATGGATCTCATATCCCAGATCAGATTGCAGCCCGCTGTCGTCTGGCACCTTCGGTAGCCCCGAAAGATCGCAAAACGTCTTGAGCCCGTGATCGGCCAACTCCATCTCTATGAGGTGTTGATTCACGCCACCGCCTCCCCTCTCCACCACTTGCACAGCGCCCATTCTTGGTGCTCACTGTAGGTCTCCTGATACCGGCACACGGGCCTATGGATGCAGGTCTCGCATGCTGGCTCAGGTATGGTGTCGGTCGACGCTACTGGTGTCGCCGCTTGGGTGCTTTTTTGTCCGTCAGTTTGTCCGATGCTCAGCGGTTCCGAAACCCCTTGTTCTAGGGCTTTGTTGCCCGCTTCCATGGCCCCTGGGCCTGGTTTTGTCCGTTGGTTTGTCTGGGCCGTGTTGCTTGTCTTGCGTTCTTCCATGGCCCTCTCCCTCGCTTCTGTGTCCACCAAATGGGCCCAGTCGCTTTTTATGCGCCGGTATAGCGCTGATTTGGCAAGTCTTACCGCTTTCACGATTTCCTCCACACGACGCCCGTCATTCCACATCCTGACGGCCTGCTCGATCTGCTCTGGGGTGAACTCCTTTTTTGGAGGCATATCCTTTTGCACCTCCCATTCGTCTGGTTCGTAGTCGCTGCACGGGGCCCGGTTGCGTTTCACCGGGGC
>CAZWAT010000240.1:0-3797 GCA_964632015.1 uncultured Planctomycetaceae bacterium
ATGTCCGAATTGTGGAACGTCAGTGTCTGAATGTATCGCGTTCGATGGTTCATATGAGACTCCTATATTTCTGGACATGCTATTACGAAAACTTGTTGTTGGCGTCCATGTTCAGGACATAGAATGTGCATATTATGGACATTTACCAAGGATTTGGCTATCGAGTGATTCTCAAGTCCCAGCCGCCGGGCTACTCATTTAAAACCAAGCAATACGATCAGTTTCAGGTCATCTATGTGTTCAGCGGTGCCTTGAGATTCGAGTCGGAATATCAAAAGGTTGTGCTTGGCGAGGGAGGTATCGCGTTGCTTCCCGTGCTCAGCAGATTCAGGTTGAGTGCGGGTAAGATGGGATACAGCGGGGTGGGGTTCGTCGCCTCATCAGGATCAACGCCTATTGAGTGGGCGGGTTCGCATGCCTATGCGATGCAGGCGTCATCGCATGCGCACATGCTTGGAGAACTGATGAGAAAGGAGATATTTTCGCCCGGACCTGCGGCAGTGACTATCCTTCGGGGCCTGGGTCATGCCTTGGCGTGGGAGACGATTTCCATAGCCAAGGCACACCGCCAATGGCGCCTCGACACGAACTGGCCACATATCATCAAGTCAGCCCTCGATGCGACCTGTCAAACATATATGCCTGTGTCGGAAGTGCTCAACTCGCTGCCGATGACCTACCGACATGCGTGCAGGATCTTTTCATCGAGGTTCGGCATGTCGCCAAAGGCCTACCAGATGCAACAGAAAATCCAAAACGCCAAGCGCCTGCTGGCTGAAACATCCATGAAGGTTACTGAAATCGCAATGGAAATAGGTTTTTCGTCTTCCCAGCATTTCGCGAACACTTTTAAGGCGCATACGGGTCTGTCGCCCACGATTTGGGCGAAGGAGTACAGGCGGACCCACCCCACTATGTTTGAGTTCTGTTTCCCGGAACAACGCACTTATGAACTCTGAGCATAGGTAAATCCCCCACGTCCGCCTCAAGAGCCTGAAGCGTGACTACCATTATCCTGGAGATGATAAAGGAGCATAACCAGGTCGTGGTTTTCCTGATGGGCGCGTGCGACCTTGCGGTAACCGCCGGCGCGTGGGGGGCGGTATACTGGTTACGGTTTCACTCGGGATGGATGTCGTTTACCGAGCCCCATCCGCCAGGAATATCGTATATCCTTCAGGCAACAGTGGTTACGCTGTTGTTGGCCATGCTCATATTTGGGCGTTGCGGGTTGTATCGCCCAAGGCGCATCGGGTCGATGATTCCGGAGTTCGGCCTGATCATCCAGGCGTGCGGGATAGTCTGGCTGATGGAGGTCGGAATCTGCCACTTTCTGCACAATCCTCGAATGTCGGCGGCGATTCAGGGAATGTTTCTGGTGTTCTGGCCTGTGGCGCTCATATCAGTTCGCGGCTCGGCGAGGGTCTTTCTGCGGTCGGCACGCAAACGCGGCAAAAACCTGCGGACAGTCGCGATTGTCGGTTCAGGTCGGCTTGGGCAAAAGCTCCTTCACACGCTCCGCGAACAACAGTGGATGGGGTATCGAATACGCTACTTTGTCGAAGATAGACGCATCGGCGGGCGACTGGACGGCGTTCCCGTGCGCGGGCCTATCAACAATATCGACACCATCCTTCAGCACCGGCCTGTGGATGCGGTGTTCATCGCCCTCGGCGCCAGGCAGTCGGACAGGCTTAACGAAGTGCTTGCAAAAACAACCTCTCAGACTGTCGACCTTTACATCGTTCCAGACTATCTGAACTGTCACTTTCTCCGTCAGCGGGTGAGGCAGATAGGTCAACTTCCGCTGGTTGGGCTTACCGATACTGCCCAGGGAGGGCTCGGAGGCGTCGCCAAGCGGGTCATGGATATCGCAATTTCATCGATGGCGCTGGTGGGGCTGACCCCGCTCATGCTGGTTATCGCATTTGTGATAAAAATTACAAGCCCGGGCGCGGTCTTTTATCGCCAAAGGCGTGCGGGTCTGGGGTCAAGGCCATTCAACATGATCAAGTTCCGCACCATGTACGTTCACCACGACCTCGGCGCGCGGGGGCAATGGGGAACAGCCCGCAACGATCCGCGAGTCACGACTGTGGGAAAGTGGTTAAGAAGACTCAGCCTCGACGAGCTGCCGCAACTTATTAATGTGCTGCTTGGCGAGATGTCGCTGATAGGCCCACGCCCTGAACGCCCGGAGTTCATCAAGCGATTTCAGAAGCAGATTCCCCGGTACATGCTCCGGCATCACGTCAAGGCAGGGCTCACAGGATGGGCGCAAGTCAACGGGTATCGCGGCCAGACTTCGCTGCGCAAAAGGGTGCAGTATGACCTTGATTACATCAACCGCTGGTCGCTGTCGTTCGACATCTACATCCTCACACTCACTGTCGTACGGGGATTCTTCAACGCCCAGGAATAACCGTTACCACTTACCGGATTTTCTTGCTTCGGCCTTCGGATAATTTTCAAGTGCCTTGAGGCTTTTGGCAAGCTCCTCCGCGGGCAGGGCGAAGTCATGCAACTGTCCTCTGAAGAATTTGTCGTAACCGGCAAGGTCCATCAGTCCATGACCTGACCAGCAGAAGACGATGACCTTTTCTTCGCCGGTTTCCTTGGCCTTCTGGGCTTCGTCGATGGCGGCGGCGATGGCGTGCGATGTTTCCGGCGCGGGCAGGAACCCTTCGGTGCGTGCCCACAGAACCGCTGACTCGTAACATTTAAGCTGCGGGTAGGACTTGGGTTCGATGAGTCCCTCGACAACCGCCTGGCTGACCAGCGGGGCCATACCATGGTAACGCAGGCCTCCGGCATGGATCGGCTGGGGAACGAAACCATGACCCAGCGAGTACATAGGAAGCAGCGGCGTCATGCCCGACACATCACCAAGATCGTAAACGAACGGGCCTTTGGTGAGCGTAGGGCAGCTTTCGGGCTCTACTGCGATAACGTCGATGTTCTCCCCGGCGATCTTGTCCGATATGAACGGGAAGCTCAACCCCGCGAAGTTGGACCCGCCACCGGCACATCCGATGACCACATCGGGTTTCTTTTCGCCTGCCTTTTGAAGCTGCTTACGAGCCTCCAGCCCGATGATGGACTGATGAAGCAGCACGTGGTTGAGCACACTGCCAAGGCTGTAGCGCGTCTTGCCCGTCGGGTCTTCCAACGCCTGCTCGACGGCCTCGCTGATTGCCATACCCAGCGAACCAGGAGTATCGGGCATCTCGGCGAGAATGGCCCGACCTGCCTTGGTTTCGTTTGACGGGCTCGCGACACAATTAGCGCCCCACACGCCCATCATCAGCTTGCGGAAGGGTTTCTGGTCGAAACTGATGCGAACCATAAAGACTTTGCATTCCAGCCCGATCATGCTGCACGCGAACGCCAAAGCGCAACCCCACTGACCAGCGCCCGTTTCGGTGGTAAGTCTCTCTATGCCGAACTGCTTGTTGTACCATGCCTGCGCAATTGCGGTGTTGGGCTTGTGACTACGTGCGGGGCTTACGCCCTCGTGCTTGTAAGAGGTGCGGGCGGGCGTGCCCAGCGCCTTTTCGAGCCTGCGTGCCCGCATGAGCGGGCTTGGACGGTACAACGCGAGCATCTGAAGAATTTCGTCGGGAATGTCAATCCAACGCTGAGTGGAAACTTCCTGCTCGATCAGGTTCATTGGGAAGATCGCGCCGAGCTGCTCGGCTGTCACGGGCTTACCATCAGGCCCGACGGGTGGAAGCATCGGCGTGGGAAGATCTGCAGCCAGGTTATACCACTGGCGGGGCATCTCGTCGTCATTAAGC
>CAZWAT010000241.1:0-3784 GCA_964632015.1 uncultured Planctomycetaceae bacterium
ATGAGGTGTTGTAGATGGTTCATTCCATCCGCAATTGACACCGCCCAGCCCCGCCCCTTCGCCGCTTCGATCAGGGGGTCGATGTTCACCTTTCCCAGTGCGATCATCGCAACTCTGAATGTCTGTGCGTTGGTCATAAGTGCGTTCCTCATGCCTTGTCCATGCCCGCATGAATGTCCGCAGCCCGGCTCGAGTCGCCGGCACACGAAACAGGCAGTGTTATCGAAAAAGCAACCCCATCTGGCACATTGGAGGACGTGATCGCTCCCCCGTATTTATGCAGAATTCCCCGACAGATGCTCAATCCCAGCCCCATACCTTTACCTATCCCCTTGGTGGTGAAGAATGGGTCAAAGATCTTTTGCAACGTGTCATCACTTATTGAAGGGCCATCATTAAATATCTCGACCGACACGCCGTTATCATCCACGCTGGTTGAAACTCGCAGCACACTGTCGTCTTGCCGGGGAGATTCTTCGATGGCGTCACACGCATTGGACAGGATATTCGTCCACACCTGCGAGATATCGGGGCCGAGACGGACCTTAGGAAGAGGCTCATGGTAGTTGCGTTCCACCCGGGCGATATGCTTTATGCGGTTCTGAAGGATCACCAGCGTATTGTCGATGCTTTCGTTGATGTCTATGTCAAACATGTCGCCCTCCCCGCTTCGGCTGTAGTACCGAAGGGCCTTGACTATGCGGGCAATCTTTCTGACGCTGGCATGCGAAATGTCGGAGGACGCCTTCAATGCGAGCAGATTTTCAAGAAATGCTCGAACACTCGGGTCATTCAGACATTTAATCGACATGTCGTCAAGATCGAGTCGGCAGGCAACGGCAAGGTCGGATATCTCGCGAGCGTTCGATACGCCCCTCTCGCGGAGTTGCTTCTCGACAGCGCGTCGTTGTTCACGAATAGCGCTTTCATCCTCGATGCGTCCACCTTCGAGCGTCTTCATTATCGCGTCCTGAATCCACTCGCCCACGTCCGCACCAAGGGAACCGACACCGGTAGCCACGCAGGCGAACTCCCTTAGCCGCTGTATGGAATCACCGGTCACATTCATTATCGCGCCGGTGGGCGTGTTGATCTCGTGGGCAATGCCCGCCACCAGTTCACCAAGCAGGCTCATCTTCTCAGCCTGCACAAGATCTGCTTGGGCTTGTCGTATCTGCTCGTTGGCTTCAAGCAGCTCGCGGGTTCGCTCGACAACGCGCTGCTCAAGCTGCTCCTTTGACTGGCGAAGCTCATCTTCAAGTCTTTTGCGGTCGCTTATGTCCAGAATGCTTTCAAGGTAGTATGCGCAGCCCTTTACCGTGAGCGGCACAACAGACTTGATGACGTCGCAGTGCGATCCGTCCCCGCGAACAAGCACTTTCTCGCAGGCATCCATGGGGCCGGTGGCGTTGTCCATCGGACACTGGCCTTCATTTTGCAGGCAGATGTACTTGTGACAGACGCTTCCGACCACCTGATCGTTTGTCAGGCCGATCATCCTCAGAGCCCACTTGTTGGCGTAATTGATGACATGTGTTTTGGCGTCTATCATGAGGATGCCCGATTGCACATTATCAAGCACAGTTCGCAGACGGTTTTCGCTGTTGCGAAGCTGTTCCTCTGCCTGTTTCCTGGCGGTGATGTCGGCGATGAGGGCGTCATATGAAATGACTTTGCCCGCATCGTTCCTCTTAATGACGGGAGTGTTGCTTATCCACCTGATCGAACCGTCCTTGTGAATGATTCTGTGCTCAAGCGGCCCCACCGATTCACCTTTGCAGATAGCCTCGGCGTGTTTCCGCACGGCTTCGCGGTCGTCCTCATGAACCATGCGATACCACAGATAGTCCTGGGCTTCGTACTCCCAGGAAGCGTACCCGGTCACCGCAAGACAACCCGGTCCGTGGACGGTCGACACCGCCTGCTCATTCTTAACATCAACGCTGCAGATATAGTCGGTCACAGAACCAAGCAATCGGCGGTACCGCTCCTCGCTCTGCCGGAGCACACTCTCCGCCTGCCTGCGTACCTTTATCTGGGATGTCAGCTTCTCGTTTGCCTTCGCCAGATCGGCAGTCCGCTTGTCGACCGCCGATTCCAACTCATCACGCGCCACTTGGAGAGATCGAATCTTCTCCCTGGCCCGTGCGTCCCTGGCCTTGAGCTTATCTACTTTTTTCGAGAACGACTCGAAAATCGCTCCCATGTCATACATTGACCCAATCGGGTAAGATTCATCCTCGTCAGCGACTGTCATCGCAACTTTCGCCAAATTGCGGAGGGGACTCATCATCCTGCGAGCCGCGAGAATCGCCACAGGCGTTATCGCCACGAGCAGAGCAAAGGCAAATATGGCGTGGGCACGCACGACGCCCCACACCTGACTCTTGAGGTTGTGACTGTGGAACCCAAGCACCAGGCTCCAGGGCGGCTGGCCAGGAGTCACCCAGATCGGGACAATCCACGCCGCCCCGCCCCTCTCATCGCATCGAACGAGCATCGGAGCTTCACTAACCTCGGGCCATTCATGGTTGTGCAGGTCGCACGTCGGATCGCCCGATCGATGTGATTTTTTTTCAACTCCGTTGGCGTCACGAACGGTCAGGAGGCAGAAATTATCACTCTGCGCAAGACGATCAAGCAGACGAACGGGAAGATTTTCATGCTCAGGAAGAAGATGTTCAAGCTCAGCCCCAGCCGAGACCGCGAGCACATGATGTAGATTGTATAGATCTCGCCTGGCAGTTCGGGCAGCCCTGATCGACGCGAAAGCCGTCAGCAGCGCCATCGAAACCAGAATCATAAGTCCAACAAACAGATAGGTTTTCCAGAATAGTCTCATGAAGGCTTATCGCCTCGCGTTTCCACCTGCAACCCAATCTGACGAATCCCGCCCCCAACCTCGACCGGACAATAGGACAATGCACGCATCCCATGCCACCCAACTATCATCGAAACAGGTTGACCAGCATGCCGAGCCCCCCGCCAACGTATAATCAATCAGCAGGCGCCCCAACCTATTGTGTTAATCGACTGGAATACCCCCCGGCTTGATTTATGAATCATCCCTCTAAATGCATAAATCTGAAAGGATTCACCGGAAATGAGCAGTACGGAATGACAGTCGAAGCGCGACCCTGATTTCAACAAAGACAAGCCGAAGATCTTCTACCCAGAAATGCATGTCCAAATGGGGACACTTCTTTGCGAAACTCATTGTATGCACAGCACTTGCGCAAGAACAATGCCCGGGACAGGACTTGAACCTGCATGGGCCTAAGCCCACCAGCCCCTCAAGCTGGCGCGTCTGCCAATTCCGCCACCCGGGCAAGATTCAAACAGCATAGTCACCCGCCGTGACTGTGTCAAGCGAGCATCACTGCAATATTTACGTTCAAACGGGCCTAAATGCCCACTAATACCTTCAAAACCACAATCTGCCAAAGATTCGAACTAAATAGTCCCCCTGCCAAAGCTGCGGAAAAAAACCCAAGAATCTTGGCGTGATAACAAGAAGAATCCTATCTTACAGATAATTCTCTTTATCCGCAGGCGCCTGGCGGATAACATCAATGGCGAAAAGCAGTCTCTCCGTAACTGTGAAATAATAGGGGTAGTATGACGGACAAGAAGATTTCTGTTCTCCTGGTTGATGACCATAAAATGGTTCGTGAAGGTCTTGCCCTCCTCATTGACCGTGATCCCCGCCTGAATGTAGTTGGTCAGTGCGGCGATGGTCTACGCGTGCTGGGCATGGTCAACCAGCTCAAACCACAAGTGGTGG
>CAZWAT010000242.1:0-3773 GCA_964632015.1 uncultured Planctomycetaceae bacterium
GGTATTTGAGGATGGTTTGCGTATCTCTTTCATTTTGATCGCGAAAAGCGAGATTAATACCGCGGAAAAACTCAACCCGTTGAGCAACAGGCAGTTACCCGTGCCAATGGCCGCGATGAGCCCCCCCGCCACAGCAGGACCCACAAGCCTCGCAGAGTTGAACATCATCGAGTTCAACGCAATGGCGCTGGGGAGATCTTCCCGCTTGTCGACCATCTTCACCAGGAACGCCTGGCGAGCGGGAAGGTCGAACGCATTTATCACACCTTGCAGAATCGCAATAAGGATGATATGCGCAGGGGCGATTACGCCTGCCAAGGTCAATATCGCCAGGGTCAGGGTCAGTGACATGAACAGCGTCTGGGTGACGATGATCGTCTTTTGAAGCTTCCACCTGTCAACCAGAACACCTGCCCAGGGGCCTAGCAGAAACGCGGGAACCTGCCCCGAAAACGCCACAAATCCGAGAAGAGTTCGTGAACCCGTCATCTCGTAGATCAGCCAGCTCATCGCGAGCTGCCCAATCCACATGCCAATCAATGAAACCAGTTGACCAGAGAAGAACAGGCGATAGTTTCGCGATTTCAGCGCCCGCAGCGCCGTCTTCAAACGCCCACCCTCGATTCGGGGGCGTTCACTTACTGCATCACTGACCACATCTATTCCTCAACAAGCCATCGCACCGGGCAGCCCGGGAACAAAACGCAAGCTCCCGCAGCCATTTCAAATGATCGCCCCACACCTGACTGAAGATGCACTGTCGGCTTGATTGATACTGCACACAACAAACAAGGCATTATTCACATTTTCCCCCCGGCGTTCCACAACAAACTAAAGGAGCTTCGCTGTTGTTCGCCGTTGTTGGCCCCCATTCCCCTCGCCGCCGCCCAGCGGATTGATGCACCCGTGGCGCCCCGTGAACACGCGCAGTCACGGGGCGCCGCGAGCCTTTATCAGATCGCTATTCCCAAAGTCCGTTTATTACCTCGATGGTTCTGTCAGCGAGAACTCGTCCGCCCTTGGGCCCTACAGGGTTGCTGGCGGGAACGGAACCGTATCCGCCGCCCTGTGTCGAACGCAGGCTCGGGACGTAGGTTCCCTGGCCTGCAAGCTGAACGAGGAACGTCTGAACCGCCTTGCTACGGGCCTTGATGTATACGCCATAGTCAAGGTAGTACTCGAACGGGTTAGTAGCGAAGGCGATGTCGCCCATTCGAATGACGTGCAGTTCGCACGGGTAAGGCTTGAGTTCGCCCGACTCCTGCTGGTCATACCGCTTGCCCACGCCCTGGCACCAGTACATTCGTCCCAAAAAATAAGAGGCATCATGGAACCATCTTGGTTGATCCCGAAGGGATGGGTCGGCTTCGATCTTCTGCATCTCTTCTTCGTATTTCTTGCGCCAATCATCCGCATCCGCAAGGGCTTGCTGTGTCTGCTCTTTTGTCAGGCGGTTCATCTCCAGGTCGACCACTTCCACGTGATGTCGCATCGGCATGGGAGAATCAACGTGATCGCCAAGGGTCTTTAAAGCGCGCTCGACAGCGTCGGCGATGCGCAGGCCGATTTCCTGACGTTGCGTTCGCCCGGCAAGTTCAAGCATGCGGTTGTGGGCCTTCTTGTCGTAGATCAGGTGTGGCGACTGATCGCCCGCGGCGCTCAACTGCGGCAGAACGAACAGGTCCTCCCCGAACCGTTTTCGCAGCTCCTTGCGAGTTTCGCACCAGTAATCGGCACTGATCTGGTAAAGAGTCTCGGTCTCCTGCGACGGGCAGACGATGTTCACCACCAACCCCACCAGCTTGCCATTATGGTCGCGCGAAGCGATTACGCCGATGGAATGATCCTCGTATCCTTCGATGTGGCTGAACGTCTCGGTATCGGTGTTCCCGTACATCGTCGAGACGCCATCGAGGTTTACCCATCTGCGGTTGCGTCCAACGACGGCGTTGTCCATACCGAACGCCAGGCGCGCGGGGCTTCGACTTTCCCAGGCTTTTACAACCGCATCGGCAATGCGGGCGGACGCCCATTTGGCGTATTGGGCGGGAGGCATCGTCTGGACGCCCAGCTCAGCGGCAACGTGGTCACGCGCAGTTTGACGCGGCAATGTGGGGGCGGTATGCGTGTGCGTGGCATGCATTATGACCTTGCGGGGGTCGAGTCCGTCCGCCCGCCCTTGCAGTTGAGCCCTTATGTCGTCCCGAAAGGCATTGGGGACGCTTACCACTTCGCAACTGACAAAAACGAAATGATCGTTCCCGTCATCCACCGCCCACGCGGTTGCGGTGACAGGGTCGAGCACGCCCTCGGAAGGACGAAGAAAAAACTGACCCGCCAATGCCACTGATTCCGAAGGAGTGATATCCGCCTGGGCCCATCCGACATTCACCTGAGCAACATCTGAGGATACTTTCGGCATTGTTTCATTCCTGTTCATTAGCTGGTGAGTTGTGCTACTGTCATCGCACGCCGACGTGGCTGCGATAGTCCACAGCACAGCGAACACCTGACAACAATCATGCCTGTGATTCTTACATTCACGATTAACAACCTTGTCTCTCGACGTCCACAACATCCCAGCGACGCCGTTCCATTGTCCAGGTTCCACTATATGTGAACGCACCAAGCGTACAAGGGGCGTATTATGCGAAGTTGGGTTGAATTTTGCACAAGTTCCGGCACAACCAGCATTGCCAGGCAGATTCATCAGTCCCCACCGCAAAGCATGAAAGCGGCGAATACCCCCTCAAAACGCTCCTCCTTCAAATAAGTACCAGCGACTCCGCGAGACATACAGACATGCCCCAGAGATAAATCCGCAAAAAAACATATGATTCCTGTTGACCAAGCCAACTGTTGATGATAGTGTATACACAGTCATAAACAGTGAGCATTGGAAAGCAACTATTGGACACGTTTAACCAAAGGAGACGCAGATGATGGGACGATCAGGATTCGTAAGTCATTTTACAGTCGTATCGGCGTTGGTAATGGCGCTTTTGGCCACAGTGGCGTATGGCGATGTTTTTGTCGACCAGGCATGTGACGATTTGAATCTGGAGGCATCGACCATCGGCGCATACAACACCTCCGAGTCGACTTGGCGCAGCGTTGCTCAGACATTCAGGCCCGAAGCGGACAATATCGTCGGCGTCGACCTTTATACCGGCCGGTCGGCGAGCTTCACCCAGGTCTGCGACGTCACCATAGCGATATATTCAGCCCCCGATCACGAGCCTGTAGGGTCAATCATCACATCCACTACTGTGAAGAGCGATCAGATACTCGAGGGCTATCAGTGGCAGCACTTTGATCTGCCCGAAGCATCGTTGACTCCCGGCCAGAGATACGCCATTGTGCTCAGCGTGGACGAAATCCATTCACTCGGCTCGATCGCCATACGATTTGCGAAAAAAGATGACGCCCCATACTACCCAGGACAGGTCATGTACAACAAGGACGGCGCCGGGTGGGTTTCCAACTGGTGTGATGCCTACTTCAAAACCTACGCTGTTCCCGAGCCGGGCACATTGGCTCTTCTGACAATAGGCACAGGGGCCGCGGCGATCAGGCGTCGTCGGTAGGCTCGTTGAGTTTGGTCATGGAACGGGCGAAGGTGTATGATAATGCGCCTTTGTCCGTCCATGGGATGCATTGGGTCAAACAACACGAGTCGCAAAGGAATCGGCATGATTACGGAAGTTGACAAAAGCATCTCTACCCCCGCGTACCAGCAGGTACGCGAGCGGATCATCCAGCAGATAAAGAGC
>CAZWAT010000243.1:0-3715 GCA_964632015.1 uncultured Planctomycetaceae bacterium
CCTTGACCCAAGCCAGAGAGTTAGCTCGCCAAGCGGCATGTATGACGCAGCTACGAACCATCGGCCTGGCGGAGAACTATTATGTTCAGGACAATGACGGACAGATCATTTACACTCGTGCCGAAGGTGGAGGTTTCGCCGGAAATTGTACCTATTGGGCCTCATATGTCTGGGAACAAATCTATGGTAACCTGGCCGACATACGCAAGACGGGGCGGCCTGTGGATTCCGTTGAGTTCCTTCGTTGCCCATCTTCGGGCGACTATCCGGGCTGGTCGGATGCGTTGCGAGGCGGCGTACAGTATCTTCCCGGTATCACGTATGTACGAAATTCATTTGATCTAAAAGTTCTGTGGTGGGTTTCTAATGACCCTGCTAACCAACGCCCGGGGGTTTCGATTGATAGTATCCAGTCGCCGGGCAATACGCCTGATGTTACAGACGGGCTCCATATTCACGCTCCACAGTCATCGCAGTATTGGGATATGGATTTTCTTCCGAGAACCGAGGGCGGTAACAGATGCACCGATTATCGACATGCAGGCAGCGATTCGTTAAACCTTCTCTTTTGGGACGGCCATGTGGTCAATGAGAAGGAATCGGTTACGGACAAATACCACATGTCCGTTGAATAACGAATGTACTGAAACACCGGCTCAAACTCACCGCGATCAGAAAACTCCATCATTACAGAAAGGCGAAAACTACCATGAAGCGCATGCTGTATACTCTCGCCCTTGTCTTCGTGATTTCCACCCAGGCATGGGCTTTGGATCTTGTCAGGGACGGCCAGGGACGTTCGGTGATTGTGATTCCTGATGATGCGTTAGAAGTGGTGCAGGCGGCCGCGAAGGAGTTGCAATATCACATTCGAAAGGCGACGGGCGCGACACTGCCCATTGCCACGGAATCCCAGAAGCCCGCGGCGCAAGGGTACGTCTACCTTGGCCGGACCCAGGCGGCAAGCGAGGGGGGGCTGGACGCCGAGTTCGAGCCCAATGCCTTTGTCATTAAGGCCACAGGCGATGCCCTCTACATCGCCGGCGACGATTCTGCGGGAGAGGTCTTTGGCAAATTACATGCCAACTGTACCCGCGTCGGTACGCTTTTTGGGGTGTATGAATTTCTTGAGACACAGCTCAAAGTCCGCTGGCTCTGGCCGGGCGAATCGGGAGAAGTCATTCCTCACCGGGAAACCATTTCTGTGGAGGATGTTGAGCAGTCCTCAACGCCCAGGATCAGAAACAGCAGGTTTCGGGATGGCCGGCACATGAATCAGCAGGTCGGCTGGGTGGATGATGCCAATCGACTCAAGTTTCAAGATGAACAGAGCCGTTGGTTGCGCCGCCATCGGTTTGCCGTTGCCGAACCGGACAATCAAGGCCACGCCTATACTCGCTATTGGAAAAGGTTCGCCCAGACGCATCGGGAGTTTTTCAATCAGTTGCCGGACGGAAAACGAAGGCCACAGGGGTATAGCGGGAATATTTCCATGTGCGTGTCCCAGCCGAAGCTCTGGAAGCAGATCGTGGAGGATTGGCAGCAGGACCTGAAAGAGAAAGCGACAAGACCATCCTTCTTCTGCATTGCGGAAAATGATACGGTTGGCAGATGCACCTGCCCGGACTGCATGGGCTGGGATGCGCCGCAGGACGACCTTGGATTTCCGTTCGAACAGCGACTGGCGCTGGCCCGCGAGGCGTTCAAGGAAAACGATCCCGATTGGGTGGACTATCTTGGTTCTCTGTCCGATCGGTACGCGAAGTTCTATTTGGCTGTTCAGCAGGAGGCAAGGAAATATGATCCAAAGATCAAGGTTCTTGCCTATGCCTACGCAAACTATCGCAAGCCGCCTATCGCAACCCGCCTGAACGACGGTATTATCATCAAAAATGTTCCTGGGATGAACTTCTACTCGCCCGCCAAAGCCTGGACGGAGTATCGGGCCAATTGGGAGGGCTGGCGTCAAACGGGTTGCGTTCAGGTTCTTCGGCCGAACTACACACTTCACGGCCATAATATGCCTTGGAACTATGCAAAAACGTTCGGGGAGCATTATGCGTATGTTGCGAGGGAGGGGTTGTATGGAACGGACTACGATTCGCTGACCGGTCAATATGGTACGCATGGCCTGTCGCTGTATATGGTCGCTCGGATGAATCATCGCCCGGAGATGCCCGTCGAGGCGATTTTGAAGGAGTATTATGACGCCTTCGGCTCCGCGGCGGGTGCGATCAAAGCCTATTGGGATTATTGGCAGGACGTCCCCCGGGAGATGACCCCGGAAAAAATCGAGGCCATCCGTGACACAAAACAGATTCCCCAATCCCACTGGCGTCAAAACTCCTGGCGCAAATTTGTGCTTCTCACACCCGAGTTTTTTACGCCCGAACGATTTGAGGCGGGGGCTGCATTATTGAAACAGGCCCGGATGGCTGCCGGCGGGAACGAACAGGCGTTGAAACGAATCGATTTTCTGCACAAGGGCCTGCGCCATGCGGAATTGACCGTCCGTGCGCAAAAGGCGGTGGATGAGTATCAATACCTTAAGACCGGCGATATTCACGGGGTCGTCGCGGCGATCCGGGAGTTGGACGACTACCGCCGGCAGATTGAAGGGTCGGGCGTGTCCAACATGGGGGTTCTTCGTACTTCTGAAGCAAGGTTTTGGCCCTTTGGAGATATTGAAGTCGCGATGAAAGCAGGTCGGCCCCTGCCCGAGGTCTGGGCATTCAAATTTGACCCGGAAAACAAGGGTCAGGACAACAGATGGGCAACCCGGGAGTTCGACGACAAGGCGTGGGATTCGATTCGTACGGATGCGCCCTGGGAGCTTCAGCCCGTCGGGGAGGCCTGGAAGCGCGCCCACGGACAGGATTATGACGGGTATGCCTGGTATCGAACATCATTTGCAATCGAACCCACCGAGACCCCGGATCGCAATCGCCAGGTTTTCTTGATTTTCGGTGCCGTGGACGAGGCCTGCGATATTTGGGTAAACGGCCAACATGTTTTACGTCGGCCGTTTCCGTACCAGGGCAACAGAAACTCATGGCGGGAGCCGTTTACGGTGGAGATCACAAACTTTGTTGTCGCCGGCGAAAACAGCATAGCGGTTCGCGTGGAGGACCGCGGCGGGCATGGCGGAATCTTCAAGCCGGTGTGGTTGTCTGTGACGGACAAAGACAAATAATCACATGTTTGATCAGTTGCTGAAACAGATCCAATAGGAAGCATACGCAGCTGCGCACCGCTAAGGTGGTTCACGAATGCAGACGGCGTGTGGTTCAATATGTTGGAGTGGTTTGAATCCCACGAAAGTTCAGCTTGTCCCATGGCGCTGGACAGGTTCCGATGCAGAATAAGGTGGAACCATCGCCATGGCGGTGACCTCTTTGATGTGCCGCTGACCAGCGAGTTCGACGCCGGCCAGGAGCCCGGTTGGAAGCCTCGGTCAGCTGACGGTAGGCTCCTGATAGATATGCACGTCTTGCTGAGGGAAAGGAATGGAAATTCCCTCTGCGTCAAAGCGAAGCTTGACCTGCTTGGTGAGTTCAAACAGCACATCCCAGTAATCCGCAGTCTTGACCCATGGACGAACCTTGAAATCCACGCTGCTGTTGCCGAGTTCCGCAACCGCAACCATCCGCATCCAATTTGAATCCAGCCATTCCTTGATGCTGTCAATCATGCCTTCCATGCAAATCGTTCCTTC
>CAZWAT010000244.1:0-3710 GCA_964632015.1 uncultured Planctomycetaceae bacterium
GAGCATCCTCATCGCTCATCTCTCCGGATGCCCTCATGGCCTTGATCCTCTTGGGCAAGCAGCACGCAGCCACAGACCACCATAGGTTCCCGCGCCACAAACTGTGCATGCGCGCCAAGCTCGGGGGGAAGAATCGCGCTGGTCACGTCGCCGCTACCAAGATCCTCATGCTTGGCCATTTCGACCAGACGCCAAAGGTTTTCACGTTCGCTTTTCGTCGGAACAACCGCCATTTAATCTACACCTCTCGTTTTGCTTTCGGGAGCATAACGAATATGTTACGCTTTTAAAAGCTTCCCCAATGTGTACCAGCGGAGAAATCGACGATGAAACGCCTGATGCCCCTCGCATGTCTTTTGCTCTTGTCATCCTGCGCCCGCACCGTCAGCCCCGAGGAATTCCTCAGCGTGTACCGTCGCGGCGATTGGATGACGCCAGATGCCCAATTGCAGGCTAGATACACCGGGCGGGACGGAACGTACCACTACATGCAGATTCGCACGCCAAACCCTGACGCCGGGACGAGCGACCTTCTACTGTACGGACCCCACAAGGACGAGACGATTCGCTGCCCCATCAGCGAGCTTCCGGGGGATTTTCCGACGGGGTTCTGGAAATTGAGAGACGAAGCCCACAATTCACAGGAATCTGCCGACGAAACCACCGACTATGTTCGAAGATATCTTGAAGGAGATCGCGATTAGATATTGCGCTAATCCTCCACCGGATACGTATTAACGAAAGTCGGGGCCGCGAGAAGGTTTTTTGGCCCGCGTGCGGCGGTACTGTGGAAATTTCCTCTTTGATGACGTAAAATCCCGCCCTTCAGGCGGAACACACCATATTATCGGGTAAAGGATATACCCTTGAGCGAAGAGCTTAATCATGAATGCGGTATTGCCGCTCTGTATTGGATGAAAGAATCGCACGGGCCTTCGGGTGCGGCGGACAAGGCAGTTACGGACAAAGATGTCGCCCTTTTCATGCCCGGAATGCTTCTGGATCTTCAGAACCGCGGGCAACTGGCTGCGGGCATAAGCACATACCATCCGTCCCGCCCCCAGCGTCTGAACACCTACAAGAGCTTGGGCACGGTGACAGAGGCGTTTCGTATGTCCCACCCACAGAAGTTCGATTCGATCATGCGCGAGTACGCCGGACCCGCAGCCATCGGGCACGTGCGTTATGCGACCTGTGGAGCCGAGGATGAGCGGTACGCCCAACCATTCGAGCGACATCACGGCCGGTTGTGGAAGTGGTTCAGCTTCGCCTTCAACGGGAACCTGGCGAACTTCAGCCACCTGCGCGACAGAATTCTCGCGCGGCGCGACTACCATTTCACGTTGAACACCGACACCGAAATAATCATGCACTCGCTGGCATATCGCCTCCGCGGAGATCGCGCCCCCAGCCTGGTGAAGGTGATGAAGTCGATGTCGGAAGATTTCGACGGCGCCTACAACATCGCGTTCATAGATGGTATGGGAAGGATGATGCTTGCGCGAGACCCGCTGGGTCTGCGTCCGCTGAGTTGGGCGACACAGGGCAGGCTTTTCGGGGCGGCAAGCGAGTCGGTAGCGCTCAAGAACATGGGCTTCACGGACGTGCATTCTCTCGAGCCCGGCCAGATGCTGATTATCGAAAACGGAACGTTGCGGGTCGAACGTTTCGCCCGCCCTCGAAGAAAGGCGTACTGCTTCTTCGAGTGGATATACTTCTCGAACGTCGCCAGCGAAATCGACGGTACAAGCGTTTATCTCGCCAGGGCGAAATCCGGCGAGTTGCTGGCGAATATGGAAGACCAGCAGCTTGACGATTCGTGTGTCGTCGTACCCGTGCCCGACACGGCCAAGGCGGCGGCGGACGCATACGCATACAAGCTGCATATCCCATGCGTTGAGGGACTGATACGCAATCGCTACATCGGTAGAACGTTCATTCAACCCAGCTATGCTCGAAAGCGCAGCGCGAGGGGCAAATATACGCCGCTTACATCGGTTCTCAAGAACAAGCGGGTGTTTTTGGTTGAAGACTCGATAGTGCGTTCGACCACTCTCAAGTCGCTGGCGAGCAGGCTTCGCGAAGAGGGACAAGCCCGCGAGATTCACGTTCGCGTCGCCTGTCCACCCATCGTCGCGCCATGTTTTTATGGTATAGACATGTCGACGCTGGGCGAGTTGTTCGCACCGAGATTCCTTAACAGAAGGTACGCGGGTAAGCCTTCCAAGCTGGTGCAGGACAAAATGGCAAAGGAACTGGGAATAGACACGCTGAAGTACCTCAACGTCAGCGACCTGTCCCAATGCCTCAGCATTCCCGGCGAGGATCTTTGCACCGGATGCGTCATGGGCAAATACCCCACACCCTGGGGCGAAAAGCTCATGCAGATGGCCAGAAAATGTTTTAGCGCCCCGCGCAAGGGAAGAACCTACGAGTAACCCAGCAAGGAGCAATTATGAACCTTTCACAAATCGACTACACCAAGCACTATTCAGCGGTCATGAACACGATGACGAAGAGGGGGCTGCTGCTGTGCAGCTACGACGCGAAGGGCAAGCCCAACGCAATGACCATCGGCTGGGGCGCGATAGGCTCGATATGGGGTGTGCCCGCGTGGATAGTTTTAGTCAGGCCAAGCCGATACACCTTCGAATGCATCGAGCACACAGGGTGTTTCACAGTCAACGCCCCACCGGAAGATCTGTCCAGCGCGTGCGCGATATGCGGCTCGCGAACCGGGCGAGACGAAGACAAACTCGCCGCCGCCGAGTTGACTTCCCGCAAGGCGCAGCACGTCCTCGCGCCGCTGATCGACGGTTGCCCGGTTGTCTACGAATGCCAGGTCGTGCACAGTAACGACATTCTGCCAGCGAAACTGTCAGACGAGATTCTAACCGGCGCCTACGTGGACGGCGATTATCACAGGATCTATTTCGGGAAGATTCTCAACGCGATGGCATCAGACGGGGCGTCCGAACTGCTTAAATAGAACGCTTCCATCGGCAACGCCAGCCCTGAACATGCGTCAGAAGCTTGACAATGCCATACGCCCAGTACCTTATGAAAGTGTCTCAATGCATCTGCAACAAAAAGATGTGAGTGCGCTTTGATGAGGCTGCTTCAGGCTTGCGCCATCGGTTTTACAACATTCTCGGCCTTGAGCCCCTTGGGACCCTGAATCAACTCGAACTCGACGCTTTCACCTTCAGCCAGAGTCCGAAAACCTTCTGCCTGAATCGACGTATGATGCACAAAGATGTCCTGCGGATTTCCCTCTGCGGTAATAAACCCGTAACCTTTGGCATTATTAAACCACTTCACAATACCCTTAGCCATAGACATGTCTCCACTGCAATAAATCCAACATCCATGCCCCTCGTGCGGCAACTCCCCGCGCGGGCGGCCTGCTACAACGAACAAGATATGTTTCATCCGGCGAAACCTGCCGGTGAGACCCATGTATTCAGAATACCGCACCTATCCACATGTGCAAGTAGAAAACGACGGATTTTAAAATTACTATTTGTCTTTGCATAGTCGATTCTATGCACCCATATGACCCCTCCCAAATGAAATAAAAAAACACCGACATCTGCCGGTGTTTATTATCGCTGTCGTTAACAAACTATTACTATTCCAATGGTTTGAGTACTACTCCAGTGGACAGTTTCGGATAGAAATATGTACTCTTATGAGGCATTGCGCCGCCT
>CAZWAT010000245.1:0-3663 GCA_964632015.1 uncultured Planctomycetaceae bacterium
AAGGGCCTTCACCTGCCGCGGTTGCGAAGGTTTCGGTGGGGCCGCGATAATCGCGTTAGGAGCGATGGTCTTTCAGTTCATCCTCGTGGGACTCAGCAGGGTGTCCGCGGGTCTTCCGGTCATGGCCTCTGTGGAGCAGGGCGGGCTTACCCCGCCGCTGTGGCTTACCAGTATCGCATGGGCCAAGCCCGCCATCATGATCATGGGGTTCTGGGCCGGGATCGGTTCTAACAATATGCTCTTGTACCTCGCCGGTTTGAGCAATGTACCCCAGGATCTCTACGAGGCGTGCGACATTGACGGGGCAAACAGAAGGCAGAGGTTCTGGAACGTGACCTGGCCTCAGCTTGCGCCAACCACGTTCTTCATTGTAGTCATGGCCACAATCAATGGTTTGCAGGGTGGCTTCGAAATGGCCAGGACTATGACCCAGGGTGGACCCGCCGGGGCGACCACGACCCTGACGTACTTCATCTACACCGAAGGTTTCTATACGGGCAGGCTTGGGTTCGCGTCGGCAACCGCCTGGACGCTGTTCATCATGGTCTTTGTTTTGACAGTCTTCAACTGGAAGTTCGGGAATCGCTATGTCAACGATTGATACACTGAAATCCGATGCCGATCAGCAAAAGCCCCAGCTCGACAAGACGCCGACACTCAAGCTGGAAAAAAGACCATGGACGCATCGACTCTGGTCTTCGGGCTTTCTGCATGTAGTGATGGTAACGCTGGGCATGATGATGCTCCTTCCGTTCATCTGGATGCTGCTCACCAGCCTCAAGACCCTTGGCGACGCCGGACTACCTGAGTGGATGCCTGAGGGATTTGTACCTCAATGGCAAAACTACAAAGAGGTGTTCAGCGTCATCCCGTTCGGCACGTTCTACTGGAACAGCCTGTTCGTGGCGGCATGGGTGACGCTGCTGCAGGTGTTCACCAGTTCGCTCGCCGCCTTTTCATTCAGCAGGCTCCAATGGCCCGGTAGAGACAAGGTCTTCCTGCTGTATCTCTCTACGATGATGCTTCCCGGACTGGTGATGATGATCCCAAACTATCAGATCATGATAAATTTGGGACTGGTCGACACGTTCATGGGCCTGATTCTGCCCGCGTCCTTCAGCGCGTTCGGGACGTTCCTGCTCAGGCAGTTCATGCTGTCGATTCCCACCGAGCTTGACGAGGCTGCCGAGATCGATGGCGCGTCCAAGTGGCAGGTATACTGGGATGTGATTCTTCCCTTGGCACGACCTGGAATCATTACCCTGACCATCTTCACGTTCATGGGCAACTATCGTTCGATCTTCTGGCCGCTGGTCATGCTCAAGAGCGTGCACAATTACACGCTTCCCATTGGCCTGTTGTACTTCGATAGCACCGCCGGTCAGTCGACACACCTGATGATGGCGGCTGCGACAATGATGATTGTTCCGTTGATTATCATCTTCGTCCTTCTGCAAAAGTACCTGGTCAAGGGCATTCAGCTTGGAGCGGTAAAGGGATAAGGCACACTGGTTGCCTGTGATGACAGGTAAAGAAGACAAGATCAGGGTAGGAGCCTACGGAAGCAACGGCCATCAGATCGACCGTCTGCTTGCCAATCATCCACATGCTCGCCTGTGCGCAGTCTCGGCCTTGTCGCGGGAACGGTCTGACGGGATACCAAATTCCGACTGCCTCAAGCGGTACGACACGTTCGAAGAACTGCTCGAAGATGACGAGATTGACCTGATAAGCCTGTGCTCTCCCCGCAGGAGGGATCAGGCGTCGCATGCAATTCGGGCAATGCGGGCAGGGAAGCATGTATACGCCGAAAAACCCTGCGCGATGACCGAGGACGAGCTTGATCAGATCATCGCCACCTCAGAGGACACGGGGCTGGTCTTTCACGAAATGGCAGGCACAGCCTTCGCACAACCTTATCTTTCCGTTAGAAACCTGGTTTCGGCAGGGGCAATTGGCGAGGTGGTGCAGGTTCTGGTACAGAAGTCGTATCCTCTCGCACCCCAGCGCCGGCCTCAGGATGAGGATGTTGACGGCGGGCTTGTGATGCAGGTGGGCGTGCATGCGGTACGAATGATTGAGCATGTTGCCGGGGTTAAAGTGTCGGCAGTTCAGGCGGTTCAAACTCAATTGGGCAACCCGGGAACCGGAGACCTTCGCATCGCCGCCGTCATGCAGTGCACGTTGGAGAACAAAGGCGTCGCGGCCATAACGTGCAATTATCTTAATCCCACCACGTTTGGCCAGTGGGGCAACGAAATGCTTAGAATCTTCGGCACATGTGGATGTGTCGAAGTAACTGACGGCGGGCGGGGTACGCGGCTGGTGACAAACGAGAAGGATCATGGCCCGGTTGAAATCACCGGCGCGACCATCACATATCACGACATGATGTTCAGGGAAATTCTGGAAATCGAGCCTATGCCCCACGATCTTCAAACAGAGCTTCATCCCACTCGCATGGTGATCCGGGCGGCGACGACAGCTATATCTGCTTGATATTGCTACACTTCCATCTCAATAAAATATAACGCTCGGTTGTATTTTGGCCCTTCTTCCTATATAATCCGTATATAACAACCGGATAACCGGGGTTAACAGGTCCTCTCGGCTCGGCCGATGGCTGCTCGCGATCATCTCAGATCCAGCCCCAGACAAACGAAGTAAAACCGCATAGGAGATACTATGCCCACTACAATGGCGAAAATCAAAACGATGTATCCCAATAGCTGCATGGAAGATTGGAATGATTGGAAATGGCAGGTCAGGCACTCGATTCGCAGCTTCGACAAGGTGCTTCGTCTGCTCGGCGCGGACTACACCGAGGAGGAGCGCAAGGAAATCGAGGCTACGGTAGCGAGGTTTCCGTTGTCGATCACCCCGTACTATTTCTCGTTGATTGACCGCGAAAACTGGCGAAACGACCCGGTGTTCAAGCAGGCGGTTCCCGCCGCACAGGAACTTGAAGTCGCCGACTACGACCAGGCCGACCCGCTTGACGAAGACTTGGACTCGCCGGTCGAGCTTATTACGCACCGCTATCCTGATCGTGTGCTTCTTCAGGCGTCGGGCGTGTGTGCCATGTACTGCAGACACTGCACCAGGAAGCGACGGGTAGGGGATGTCGACAGCATTCCTAAGCGTGAGCAGATTCAAAAGGCGATAGATTATGTCGCAGCCACGCCCAGCGTTCGTGACGTGCTGGTTTCGGGTGGCGATCCGTTCCTTCTGGACGATGAATACCTCGATTACATTCTTGGTAGTCTCAGGGCTATCGAGCACGTAGAGATCGTGCGTATAGGCACGCGGACCCCCGTGGTACTGCCACAGCGAATTACCGATGACCTGGTGAGCATTCTCAAGAAGCACCATCCGCTTTATGTGAATACGCACTTTAACCATCCGCGGGAATTCAGTGCCGCATCTCGAAAGGCCCTGGCGAAATTGGCCGACGCGGGTATACCGCTGGGTAACCAGTCGGTGCTGCTTGCAGGCGTGAATGACTGCCCCCGCATAATGAAGGCGCTCATGCACAAGCTTGTTGCCAATAGGGTTCGCCCCTATTACCTCTACCAGTGCGACCTGACGGAGGGGCTTTCGCATTTCCGCACGCCCATCTCCAAGGGCATCGAAATAATCGAGAGCCTCATCGGGCACACTAGT
>CAZWAT010000246.1:0-3610 GCA_964632015.1 uncultured Planctomycetaceae bacterium
GGAGACCGGCCCCGAGGGCCTATGTGTGCGATTGGGCACTGCGTGGCGTAAAAATGATGCATGCGGCAGTGTTTCCGTGTAAGCTTTCGGCAACTGGGAAAGTGGGAGAATATGGCAATCAACATTCTGTGCATTGGTGACGTAGTGGGCAAACCGGGGCGGCGCATGGTTGCCGACCACCTCAAGACCCTCATCGAGCAACACCAGGTCGAGCTTGTGGTATGCAATGCTGAGAACGCACACAACGGTAGCGGGCTGACGCCGCAGTTGTTCGGAAAATTCGTTAATTACGGCGTCGACGTCGTAACGCTGGGCGACCACGTCTATCGAAAACGCGAGATCGCCGCTGCCCTCACCGGTTCGGACAGGATCGTTCGTCCGGCAAATCTTTCCCCAAAGGCCGTTGGAAGGCGATGGACCGTTGTGCCCACCAAGTCCGGCAGGTACAAGGTTGCGGTGGCGTGTGCGCTAGGTCAGCTCTACATCGGCCCATACAACTCGCCCTGGATCGCCATGGACGAGGTCATGAGCGAAATTCCCGCCGATGTGCTCATAAGGGTGGTGGACTTTCATGCCGAGGCGTCAAGCGAGAAGATAGCGATGGGATGGCATCTCAACGGAAGGTGCAGCGTGGTGTTCGGTACGCACACCCATATACCCACCGCCGATGCCCGGGTTCTTGACGGCGGCACCGCCGTAATCAGCGACGTTGGAATGACAGGGCCATATGACAGCGTGTTGGGAAGGCGAAAAGACAGGGTATTGGCGGCGATGACCACCAACATGCCGTATCCCTTCGACGTTGCGGGGGATGACCCCAGGCTTTCGGCAGTGCTTGCGACAGTGGACGAGCTTACGGGAAAGGCCCTGGACATGCGGCGAATCGAGGTCGCTGGGTACGTCGATTCGAACCCGCCTCACCCGGCAACAGAACAACAGGATCGCCAGCCGGAATAGACTTGTTCATGCCTCTCAAACGCCAGTTTGGAGTGTGGGACATTTTCTGCATAGCCTCCGGGGCGATGATCAGCTCCGGCCTGTTTGTATTGCCGGGAATCGCCTACGCCCAGGCGGGTTCGGCGATAGTCATCTCTTACGCCATTGCGGGGCTGCTTTTCGTGCCCGCGTCAATGTGCCTAGCTGAACTGGCGACGGCCATGCCGAAAAGTGGTGGAAACTATTTTTTCATCGAAAGAAGCATCGGCGGACCCGTGGGCACATTCGCCGGGCTTGCCAATTGGCTTGCGGACGCGTTAAAGGCGGCGTTCGCCCTGATAGGCATAGGGGCTTCCCTGTCACTCATCACTCCATCGGTGGGCATCTGGGAAATGAAGCTTGTCGCGATTGCCTTCTGCATTGTATTCGTGGCGATTAACTGCTTGAGCGTCAAGACCGTTGGACGAATGCAGATTCTGCTGGTGATAATGCTGCTGATAACGGTGCTGGGGTATATATGCGTGGGAATTGTGTTCGCCAGGCCCAAACACGAGCCCTTCGCGGGTTTTTTCGCGCAAGGTCCAAGAACCGTTTTCGCTACAAGCGGCATGGTTTTTATCTCGTATCTTGGGCTCAACATGGTCGCAAACGTGTCTGGTGAGGTGCGCCGGCCTCAACGCAACATACCGCTGGGAATGCTCTGGGCACTCGCCGTCGTGACAGTGCTTTATGTGCTGGCGGTGTACGTGACGCTTAACATTATTCCCGGCGAGCAGCTTTCGGGAAGCCTTACCCCCCTTGCCCTTGCCGCGGGGCGCGTCGTCGGGCCTATAGGTACCGCGGTTATAGGTATCGCATCGTTTATAGCATTCATAACCACCGCGAACGGGGGGATTCTCTCGGCATCACGTCACCCGATGGCGATGAGCGAGGACGGCCAGTTGCCACCAGCTCTGGCGAGGGTTTCGCCAAGGTTCTCGACCCCTGTCGGCAGCATCCTTCTGACGGGTGGGTTTATTGTCGCGGTGCTTGCGTTTCTGACGGTTGAAGACCTAGTGAAGGTCGCAAGCACGATGATGCTGGTGCTGTTCGTGCTGGTAAACATGGCCGTGCTGATAATGCGAGGCAGCAAGCTTCAGAACTATCGCCCCTTGTTTCGCGGGCCTCTGTTCCCGTACCTGCCCATCGCGGGAATTCTGGCATACATAATGCTCATCGCCGACATGGGGGCACTGCCCTTGTTGACCACAGCAGCATTCGCAGCGGCCGCGGCGATATGGTACTTCCTCTACGCACGCAACCACCAGGCGCGCGAAAGCGCATTGATGTACATCGTCCGCAGGTCAATTTCGCGGGAGATGTACCGAAGCACGCTCGACGAAGACCTCAAGCAAATCGCAATCGAGCGAGATGAGATAGCCTTTGACCGCTTTGACAACATCGTACGCAATTGCCCGGTGCTCGATATCGAAGGCCCCGCCGAGTCGGATGAGATATTCAGCAGGATAACGCAGGTTCTTTCGCAAAAGATTCACCTCGACGAGAGGATGCTGCTGAAGCTGTTCATCGATCGGGAGAAACAGTCCAGCACCGTGGTTCAGCCAGGTCTTGCAATACCGCACGTGATCGTGCCCGGTACGGACATCTTCGAGATTCTGCTTCTTCGCTGTCGAAAAGGCATCACCTTCGCCGGACAAGATCAGCCTGTGCATGTTGTGTTTGTGCTTATGGGATCATCCGACCAGCGCAACTATCACCTTCGGGCCCTGATGGCTGTAGCGCATATAGTACAGGAGCCAGACTTCACCGAACGATGGCTCAAAGCCCCGGCAAGCGAACACCTGCGCGACATAGTGCTGCTGAGCGGAAGAAGACGTCAGGCACTTTGATCGACACAGGAATTCTGGCCCCAAGCCTGATCCGCCTGTATAATGCATTACTTATGTCAGGTTTTCCAACAATCAGGCCTCGTCGGCTCAGGTCGTGCGAGCCCCTGCGAAAGATGATTTCGCAGGCGGGCGTGAGCGTGGGCAACCTCATCGCGCCGCTGTTCGTGTGCGAAGGCAAGGGTGTGCGAAACGAGATACCCTCCATGCCGGGTCAGTATCAACTTTCGTGCGATCTGGCGATGCAAACTATCGACAGGTGGCGGCTTAAGGGGATACCGGCAGTTCTTCTGTTCGGGCTTCCCTCTGAGAAAGATGAGGCGGGCTCTCAGGCATGGAACCCCAATGGCCCGGTGTGCACGCTGACCGAGATGATCAAGTCGGGCATGAGCGACATGCTCGTGTTTACCGACGTGTGTCTGTGCGGATATACTACCCACGGGCATTGCGGGCCTATCCGCGACGTCCCCCACGTAGGCTGGGAAGTAGACAACGACGCCGCGATTGAAGGACTTGCCAAAACAGCACTTGCTCACGCGAACGCCGGGGCGGATTTCGTCGCTCCCTCTGCAATGATGGACGGGCAGGTCAAGGCGATTCGAGAAGCGCTAGATTCTGAAGGTCTATCAAGAACGGGCATAATGGCGTATTCGGTCAAGTTCGCCTCGGCGTTGTATGGCCCGTTCCGGGACGCTGCCGACAGCGCGCCCCAACAGGGCAACCGCAAAACCTACCAGATGGATTATCGCTCACCCCGCCAAGCGAGAATAGAAGCCCTTGGGGACCGG
>CAZWAT010000247.1:0-3608 GCA_964632015.1 uncultured Planctomycetaceae bacterium
TGCGACCAACCGATTCGAACTCTTCATGGATCACGGTATTCAGATCAAGGCCCGAAGCCCAGCGGTGCAGACATTTCTGATTCAACTCGCCGCGGACGACGGATGGAACGGAACCTATCTGCCCTCGCACCGGGCGGTATCAAACATGGGGTATGGTTCGAGTGTCTATGACAATGAGGTCGGTCCGGATGCCGGACGAGTGCTGGTAAATAAAACCGTTGACCTGATCCAACAACTATGGGCTTGAGAAGCTCCTGATACGCTGCCGCACACTGTGGAAAATAGAACAGTTGAGCAGGTGAAAGAGTCCGACGACCTGCCTTGTTGAAGGTGATATCGAACATGCGGGTTCTGGCGTCAACTTTTGGAACCCAGATAATACACTTGTTGGATGGCGGTTTTTCGGCAGGTGTTGGCGAGCAGATCGGGCATACGGGCTCGAACCTTGGCGGGGAACGTGCGTTTGGCGCAACGTTCGAGTTCGTCCTTGAGCTTGAGCCCGGCGGGGGTGGCACTGTCTATAACTTCTTGAACCTTCGTGTACCCTGCAAGCTCCAGCGGAGTAATGCCGTTCTGTCGCGCTGTGGCGATCAGTCGACGGATATGCTCGGGTTGTTCGATTACCCATGACTTCATGCCGGATCGCTCGAAGAATGGGCTTATGGTTCCCATCGCCGCCAGGGCCTCGACGTATGGGGTCTTGGCCGTCGCAAGCGCGTGTTTCACCAGCCTCACCGCCAGGCCACAACCTCTGAATGCGGGATGAACCACCACGCGCGAGATGCACTCGATTTCGTTATTGAGCATACGCGTCGCGCGGCGCCGGTCGCCAAGGACGTACCTGTTGTTGGTGGCGATGTTGCGAGCACGCATGTTGAGAACGGGCGGCGAGACGACAAGCACCGCGGCGAGTGACGGGGCGGACAACAATCTTCCCGCGGGCGGGCGAATAACCCACACGCAACGATGGGCGGCAGGTGGCTTGTCGAGATAATGAAATGCCGACATCTGGTGATAGTCTCCGATGACGCCCGGCTCGATAGGCCAGTTTCTCATCCAGTCGGGCCTGCGCCGCAACTGTGCTGCTTGGTAAACCCTCGGCTGTTCGAGCAGGGGCTTGGCGATTACACAATCAGGCTCCAGCGCAGGGATGATGTCTTCACGAGGCGACGCGAGCATCAGCGCGACTTTCGAGTTTGTAACGAGCTTGCGAACTCCCCTGCACAACGCCCAGGCGGTCATCTCGTCCAGCACCGAGCAGAACTCATCGGCAATGACAAGCTCATCCCTTCCAGACATTCTTGCCTTAAGCAGCGCACGCGCCAACGCGAGGCGATACAACTGCCCGCCCGACAGCAACCTTGCGGGCGAGGTCATAGCCCGCGCGTCGGCCAGGCCACAGCGCGAGAGCATACGCTTGCGATCGACCAGCGGATATTTGCCCATCGCGCTGATGGTCGGCAGCGAGCAGCGCGCAAGGCGATCAATGTCAAGCCCGCGCGCGCGAGGCGCCTGCCTTCGGGCCTGGTCAAGCAGAACGCTTTTGCCCGCGCCCGACGGCCCGGTCACCAGGACGATTCGACCCGGCGCGAGGTCCACCCGCAGGTTCTCATAAAGAACCAGACGATGCGAGTTGCACAGACCAAGCGCCGCAGCAACGCCGCGCCCCTCGGCCCCCTCCAACGCGGGAGGATCGAACCCCAGATTGGCGAGAATTGACCACATGATGTGAAGAACCAACACACGCCCAAACGGAGGTCAGGAACGTTGTTCCCACCAACGTCAATAAGCCCCACCGGTAGGCGGGGGAGTGAAAAGAAAAAGGTTTCAGGCGCTTTGCCTCTCCCCTTTTGCTGCTACTTCCCCTGCTCAACTGTTTTAGGTTCTTGGGCGAAGCCGCGGGGAGCGAGGCTTTGTCAGCTGCATTTCGAAGTTGTGGCACACGCAGCGATGCGCGTCATTGACCGGTGAATATTGCGCGGGAGGTGTCGCTTTCCCAAACGGTTATTGCGGACAAACCCGGAAGGGTCGGCTTGATGCGGTTCCACAGGTACGCGCCGAGCAATTCGCTGGTGGAGTTTTGGAGCCCGTCGATATCATCGAGGCATCGGTGGTCAAGTTCGTCGAGCACCGGGGCAACGATTTGCTTGATGTCTCCGAAGTCGATCACCCATCCTCTTTGTGGGTCGATATCGCCGGTTACGTGGATGTCAACGCGATAACTGTGTCCGTGCAACCTGCGGCACTTGTGGCCGTCGGGCGCGGCGCTGAGTCGATGGGCCGCCTCGAACCTGAATGTTTTTACCACTTCTGCCTTCACGTTTGATGCAATCCTTCCTCGCCGTCGGGCCAGATTATCTTGTGTAATTGCAGACCCAGGCGGACGTCAAGCCTGTCTTCAAGAATCCACTTCGCCAATTGCGCGGGCGCCCTGGCGTCGAGTGGCGAAAGAATTATCTCGCATCTGCCTGTCAGGTTGCATCGTGCGATGACATCGCGTGCGTATTCGTAGTCGGCCCGGTCGGCGATGACGAATTTCACCTCGTCGGTCGCCCGCAGTTCCTGCATGTTCGACCAGAGCATCATCTTTGACATGCCGCTCGATGGGCATTTGACGTCCATGATACGGACGGCCAGGTCCGCAATGCCGCGGATGTCGTACGAGCCGTTGGTTTCCAGCAGCGTCTCGAAGCGTTCCCGCACAAGCGCCTCGATCAGTTGTCGCGTCGCTGCCTGCATCAGCGGCTCACCGCCGGTGACTTCCACCCTTCCGCAGCCGAGGGACCGAACGCGGGCGACGATCTGGTCTATATCCATCGCTTCTCCGCCTTCCCACGCATAGGCGGTGTCGCACCACGAGCACCTCATGTTGCACCCCGCAAGGCGCACCATCACGCACGGCAGGCCCGCACGCGAGCCCTCGCCCTGGATGCTCAAAAAGATTTCCTTCACCATCAAGTTCATCATTCTATCCGCCGGGGATCAATCGTCAGCAATTCCCTTTGCCGCGTCCCCTGCCCGCCCTTCACATTAAGGTACATCACCAGCATGACCGCCGCAAAAGGTTCCGCAAATGTTTTCGGTAAAATGTCTTTCAACCGCATTTCGAGGCTGGGGCGAATGCAAAGATTTCCGAAGTCGCGAATTGTCTCGGATATCATCTGCTCAACTATTCTACTTTCTCGGGCTAAGCACAACATGGCCGTGATGATAGAATGTTCAAAGGGAACAATCATGAAGCGACTGTTGCTGCTCTTGCCGCTGGTGTGGTTGGTCGGTTGCGGGCCTGGCTGGCGGTTCAAGAGCGAAGACTTTATTGTTGCGGGTCAGCCGCTGGCGCTGAAAGGGTGGGTTGACTCCAGCAACGACATCTGTGTGCAGGCGTCGCTGGGCGACAGGCCCATCCGTGCGCTTCAGAACATGGCGCTTGTGGACGCGGGCGGTCAATATTACCCGTCGTCGTGGGATGATCGCACACCTGCGCGACCCGTTACGACAGTTGGATTTGGAATGGGTTTTGGGTCCGGTTATTGGCGAGGCCCTCGTTATGGCGCGGGATTCGGTCAGACCTGGGGTTCGTATTCCCGCTATGTTCGCGACATCCAGGC
>CAZWAT010000248.1:0-3596 GCA_964632015.1 uncultured Planctomycetaceae bacterium
CTTTTCCTTCGAAAACTGTATAACGATGAGCAAGAGGGGTCCTCCCCCAGCCCCTCTGGCCGGCAAGGTTTGTCCTCCTTTCCCTTGCCGGCCGTTTTTTTGTCCAGTCAAGCCAATCTATGTAGATGATTAGCGAGATGAATGCGAGTCGATGCTGGTTGAAGGGCGGTTTTCGCAGGTGAGGCGGGTTTGGGTCGCCGTCAGTGCGTCAGGGCGTAGGTGAAAATGTTCACCCCGAGGCGAAGGGCGTCGTCGTCGGTGTATCCTCGATTGTAGGCGTAACCGAGTTGTTCCCAGCCGTTGGAAAGGCTCAGCGGCGAGTAGATGATGCCAAGATGTCCGTCGATCCAGGCGCCTTCGAGCAGCGGGGCGCTGGACGGGCCTTTGGCCCCAACGAGTGGCGTATACTTCACCGAGGTGATCCGGTGGGGCATCCTGAAAACCTGATTTTCAAGGGGAAGTACCTCCAGATCCTTTTCGACAACTTTGGCGATTTCCCGTCGGAACGCCACGTCGAAAGCCCGGCTACCGGTAGCGGCGTCGGCGATAATCACGCCACCGCTCATCAGGTAGCTCTTGAGTCGCTGGATTTCAAGCTCTCCAAATTTGAAGTCGCGCAGGCCCGTCATGTACAGCACGGGGTGTTTGAAGACATCCACATCGTGCAGGTTGACCACGTCGCGTTTGAACTGCACGTTGAGGGTTGTGCCCGCCTGTATATGCTTCAGCAGGTTGGGCAGCGCGTGGGGGGTAGGGTCCCAGTCGCCGTCGTGAATGACCTGTGCAATCACGAGCCTGTCTCGTGACGCCTCCTTCGACTGGTGATATGTTGTCTGCGAGCCCCATTGACGGGCGTATCGAAAATTTGCCAGCGTGGTGGCGATAATGTTGAGCCCCAGCCGAGTCGCGTCGTCCTGGTGGTACAGCAGCCCGCCCATGATCGGATTGTTCGCCACGTCCCAGCCGCAATTGAGGTCGATGGGCGAGAAGATCAGCGCAGGCCGGCATCCAAGGTAAACCGCTTCGAGGTACGGTGGCATCGTGCGGAAGGGCTTGTCGTCCTCACGAAACCGCATTTCGGTGATGGTGGCGTAGGCGGTGAACAGTGGCGAATCGGTGTCGAGGGGCCCAAGTCGCCGGTCGGGCAAAATGCGATCTATCTGTGTTCTGGCGGACGAGACGAACTCGCCCCGGCCGCACTGCGCGTGAATCACCAGCGTACCCCCGTCATAGAGGTATCGCCTTAACGCCTTCACGTGCTGGTCGGAAAGGTTCGGCATGGGTGTCCAGCCGGTGATGTAGAGAATAGGAAGCTCGCGCGGATCGAACGAGAACTGCTCAAGCGTCAGGGGCATGTGACGATAGCGGATCTTGAGTCGACTGTTGGCCACGCGCATCAAGCGGGCGATGTCGATGGACGTAGTGGGAAACACCGGCCTTTCCACGCGTTTTCCATCCTGCAACGAAGCTCGCAGCTCCGAGAAGTTTATCATCCCGATCAGCGCCGGATGGGCGGGCGAGCGTTTCTTCTCTGAACGTCTCACAGGCGTCACAGGAAGCGGAAGCGGGGGGACGCTTTCGCCACCGCTCTGGCGGGCGGGTTTGGCGCGGGGTGGACGTCGGGCCTTGGGATTGTCAAACTCCTGTGCACAAAGCGAACCAACCAACAACGCCAGAGTGCAGAATGTGAGGATGATCCTGTTTGTCATCGGATGAGACCTGCCTGAACAATTGCACCGGAATTATTCGCCGCGTACTGACAATGGTAACACGCTTCGAAGGTCGAGGTTTCGACCCCATGATCGTAATAATAGCAAACCCCGCGACTGGCGCGGGGTCTGGTGGTGTTCGATGGTTTCGGCATAGCGTTTGACTGACCTGCGATTACCAGTCGCGCGCCTCTGTCTGACCGGCCGAGATTTCTCGTATCCGCCTCTGTGCCCATTGCGGATTCAACAAGCGCCACGGGTCGTGTTCCAACGCCGCCTTGTAAAGCTCCAACGCCTTGGCGGGGTTGTTGAGCCTGGCGTCGTAGACCACTGCCGCCTGGAACCTTGCGGGCTCGGTGACGTTGGGGTCCCACTGCCACGCTCGCTCGTACCACTTCACCGCGCGAAGGTTCTCGTTGCAGTATTCCTTGTAGATGTCGGCGATGTAGTACGCGCTCAAAGCGATCCTGGTCGAGGTGGGATACTCCTGTATCAACTGGCGGAAGAACACCAACGCCTGTTTCTGTTTCTGGTAGTCGGTGGTGATAAAGGTGCGCAGAGCGCCTTTGCCTTCCTTGTGAAGCCGTAGTGCCTGTGCGAAAAGATCCTCCGCCTCGGGTATCAGATCCGTGGGCCTGAGTTCCGGGCCGGGAACCTCCGCGTCAAGAAAATATGTGTATCGGTGGATCGGGTCGAACCGCTTGATGACGCTTTCGACTACCCGGTGTTTGAAATCCTGCCTTCGTCGCCGATACAGGGTCGTCAACTCGTCCAGTGAAGCTATCCATGCGTTGCGGGCGCTGATGGTTTCTTCGACCAGCAGTCGTTCATCGGCGTTCTCCAGGCGGCGACCTTCGGGGGGAGGCGCGGTCTCAAAACCTTCCCACCGGAAATACTGCGCGGTGCGAAGGTTATCAATTTCCTTCATCGTCGCCTTGTGCTTGTCGATGTGGCCGATTCGTTCATAGTAGGCTTTGAGCACATCCAGACGGAATGAATACAACGCACGCGCCGACTCTGCCCCCTGCACGGCGGCGACTTCCTGGGGGTCTTGGGGGTTGACGGTCATCACCTCGACCCTTCGCCCGTCGGGATGCTGGACAGGCGCCGGGGGGCGGTCACATCCCGCAAGAATCGCGCCCAGTGCAACCCCCGAAACCATCATCCTTGATACCCAGTTCATCATTGCCGTGCTCCTTTGGCGATACTGCCTGGTAATTATGGCGTTTACTGCGCCTATTATGCGTTCGATCGTGACTCGATGCAAGGACAAGTATGCGACTTGAATTCGCCCGGCCAGATCAAGCGGCACACAAGGCGCCCAAAGCGGCGAATCCCCGATGGTAATCTCGCCTCAGTAATCGCACGAGTAGGTGCTGTGCACACGAAAGGACGGCATTGCGCGATATTCTGCCACAAAAGCATGTTGAGTAATTAGATGAACTTTAATGATTTGTCTTGTGTCAAGACGTGGAATTATTTGGGAATACGGCAATATTGGCTATATTGACAATGTTGAGTAAAAATAGGAGTTGACCAAATCATCAACCTGTGGTAATCTGCTTTGTATGAGCACAGTGGCGTTTGGTGAGATATTGAGGAAGCGTCGTCGCGAGTCGGGTCTTAATCAGCGGGATCTGGCGAAGCGGGTGGGGGTTGACTTCTCGTACATCAGCAAGTTGGAGAACGGCCGATTGCCCGCGCCCGCCGTAAAGACCATCGTAAGGTTGTCGGAGGTCATGGGCGCTTCGGTAGATGAATTCCTTCACGCCGCCAATAAGCTCCCCACGCCATCAGTCAATCAAGCCCATCGCGGCGGTATTTCGCGCACAGGCAGATATGCGATGCTGCAACAGATCGAGGTGGTGATGTTCGGGGCGGATGAAT
>CAZWAT010000249.1:0-3585 GCA_964632015.1 uncultured Planctomycetaceae bacterium
AGTGTCCACTACATCGCCACTGGCAACCCGGGCGAGGCCGGTTACGCTCCCACACTGACAATGGAGACCGTTCCGGAGCCTGGAACAATAGCTCTTGTCGCCATGGGTCTGACGGGTGCTGTTCTTCGACGCAGGCGTTCAGCCTAATAATAAAATTTCTTGATATGTACCTCAGGCGCTCGACATAATATCGAGCGCCTGAGGAACGCATATAATGAGAAATTCTGTAATTAGGACGAATGCAACATGTTAACCGGGGGTGCGCGAGGCAGAAAGCCGATAGAGGGCAGGCGAGCGATCTTGACCTGTCTTCGAATCGCCGGTGATGGGATCAGCCAATCCGAGCTTGCAAATCGCACTGGTTTGACGCCCGCAGCCATCTGCCGACTCGTCTCGGTAATGGCTCGAGACAACTGGATACACAGCACCGGGCAGGGGCAGACCACCGCGGTTGGAGGCAGGCCCCCGACATATCTGGCGATGAACGCCGACGCCCGGTTTGCGTTGGTGGCTTATGTATCTGTTCATCGAGTGGAACTGGTCAAGGTGAACCTGGCGTTTGATATTGAGCCAGTGAAGGTCATCCAGAAGACTCATTGCATGCCTGTCGATCAACTTGTGGAGCTGCTCGTGACGGAGTATGGACAGTGTATCTCGGGTCAGGCGGACAAGAAGCGATTTTGTGGTATGAGCGTTTTGCTTGGGGGGCCGGTGGATCATGCCAGGGGGCTCATCGGCGATTCCTACAACGTACATACTGAACCTGACGGTTTCGCTTTGGCCGAGGCGCTTCGGCAGCGGCTGAGAGTTCCGGTTGTGATCGACAGCGAGGTGAGCGCATCGTTGTCGGGGGAAATGTGGAGTGGCGCCGGCAGTACCTGTCATCACGTCGCCTATGTCTTCTACGACGATAGAGGCCCTGTCGTGAGTTTTTGCCTCAATGGCGAGCTGTACCGTGGGGGCGCGGGACCTGCGGGGCAAATCGACGGGTTCTTCTTCGAAAACACGCCCGGCGAGAAGTATGGATACCATGAGGGAAGGCTTCTTCCCGCAGCCTGGTTAAGCGAGGAAGAAAAACGCCAGGTACCGGTCAATACATTCATTGAACTCAACCAACTCGCCCGATCTGATGGTGCGAACGATCCAAAGGTTCACCGTCTGCTTGAACAGAGGCTGGATCTGCTGGCACGCGGGATGGTCAACATCTGCAACCTTATCTGCCCTGAGGTCATCATACTGGGCGGACATCTTGTAGAGCTGGACGCATCTTCCTTCGAGTTCATTCGCCAACGGGTGCTGCATAGCGCCATACGGAAGATTCATGTTACAAACACCCAGATCGTCAGCGGCGATCTGCCGTTTTCCAAGGCGGTGTTCATAGGTGGCGCATCCTATCTGCTCAACAAGTGGTTTGAGAGAAGTCTATGATGCCAGGTGCATTCAGCCCAGGCTCGAACCGCCACACGAACCCGCACATGAAAGGCAATGTTTTATAATGTCGCTGGAGTCGAGACTACTCGCTGAAGATCTCTTCTTTGCATACCGGACCCCGTATGGCCGATTCATGAAAGACGACATGGACACCGTCCGCCGAATGGCGGATATCGGCGTAAATACTATATGCTTCTTTGCGGCAAATACCGTCAACAGGCTTGGCGAACCGTATTGTCCGTATGCGCCAACTTGGAAGTGGATCGACCAGTATGACTTCGATCCGTTGGATGAGCAGATTCATGATCTTCTGGAGGTGAATCCCAATGCGGTGTTTATCTGCATGGTCGATCTCAATTCACCGCTCTGGCTGACACGGGTTGTCGAGGTGGACAGTTTTACGCAACTTGGACATTGCATTCACAACAAGCAGTGGCTCGAAGAAACATTGAAATATCTGCGTGCGTTTCTTGAACATACAGAAAAGAACTACGCGAGCCGAATCAAAGCGTATCACCTGGCCTTCGGAAAGACCATAGAATGGTTCGACCGAACCGAGGGCGAACCAAGCGACCTGCGGGAAGAAGCGTTCCAAAATTGGTGTAAAGCCAGGGGCATAGAAACGTTTCGCATTCCCAGTCGACAGCAAAGATACAACCCCTCGCATGATCTGTTGCGAGACCCGACAAAGGATGCACAGGCAATAACATACTGGAAGTTCTGCAGCGAAGCCGTGACGGACATCGCGATCGAGTTCGTTAACGAAAGCCGAAAGATCATTCGTCCCGAAACACAACTGGGGCTGTTCTACGGCGCGATTATTACATTTGGAAGACATTATCTGCTGTCTTCCGCCAACGTTGATTATGAACGCCTTTACGATACTCCGGGCCTGAATTATGTCGCCGCGGCGGGGAGCAACTCTGAGCGAAGAATCGGCGAAGGTAGCGGATTTATCGTGCCGCATGAGAGCCTACGCATGCGGAATATGCATTACCTGCATGAATGCGATCATCGAACCCACAGTTCAAACCTTCAGATCAGCGACAACATAGACCTGTCACGCAACGCTCACTCCTGGGAAAAGTGGCCGGATGAGCAATCGACTATCGCCGGCCTGAAAAGGGAGTTTGCCCTGTGCCTGATCAAACGCGCGTCGCTATGGTGGTTTAACATCTGGGGTCAGGCGTACCAGGGAAAGGCGGTATGGGAAACCTTGTCGCGCCTGAAGAAACTCTGGGACGATAATGTTTTCTTGCCCGTGCAAGAGATATCTGAAGTTCTGATGGTGTGCGACCCGGAGAGCATATACTACATAGACGACTCGGATCCACGATGTTCCATCTATCGCGATATGAGAGCTGTTCTGAACCGCCTGGGCGGGCCATACGACACATGTTCTTTCAATGATCTGAAGAAGTTGAAAGACATCAAGCGGTATAAACTCGTGATCTTTCCGGGTCAGTTCGTGCTCGACGGACCCGACGAGACTTTTCTCAGGCAGAAAGTGTTGAACTCCGGAAGAACAGTTTTCTGGTCCTTCGCACCGGGAGTCATCGATAAGAAGGAATATCGTCCTTCGAGGGTTCGTGAACTTACCGGCTGTGAGCCCGACAGCAAGGGACTGCAGAGTTGTGAAATGAATGGCTGGATGTCGGCGTATTTGCGGGACCCTTCTGAGCTGACTCCAAAGATGCTTCGGGGACTGGCGGATAAGGCAGGTGTGCATCTATACACCGAGCAAGGTTTATCGGTATACGCCAACAGCCGATTTGTCTCTGTACATTCCGCCGGGGGAGGGGGCATCAAGGTACGGTTCCCCAAGCAATGCGAACGTGTCGTCGAAATGTTTTCCGGCAAAACGATTGCGTGCGATGCGAACGAAATTGAAGTGGATTTCGCCAAACCGGATACTCGATTGTTCTGTTGCTCTCAGGCGGAGTTGTGAAGATCGCAATGCGCGTCGCCTGGCTCCAATGCGGGGTGATCTTATGCACTGGAGCCAGGCGAGCGGAAACACCGAGAAATCAGCTAAAACCTCTCGTGCGAACGTGAGGGGTCATGCTCTGCGTCGGCGTCCGATCAGCATCAGGCCTCCCACAGCGGGGGGGCACTCGAACATGATGGCAGAGGAGATGTTTCACCGGGCGGGGG
>CAZWAT010000250.1:0-3505 GCA_964632015.1 uncultured Planctomycetaceae bacterium
CGATGGTCTTCCACACTACGAAGTCTGGGCAAAACTCCCGTCGCCGGCGTAGGGGGCTTGGGCTCTCTTGGCTGGGGCGCGGGTGGGGGCGATCGCTCACAGTTCAATCTGCAATAAGCCCCGCACGCGTGCAGCAAACTCTCCGCCGTTCGCCAGCCGCCACGGCCCCTCGCTGGCGTCATTCGGCAAGATGCGCAGTTAAAGGATGGGTTTCTATTGACAAGGCATAGATAACGTTGTCTAATAAGCTTTTAGAGTCATTACAGGAATGCAATTCTCATAACAGGAGAGATTGACATGATGTCGCAACGGCTGGTGGCGAGCATGGTGGCGATAGTTTTCGGTGTGGTCGGTTTGGGGCATGAGGCCGTGCTGGCGAGTGGACTCGCCGATGCGGACGCATCCAACCGTCTGATATATGAAGGTCATTTGATGTCCGAGTTGTCGCCTGGAGATCGACTGACCAGTTCAGGAAACGAGTTGGGAATAAACACTGGATGGGGCTGGCCCGCCAACAGGCAGATTCACTGGAGTCAGGTGGGTTGGATCGGAAGTGCGGTTGTGGCGGGGGGATCGCTGGCATACGTAGATACGCAGGGAAGAACACTTATAACAAGCGGGCACTCGGCGGTGATTTCCCCTGAACCCACCAACAGGAAGGTTCATCATTATTCCAGACGATACGTGGTTGATCCCAAGAAGGAAGAAGGCCTTAATAGGGGGACCCTGTGGATCAGCATGGTTCTGAAGCCCCAGAGCCCTGACAACAACGCTGTGCGTTTCGCCGATTCGAACACGACTCTGTTCGAGTTGGTGTCGGTGGCAAGCTCTACGGACGGCAGTGGCGTGTGGCGTCTGAATTCACGAGTGGACGAAGTCGGCGTCGACACGGACGTGCCTGGAGGGGATGATGTTTTCGTGTTAATCAAGATCGCTGGTCTCGGCGGAAAAGACGCAAATGGAACGTCCATAAGCGTTTGGCTAAACCCGCTGCTGGGTAGCGAACCGGACACTGTCAAGCCCGACGCCCAGTTAGAGCATTTGCAGGGGAATCACAGCTTCAACAGGATTGTATTTTATCAGAACGTCTGGAACCACATCGACCCTGAAAAGACAAGCGATGCCCGCGCTCGGGGTCACTCGTTTGGCTACGACGAGATTCGCATGGGCACGACCTGCTGGTCTGTGATGCCTTATATTCCCGCGTCCGACGAGCATGAGACTCGCCAAGGGCAGCAACTAATTGGGGATCCCCGGTAGCAGTGCATGTGGAGGTCCCTTTGAATTGTCGGGCTCTAAGGTGAAGAGAATCGCATGATCAAGCCTTATCACTACGCCAACGGCGGGAGAGTTTGTGTAATACCCGCGCGGCGCGGGTGGCAGCTCTGGAAACATTACCTGGGCAACGACCAGTATGGGCTTGTCGCGACGGACGCCGGTACGGGATATGCGATTAGTCCGGCCATTGAGGGACGTCTGATAAATGCGTTTGACGCACGTCGGCCTGAGGTTCCGGGCAGGTGCGTTTACGTCAAGAACCTCACCAGTGGTCGGCTTTGGAATATCTGTCGGATACCAGGCATGGATGTCGCGACCACCCACACCAGGTTTGGTCAGGGCTGGTATGACATTACCGGACAATGCGAAGGCGTCCGGGCGTCGCTGAGAGTTGTCGTTCCAGAAGACCCTATCGCTGCCGAGGTGTGGGAGGTCTGTTTGAGCAACCGCGCCGATTCGCCCGTGGACGTGGCTTTCTACCCGTACATTGAATTCTTTCTTGGTGGAAATCTGAGCATCAATGACGAGCCGGAGTGGTATTCCCGGGGTGAGTATCTACCTGACGAGAACCTCGCAGCGGTGACACTGCATATTCCCGACCGCGACAGGGATGAGACGGTGGGGGCGTTCATGGCGCCGCTCTATGACATCTCGGGCTCTTGCCTTTCCCGAAGCCGATTTGTCGGCGAAGGCGACATGTCCAGGCCACAGGGGCTCCAGGACGAACGCCTTGTCGTGTGCCAAGAGTGTCACGGGGAACGGATCGTCGGCGTAGTTGAGCGGTGCGTGCACCTCGAAGGCGGCGAAAGTCAGCGTTTCAACCTGGTGATCGGCAGGGCGGATTCTCCATCTGTGCGAAGGGAAATACTTGAGGCACTGTCCTCCCCAGGCGCGTTGGTGAAGGTAAACGCGCAGGTCGAAGGATACTGGCAGGGCGTCAACACGCGCACTGTCTTAAATACGCCAGAACCCCGTTTCGACAGGTGGGCCAACATCTGGTTGAAATATCAGCAGGTTCAGTCGGTGCGGATGGGTGGTGGGCTATCGGCCAATTCTCCGTTGCTTGGTTATCGCGATATGCTTCAGCACGCCGCGGGCGCTGCCCTGATCGATCCTGCATATACCCGGTCGGTGATATTTGAGGCGCTTCGGTACCAGTACTCCAACGGAAGGGCGGTGCGTCAATGGTCGCGTGGAGGCAAGCACGACGAGCGAGACTATCGCGACAGTCCTTACTGGATAATTCCCGCGCTCACCGCGTATATCAAAGAGACGGGCGACCTGGACTTTCTTCAGGAGACAGCGCCTTATCTTGATCGTGGTGAAGACACGGTTCTGGGGCACATGGAAAAAGCGCTCGATACTCTCTTTCAGGATCGTGGCGAGCATGGGTTGTCGCACATAGGCGGGGGGGATTGGCTTGATCCGCTTAACGCCGCAGGTCGGGAGGGAAGGGGCGAAAGCGTGTGGTTGACAATGGCGCTGGTGCATGGCCTCAAGGAAGCGGCGAGGCTCTACGCCCATATCAAGATGGACGAACGAAGCCGGACGTGCCTGGAACGCGCCGGCACGCTTGAGAAAGCAATCGAGCGCCACGCATGGGACGGGCACTGGTACATCAGGCTTTATGACGACAGCGGACGCCCCATTGGCGGGTATGAAGACGGGCGGATATTCCTAAATCCGCAGGTCTGGTCTGTGCTCAGCGGCTGTGGTGGAAAGGATCGCCTCGACGCGATTTTCGACGAAGTTGAACATCGTCTTGCGACCCCATTCGGGTATCATCTGTTCATGCCTCCGTACGACAAATTCGACCCGCTGCTGGGCAATGTGTCGATACTTCAGTTCCACAGCGTCTACAGTCATGCCGGCGCGTTCAAGATTCACGCCGACTGCATGCGTGGAAACGGCGATGAGGCGATGGAAACTTTCGGTAGGATATGTCCTGACAATCCCGAAAACGATTGTATGAAGTCCAATGCCGAGCCGCACATTATTCCCAACGGGTATTTCGGCGAGGGGCATGCGGACTTGGGCAAGGTTCTGTATTCTGGATTCAGCGGGACGTTCTCATGGATGCTTCGAGGTGCGATCGAGATGATCTGCGGCGCGCGTGCGGATTACGCGGGTCTGAAGCTTTCGCCTTGCTTGCCCAAGAAGTGGGGCTCTTGTGGCGTGGTAAGACATGTTCGAGGTTCGCAATTCGACATACGGGTCGAGGATCCTG
>CAZWAT010000251.1:0-3407 GCA_964632015.1 uncultured Planctomycetaceae bacterium
ATTCTCGATGGTGACTTTGTGCCCCATGAGCCAATTGAGTCCGAGGTGAAGCTCGCGGAGTTCTACGGCGTCAGCAGGGGGACCATCAGGCAGGCGCTGGCGACTCTGGAACGTGACGGGTTGCTCATCCGCATGCCGGGTAAAGGAACTTACGTTAATCCTCCGTCTCAACGCGAGAGGATCGGCAGGATATCTGTTGTGATAGATTCCACCGCCGGGTTCCGGGGCAATTTCTGTCTGCTTGAAATCATAGAAGGCATACGAGAGGCCGCTGGCGCCGGCGGGTTAGGTAACAGCGTCAGCACGTCATTTGTGGTCTGCGAAACGGTGGACGCGTGTGCGGGCGATCTGCGAGAACTCACCCGCGGCGCGGATGGCGTACTTTCTGTAAGCTTTTCGAAGTCATTTGGCGAGGCGGTTTCCCAGGCGTCCCAGGACGGCCCGGCTTGGATGAATTTCTTCGGGCGAATCAACAATAGCAAGACGTGTCAGATTTATGTAAATCAGGCGGAGGGTGCTGCCAAGGCGGTCAGTTACCTGCTTCATTCGGGTCATCGCAGGATAGGTCTGGTGGTTGTGCCCGCCACGGCGATGGGTGGAAACGCCACTGAGCTTCGCATCACCGGATATTGTCAGGCCCTTGAGAGTCATGGACTCTCATTCGAACCTGATCTTGTCAGGCAGGTTCTTCCTTATGCCCAGGACGTTGAGGATGGGGTTCGTAGACTGCTCGACAGATCGTCCGAAGTAACTGGAATAATTATTGGTGGCGGCGTTCTGACATATCCGGTTGTGCGGGCGATTCAGGCAATGCATATTGATATTCCGCGTGAACTGTCGGTGATCGCGTTTGATGATACATCGGAAGCACAGATTCTTACCCCGCCATTATCGGTGATAAAGCAGCCTCTGGTCGCCGGCGCCATGTCCGCATTCCAGCAATTGCTGGCGATGATCCGCCAAAGCGCCCCAAGGTTGGGTTTGGAAATGCCTTTGTCGCCCGAGTTGGTAATTCGTGATTCGTGTATGCCCCCCAAGGTCAGACAGCCGCATCAGGCGGCGGGGCTGGCAAAGTAGTAACCCTTTCAAAATGAAGTATGTTGTGACACCCGTAGTGAATCCACACAAAAGCGGGCGGATGGAAGGAAGGCCCCAGGCCTACCTTTCGACGCTGGTTGGTCTTCCAGTTCAATTCCTTTTTTGTAGAAAGCAGGAAAGCATGAAATCCCTCAGTATTCCGATGCTTTGCATGGCTGTTGGTGTGTGTGTTCTGGCAATGAACTCATCTGTTTACGCTCAGGCGACGGTAGGCGAGCCTATTGACATTCGAAACGCCTGCAACATGGGTTTTGCCGATCAGAAGGCTGATGACCAGACCGGAGGGTGGTTCGATCAGGGTTCGCAGAACGACCTGTCACGCTTCCCGACTGGTGAAATGATCAGCCAGTCAGTCCGATTCAACGTGATTAACCCCGCGAGCAATGGGGGCAAATCATGCATCATCCTAAAGGGAAAGCCCAAAGAGTTCTTCCCGCTGGAAAGCCCGGCGATTCCTGTTGGCAAGGCTGCACGGGCCATTTCGTTCCTTGGCGCGTGCGGATGGAATACGGGCATGGGAGATGCCGTTGTCACGATGATCGTCACCTATGAAGATAGTCACCTGTACAACGAATGGGCCATTGTGTTCAGCAGGCACATGGGCGGCTGGTGGAAGCCCAGCGATCTTCCACACGGACAGGTTGCGTGGAGGGGCGAGAGCGGCGCTGCCGAAGTCGGGGTGTACCAATTCTACTGGATCAACCCTCACCCCGAGGCGAAGATCGACAGCATACGCCTTATATCTAATAATACCGGAGCGGTTCCCGCGATCATAGCGGCCACCGCGATACCCAATTCCCCGGCGGGTCTGGCGCATGTTGAAGGAGTCATCGAGCGACAGGCAAAGGCGGATGCTCCCAAGACCATCGATTCCGCCGCCGACATCAGGGTGAACTTCAACAACGTGTTGCGAGCCATACATCCGCAGGCTGTTTCGGTTGCAGGCGGGTTCGGACGCGGGGATATCTATATTGCCCCCGCCCGCGTGTTGTTCAATGCAGGTGTGGTTCCTCCGATCTACAGGTTCCAAACGCACCTTGCCGAGCCCTCGCCGGCCAAGGGCGTGTGGGATTTCGAGAAGCTTGACGGTGTTATTGATTTCGCCATCCGAACCGGGTCCGAGCCAATGTTGTGCTTTTCGGGTAGAACAAAATGGATGACCGACCCCAACGATCCCTACGGCGACCCGCAGAAACACTGGAGACCCGCGGATATCGAGGAATTCGCCGACTACTGCGCCCACGTGGTGAGGCATTTCAACATTGAACGTGGCACGCCGGTTCGGTACTGGCAGATCGGCAATGAGATGGAACTCAAGAAATGGACGCACGAGTTCTACGTGAAGGCGTACACCGCTGCGGCCAGGAAGATGCGCGAGGTCGACCCGCTAATCCGCATCAGCGGCCCCGTCACTTGTAACCCCAACATTGGTTGGGCTCGTCAGTTACTTGAACAGGTTGGTGACGAGGTTGACGTCATTTCGTATCACAATTACGGGTACTCCACGCCGTTCGACACCCCGGGCGATACCGTGTTTTCAGTGGCAAAGAAGTATTTCAACGAGGCGCAGCGGTATCGAGAAATGATGGAAGAGCAGGGCCTCGACAGATCCCGTCCTTTGTTCATCACCGAGGCGAACACCAATCCTGGTTACAAGGACGGAACCGACCCGAAAATGAGAAGCATGTTTGGCGGAGCGTGGTATGCATTCGCGTTGACCCAGTTCGTCAAGGGCGGAGGCGACGTGTTCTGCTTCTTCACGTACGACGGCGGGTTTGGAATGAACTGGAACGAGAAGCTATTCCCTACATGGCACGTCGCATGGTTGCTCAGGTCATTCTTCCACGGCAACGTGATGGAGGCGACAAGCACCAGCGAATCGGTCGATGTCACTGCTTTCTCTTCGCTGCATCACAAGGGTTTTATGTTGGTCAACAAGACAGATCGGCAAATGGATGTAAGCGTCAGTATCGCTGGCGCGACTTTCGGCTCGATCAAGACGTATGTGCTTAATGAGCAGACCTACAAGCCCCTCGCCAAAGTCGTTGACGCGGTAGTGCCCCTTCTGCAACCCCAGCAGGCGGACGCCGCTGATGGATTGACTTCAACGATGCAGCCTTACGAAGTTCGCGTTCTTCTGTTGGAGAAATAAGATGTATAAGGGTATAAGTTTGGCGTTGTTGTTTGTTGTTCCGCTTTCGGTGGGCCAAGCTGAGAATCTATTGCCCAACGGCGGGTTTGAGGAAGGCCAGGGTCTTGCACCGACCGGGTGGACCATGCCCCTTGAACAGATCGCTTCATGGGATCTC
>CAZWAT010000252.1:0-3391 GCA_964632015.1 uncultured Planctomycetaceae bacterium
ATTCCAGGGGCTGGTGCGGGAGTATGGGCCGCAACTGGCCGAGTTTTTCGAGACGCGGATCGCGCCCGCGATCAAGACGGTGGCCGAGGCGATCGAGATGATTGTGGGGGGCGACACCAGCGGGGGGCTGAGTCACTTGTTTGGGCCGGAGACGGCGGGGCAGATCCTGAGCTTTGCGGATGCTCTGAAGCAGGTGGTGGGCCAGATTGTGACGTTTGTTACCGAGCACGGCGAGGCGTTCAAGGCCGCGTTGGTGGCGATTGGGGCGGTGCTGGCGGGGGCGATGATCGCGAGCGGCATTGCAGCCATCGGCGGGGCGATCGCGACGCTGGCGAACCCGGTGACGCTGGTGATCGCGGCGGTGGGGCTGCTGGCGTACGCCTGGAGCGAGAACTGGGGCGGGATCCAGGAAAAGACGCAGGCGGTGATCGATTGGATCAAGCCGTATATTGAGCAGGCGTTGGCGGCGATCCGCGGATGGTGGGATGAGAACGGCGCGGCGATCATGCAGGCGGTGAGCGACGCCTGGGAATGGGTGAAGCAGGCGATTGCGGACGTGCTGGCTTGGTTGGGGCAGGCGGTGGAGACGGGGCTGGCGGCGGTGCAGCAGTTCTGGGCGGACCACGGCGAAAAGATCATGGAAGCGGCGGCGACGGCCTGGGAGTGGATCTCGGACAGGATCGAGACGTCGATTGAGATCATCAAGGGGATCTTTGAGGCGTTTCGGCGGGCGTTTGAGGGCGATTGGTACGGGTTTGGCGAAAAGCTGCGCGAGGTGGCCGAGCTGATCTGGAGCCAGCTGGAGGCGGTGTTCCAACTGGGGGCCGACGCGCTGGGCAAGGTGGTCAGTTGGCTGGTGGAGAAGGTGGTGGCCTGGTTCGAGAGCGTGGATTGGAAGGAGCTGGGGCGCAACATCATCCAGGGGATTGTGAATGGCATCAAGGCGGGGTGGACCCTGCTGAAGGACGCGGTGCAAGGGGCCGTGAAGGCGGCGCTGGACGCGGCCAAGGGGTTCCTGGGCATCTCTAGCCCGTCCAAGGTGGCGGCCGCGATGATCGGTGAGCCGTTTGTGGAGGGGATCGGCGCGGGGATCGATGCGGCGATGCAGCGGCTGCGATCGGTGCAGATGCCCGAGCTGGCCCAGACGATGGTGGCAGCGCCCGCCCGGGCGGCCGGTGGGGCTGGGGCGGCGGCGATGCCGGCCACGGCGACGACGGTGAATATCTCGCTGGACCTGCGCGGGGCGAGCGAGGATGTGGGGCGGCGGGCCGAGATCGGCGTGTTGCGAGGCTTGCGAGCGGCGGGGTTGGCATAGATGGCCTATTGGATCACGACGTTTGGCTCGACGAGCTTGTCGATGGTGAGCCCGGTGCAGGACACTGGCCCGGGGGCGGCGGAGCTGGGGCTGGTGACGTTGCCAGGGGGCGGCGTGCACGATCCGCACGGAGCCGATGGGGCGCCGGTGCGTCTGCCGTATCGGTTGGTGATCGAGGCGGATGTGGTGGGCGCGGATATGGCGGCGATGCGGACGGCCTTGTATGGGCTGCGGGCGTTGCAGGGGCAGCGAGATCAGCTCTACCGCACGCCGGATGATGGGGCGCTGGATAGCGAATGGTGCTGGGCGCGTCTGGAGAACTTGAGGATAAGGCGGCGGGCGGAGAACCTACTGAACCAGCCGGTGACGCTGGAGTTTGCCGTGCTGAGCCACCCGTGGAGCGGGGCGGACCAGACGATTGATACGGTGCTGGACGTGACGCCCAAGAACATCGTGTGCGCGAACGATGGCAACGCGCGGGTGACGGACATTGTGCTGAGCGTGACGGCGCGGACCTCGGCGATCACCGAGGTGGAGGTGGTGGCGGATACGCCGACGGGCTGGATGCAGTGGGCGTGGACGGGCACGCTGGCGGTGGGCAGCACGCTGGAGGTGGATTGCGGCGCGCAGACGGTGCGCGTGGATGGGGTGGACGACTATGGCGCCTGGGAGCGGAACGCGTTGCACAACGTGGCGGAGTGGCTGCGATTCGACCCTGGCAACACGACGGTGACGGCTGAGCGGACGGGGGGCGGCGCCGACACAGAGATTGAGATCGCGTACTGCGATGGGTGGGCCTAGTGGGTAGGTTCTGGATCGACATCGAGACCAGCGCGGGGGATCGGGTCGGGAGCGGGCCGATCACGAGCGCGACGGCCTGGGAGAGCTCGCCGAGGTTGGATGCGGCGGGCTCGTTCCAATTCGCCATGCCGGCCAGCGACCCCAAGAGCGCGTTGCTACAGCGCAAGCGGATCGCGCGCTGCTACACAGAGCGCGATGGGGAACTGATCGAGGTGGGCGCGGGGATCATCGATTCGGTCAATGAGCGGCTGGGCCAGCCGACGATGCTGGAGGTAAGCGGGCCGGATCTGCTGGCCGAGCTGAGCACCCGGACGGTGGGCGGGTTGGTGATCCACGACATGGACTGGGTGTTCCTGGATGGGGGCCGTGGCAGTGTGCGGCTGCTATCCAACACCAGCGAGGTTGACCTGCCCGAGGCCTATGATGGCAGCTATGCCACGGACACGGGCGATTTCGAGATCCGGGACGATCGTTGGCTGTACATCGGCTTTGACACACGGCATGAGGGGATCGCCTACACCCTCCAGCGGACGAATGACACGCGCACAGCCACGATGCAGTACCAGTACTATCGGAACGATGGTTCGTGGGCGAGCCTAGCGGGGATCAGCGACGGGACCATCATCAGCGGGCGGCCGTTCGCGCAGAATGGCGTGGTGACGTTCACGCCGCCGAGCGATGCGGCGCGGGTGACGCCGACGGCGGCCAGCGGGTCGTGGTTCTGGACGCGCTGCCGACGCCAGCCGGGCGTGGGGAACAACTTTACGATCTCGCTGTACGAGGTGCGGGTGTATGCGCCGATCCCGACGACGGATGGCGTCAACCGGATCATGGCGTATGCGCCGCCTGGGTGGACCACCAGCGGCTACCCGGCGACGGAGGCCGAGCGCTATCTGGTGTTTGACGGTGAGAGCGTGTTGACGGCCCTAATCACGTTGTGCGACCAGGGCGGCCAGGATGGCGGGGAGGCGATCCGCGAGCATTTCCGGCTGGGGACGGGCCGCGAGATCGATTGGCTGGGAACGGCGACGGATCACAGCGGGATTCGGGCGGTGCAGCGTACCAACACGCCGGAGGCGCCGGAGATTTGCCAGATCGCTGATCTGAGCGTGCGTTACGATGCCAGCGAGGTGGTGACGCGGGTCTATCCGGTGTCGCAGGATGGGATCACGCTGGCGCTGACGGACCGGACGCCGCCTGCCGCCTATACGCTGAGCACGGGCGGCACCTATGTGGAGCATGACGCCGGCGTGGCCGCGTTTGGGCGGATCGAGC
>CAZWAT010000253.1:0-3367 GCA_964632015.1 uncultured Planctomycetaceae bacterium
AGGACATGGAACTGGCATTCAGCGAACGGGCGAGGTTCACGATCGAGCCACAGGGAATATGGGCCACGCTCAAGCTGGTCACCACCGGAGGAAGCGAAATCACATTGCACGAGTTCCGACCCGCTTGGCCGCTGACACCATCGCTTGCAATCGCCAGAAAAATCGCCACGGCATTCGCATCCACTACCGGTGGAGAAGTTGACGTGCGTGGAGCGGAAAAGACAAAGCGAAGCCCGACCGTGGCCTGACCCTCATTGCCTTGCATACCTGCGCCCACCACAGAGGGCAATTGCAATTGCGTCGGCGACGTCTGGCGGCTGGGGAAGCTCTGAAAGCTTGCAGATCGCCTGAATCGATCGCTGCATCTGAAGCTTGGTGGCATGGCCATTGCCGGTAAGGCTTTTCTTGACGTGTGTCGCGGACACACTATGCACGCTGATGCCCACCTGGCGACAAGCCAACAGAATGATTCCTCTCGCATGGGCCATCAGTATCGACGTCCGGGGGTGCTTGTAATGAGCGTAAAGCTGCTCGATAACGACCGTGTCAGGACGAAGATCGTCAAGCAATGCAACGAGATCCGAATGCAATTGAAGGATTCGGTCCGCAAGGTCGCGTCCATGAGTGGTTCGCAACGTGCCCGCCTCAACAATCGACGGTTCAAGCGAGTTGCCAAAATCCACCGCCCCGTACCCTGTTATGTTCAGGCCCGGATCAATACCCACAACGCGAAATGCGCTTGACGCACTCATATCCACAGCATACCGCGCCGCACGGGAAAGTAGAATACAAGACACTGCAACCAAAGCGATTGGTGACATTTGCTACCCATTATCCTATTCAGAAATACTGGTGTAGTCGCACTCAAGGTGTTATCCTTCCGTGATAAGGTCTGCGTAAACAGGCCTACTGGAGACGCATCTTCAATGTCTGGACAACCCGTTGTTCAAGTTTACAATTTCGAGCAGGTTCTGCAGCACTGGTGGATAGCAGCCCTTGCCTTTGGGGTGTCGCTGGTGGCTACACCGGTGTGCAGGTGGATCGCGTATCACTTTGGCATAGTGGACCGCCCCGACGACCTGCTCAAGCCTCACGCCAGACCGATTGCGTATCTTGGCGGTGTGGGAATCTGCATAGGTCTGCTTGCAGGCCTGGCGGGTGCGGCGACCGTTCTGCACCAAATCGGCGAAGAGTGGCAGACGCTGCTGTCGGCATGGGGTGCGTTGGATATGCGCGCGGTATTGCATAATCCTATCTGGAATCTCGCATCCATAGCAGCTGCATGCGTGTTGATCATGATCATCGGCTTGATTGACGACGTGCGCAATATCAAACCCCGAAAGAAGCTGATGGGACAGGTAGTGGCCGCCTGCATCCTGCTGCTTGGTGGCGTTGGTTACCGAATGGCTGTGGTGATCACATCGCCGCTGTTGGGGCCGCTGAGCGACTTCATCATCATTCCGCTAAGCGCCGCTATGTGCATCGTAATGGTGATCTCAACCTGCAACGCAACGAATCTCATCGACGGCCTGGACGGGCTGTGCGGCGGCGTGACAGGGATCATCGCCACCGGTTTTCTTATTCTCGCCGCATATCTTGCACTGTTTGACCGCAACCCTGGCACCGATGAGCTACGGGTATACCTTTCATTGGCGATGGCTGGCGCGATTCTAGGATTCCTGCCATACAACATCCCTCCCGCGAGCATTTTCATGGGCGACGCGGGCAGTATGTTGATTGGCTTTTTTGTTGCGACGATGATGGCACTGTTCTGCCAAGAGGGCAACCTGCGTTGGCTAGCCGGGGCATGCATGATATTCGCACTGCCCATTCTTGATACAGGTCTGGCGGTTGTGCGCAGGATAATCAGCAAAAAGAACATCTTCGAAGGCGACAGAAGCCACCTTTATGATCAGCTCGTGGATAGGGGTATGAGCGTCAAAAAGGTAGTGTATCTATTCTACGTGCTCGCAGCCGCCGCCGCTGTGACGGGCGTCACACTCGCGATGAACTTGAAATTCCGCTTCGCCATGCCAATATACGCGCTGATTCTGGGTACTGCCTTCCTGCTGTTCCATTTAAAAGGAATGCTCAGGCCCGAAAGATCATCTGAAAAGAAAAAATCTTCAGAGCACTTGATCAAGCAGGATCAGCCATAACAGCCGGCGAATAACAGTTACAAGCCCGTCACTGTGATTCGTGTGGAAATTTCATGATCCTCACCCGGGGCGAGGCTCACGGCATTTTCCATCGCGTTTGCCGTTTCCACGCACGCCATGCCCGGCCACTCTTCATCGCCGAAATCCACCATCCGGCGGGCCTTGTCCACCCAGGGATTCCACACCACAGTGGACATCGAACCGCTCTTGGCAATGACAATACGTCTCTTGCCGACAGGATCCACTAGAACGCATTCGCTTGATGTGTTGAGATATACGCGATCGGTCTCAGCGGTAAACGTAATCGGCTCATGCGACGATTTCGCACGTTCCGACCCCTTGACCTTATCGACGAATTCTGTATCCTCCACGCCGAGAATCGAAACACGTTTCACATCCCCCACCGAAAGATACGTGTGAAGAGCCTCGGTGAACCGCATGGGTTTTGCATCAGTGTTCGACACCTTCAGTGATAGTTCGAGCGTCTCTCCGACGGTGACGGAATATGTCAACTTGAATGTATGATTCCACATGTCCCGCGTCTGTTCGTTATCCTCAAGTGCGAGCACAAGCCTTACGCGTTGGTCATCGAGCGTCTGCGTACCGATCACGCTCCAATCCATCAGCCTTGCAAAGCCGTGGGCGGGCGCGTCGGGGTTGTCTTCTTTCGGGCCAAACCATGGAAAGCAGATCGGTACCCCGCCTCGAATGGGTTTATGGCTTTCAAACCAGCTCTTTTCGCTCATCCACAAGACGTCGTCGCCCCGGCCGGGGACAAATCGAGTCACATGAGCGCCGTGCAGCATAACTTCGCCTTTACCATAGGAGGAGGTAAGCTTCGCCCGCGCCAGTCCGCTGGAGTGAACGTCAAATTCAACAGCCCCTTCAATACCAGAGGCCCTGTTCAACTGATCAATATCTATCATCACTTGCTCTCCTTGAGGAGGTCTTTATATCGCGCATGACGTGGAAAAGGGAGTGCTGGTCAGGTTTTGTGGAGCAATTAACTGGTCTTGATGCCCGCGGAGGCTTTTGGAACAAGGCGAACAGCCGTGGGCTTCTGCAGGTTCTGCTCTGCCTGAATCTGGTGCATAATCAACAGGCTCATAAGCCATGCCAACGTGCTCTCGGCCCCCTGGTTTTCGTTAACGCCGTCGGAATGCAGTCCATCACGGCATCCGCCGGTGCTGAAGTCCACCAATGCCACC
>CAZWAT010000254.1:0-3358 GCA_964632015.1 uncultured Planctomycetaceae bacterium
CCATTACCGAAGTGATGTGGATCTTTCCCCCCAGCCGAGTCGATGTTCACCAGTTAGAGATGCGATGCACTGCTGCGCTTGCCGGCAGGGTTCCTGTGGGGGATGTGCTGTTTGTCAGCAGGGGAGACGACGTTGCCGCTCTTGAGGGCGTGCTGCTGGGGGTGGGAGATTCCAAAGTCGCCCTCAATTGGCGCGGCGAGGACAGACAAATGGGGCTGTCGAATGTTCTGGGTGTCCGGACTGCATCACTGATCGACGAACCTGAGGGAGTCGCTGGTAGGATAATCGCGCGTGACGGGTCTGCGATGGGTTTCACATCACTCGAGTGGCGTTGTGTTTCTGATACGACTGCCGATGACCAGATGTTGACAATCGAATGGACGGATTTGTCGGGCAAGCGGGTCGCTTCGCCAGTCGACAATCTGCTTGCCATTGAATATCTGTCAAAGGATGTCTTGAGTCTCGTTGATCTTGAGCCGATGAGAGTGAAGCAGCAAGGCCTGTTCGACATCGTGTTTCCTTACAGGGTTAATGCATCCGCCGCAGGTGGTTCTGTGAACCCTGGGGGCAGAGAATACTCGGTGGGGTTGGGCGTATCTCCCTTGTGTGAATTGGTTTATGACATAGAAGGTAGATATGTCAGATTCTGTGCGATAGTAGGCATAAACGATGCCGCACGCCCCGCTGGCGAGGCAAAGGTTACGGTGCTTGGTGATGGCAGGGAGCTGTACTCGGCGGAAATTCTCGGTAACGATGGACCCATACGCGTCGATGTAGACGTTCTGGGCGTGCGGGAACTGACGATAAAAGTGGACTTCCCCGCGGGGAATCGCCTGGTGTTGGGAGGCTACGTGGATATCGCCTTGCCCAGGCTGATTCGACAGGAATGATGCGGAATCCGGGGTCGTGTGACTGAAATGTCAGGAATTTGCGGGTTCATGGGGCGAAGACAGGCTTTTTTTTGTTTTTTGTCATGTTCAAGCAGGGGCTCAATCCTAAGCTTCCCCAGAACGATGGAGGAATGATGATCAGGATCAGGTTACTCTCAGATGCCTGTCAGGTCGTCAGGCCGGTGGGTATATGCCTTGTGGCCTTGACGGTTCTGGCGTGCGCGATGGCAATCAAGGGATGGCACGCAGGGACAATTACGCTGGGCGTGATGCTCATAAGTATATGTGGCATAGTCATTTATCAGGTGCATCGTGCTGTAGGGCATTTGAATGATCGTTCCTCGGCGATTGAAGCGGCTTCGCTTGATGCCCAGCGTCACTATATGGATGTCCTTGGGCGAATTGTTCAATTCGCCGAGTCGCGGGATCGTCACATTTCCGGACACAGCGAGCGGGTGGGCATTCTCAGCGAAAAGATTGCACTGAAGATGGGTATGGACAGTGATCGTGCTGGTCGGCTCCAGTTAGCGGGTCGGCTTCATGATGTGGGCTTGTTGGCGATACCGGCCAGACTTCTTGGTGAGCGAGCCCGAATCAGCCTGGAGGGTTTTCGTTGCATTCGCCAGCACGCCAGCATTGGTCATGAGGTACTGGCGCCGCTGAAGGGTCTTGATGACGTACTGGGGGCGGTGAAGCATCATCACGAGCGTATGAACGGCACTGGTTATCCCGACGGCCTGGCGGGGGAAGACATACCAATTGAAGCCCGGATTCTGGCGGTTGCGGATAGCTACGATGCGATGACGCATGATCGTCCGCACAGGCCCGCTGTTACGAAGTCAGCGGCGATGGACGAGCTTCGCAGATGCAGTCCTGCGGGTTATGATTCCCGATGCGTGGATGCTCTTGCGAGCGTGGAATGCGTTTCGTCAAAATCGCCCGCATCCGAGCAGACGCGGGCGTGTGTATCGCAGGCGGGTTAGATGGCGTTTTTTTCCTTGGTGGGTCGGTTGATATTTTCTTTTTTCCGTTGCGCAAGTGACTCTACCTGGGTTTGAGACCCGGGTTTGGTAGAGGCTTTCTTCTCGGCCTTGATGGCTTCGTAAACCTCTTTGCGGTGAACGGGTACGTGAGGTGGGGCGTTTATGCCCAGACGGACCTTTTCTCCGCGGATATCGACGATGGTGATTTCAATGTCATCGCCGATCATAATTGTTTCATCGCGCTGTCGGGACAATACCAGCATCTCGGCTCCTTCCTTGGGTCGCCGTGCGGGCCAATCCTCTGACCCACTGACGCCCGCTCGCGGGCGCAAGTAGTTGTTATATCGGCCAAAGTGCGGCGTAAGGTGAGTGTTGAGTTACGAATTTCTCTACCGTGCCGATTCCTGCGCCAATGCCGACTGGTGTATTATATCCATTGCAAGGTCGTTAAAGTACTCTCCCGCCCAAGGACCCAGCAGGTTCATGTCGCGAGACTCGTAATGTCCGCTGTCGTACCTCGAATTTGGAATAATATATCCGACGTAATCCCCGTTGAAACTTGAGATTATGGGAATGGGGGCGTTGATGGGGCGTTTTTCCGCAAGCGTCATTTCCAATTCGCCGGAATAATCTGCGGGCATGGCGATTATTATCCTGTCATTGATGGTCAGCGTGTGGATATAGGTGCGTCGGCTTCGGAGCATCAAGGCGGCGGAGATGGGTGAAAGCCTCGCCCATCCGGTCAATCGATATTGAATTGGAGGCAGGTCAACTTCTAGTATCCGGCTGCACAGCGTGGCGTTGGTGTCTCCGGCGGCGCTGGCATCCCGTAGCGCAGCCATTGCTGATCGGCTCAGCCTTTCGCCGACTACCTGCACCTGCTCATGGTCATTGTTGCCGACTTTTGCCGGCGCCATCGATCCCACTGCCCCCGCCGCATAGAGGCAGCGCCCGCCGACAATTTTCTCAATGGAATCCTGCACCTGTCCCGGGAAATCGCGGTGGGGCAGCAGGTTACGTTTGCCCAGGCAGGTAGCATGGGGGGCGGCGATTACAAGCGTGGCGATCACATCGCTTCCATCGGCGTCGCGTATCAACAGTGCGTGCACGGTGGTTTGCGGCGGGTCCGTGGCGTCAATGCGATTATGGACAAAAGGCGAATCCTTTCTGGTGGATGTGCCCCATCCTATTTGTGCGGGCCTGAGGTTGACCCTGCTGCTACGTATCGCCTCGTCAAACGCCTCCGCCAGATCATCAAGGTGTTGCCTGTCATACTTGCCAATCACAAACTGTTCAATAATTCCCGGCGCAAACCCGCCTGGGCCGGAATGGGTATGTGTTGCAGTGAAAAAAACTTCTTCAGGACTGACCCCCAGGCGATGTAGAATCTCCCTCCGCAGATTGCTCATCACCAGCAGGATGTCAGCCGCGACAATGGTCACCGTCTGCGATTCGACCTTCAGGGTGAGCGCCTTGACGTACATC
>CAZWAT010000255.1:0-3327 GCA_964632015.1 uncultured Planctomycetaceae bacterium
GATCACCGACCCACGAGACTACATGAACACCGACAAGGCGATCGGTCTGGCGTAAGCACCAAATCGGTACCTTGGTATCGTCGCGGAATCGAAATGGCCCTTGGCGTGACACCCGAATTCACAGGCCTGAGAATCGCCCTGATCCGCCCAAAGCCTGGGATGGATATGAAGTTCTCAGAACCTATCGCGGCGTCAGAATCCACATCCGCTGCAGAAAGGGTGAGCAACAACAGATCACTCTCTCTGGACGGGATTTCGAAGGGCTGATCCCCGCGGATCAATTCCAGGCATGTAAGGATTATGTAATGGATGTGACGTATGCCGGGATCGGGCGAATGCTCGAACTCGGCTTCGGTCAGCGTCGTGGTGATTCCACTGTCGCAAGGCGCGGTGAACATGCAATACGACAACAACCTGCAGTGAGCATACGTCGAGCGGCGCCAGCCGTCCTGCCCCACCAGCACAATGCAAATCGGCCCACATGGGAAGATTGCTGCCATGCGGGCCGATGCGATTGGTAAATCACGCTTCTTTACCAGAAGGGTAATTCAGCTCTACTGGAACGCCTATCTCTTTCTGCGTCGAAGCACACCAAGCAGCCCACCGACACCAAGCAATCCCAAGGTCGTCGGTTCGGGGACCACCTGCATTGTGGAGAAATTGATCCTTGAGTGATTACCCACGACTGATGAATTTACGCTCAGGGTCACATAGTCACCTGCACTAACGGAAATGTCTGGGATGTTCAATGTTGCCTCGCTGCCAACCGTCCAAGTACCTTCATCAAGAACTACATCTTGCAGTAACACCTGCCACTGCATATCCTTGTATCCGGAACTATCTACAATCATTCCAGCCATATCAAGAGTCACGACACCATCCTCGGGGGCCAACCAGCGAAGACTCATCCAATTATATCCATTGGCCCGTATATAAGTAGCCCCGATGGCCTGAGCGAAACTGTTATCAATCTGCCAGTTGGTGCCACTCCAAGTGGGCGTCTTGTAGGCTATGTTGGACTTTGTGCCACCCCTGTAGTACCACTGGCCATCCGGCTGTGTACCCTCTCCTGACCAGTCCTCAAGGAAGTTGTAAACATCCGCCATGGCGGGGCTGCACAGCATCGCCAACAATAGCAACACGCCAACGATAGTCTTGTTTCTGTTCATTTTGTTCCCTTTCCTCTTTTGTGCTACGAAATGTCATTCTTACATTTGACGCGAACCGCTCGCGCCACCTTTACCATTACTATTGCCATCTACCAAGATATATGCCTGTCGATTCATATCTCCTTGTTTCAACATGCAGATCCAGGTACATTACGTTCATCACTTGTTCGTTATCATGCGGCCAGAAGTAGTTCGCAGGCTCCCAGCCAAGCAGCACAGTGGCCGTTTCACCAATCAACCAGACCTTGCTGGGAAGCTCATGTGACGGAAGATCGTTCTCAATGTTGATTCGTGACTTGCGCGAATTGAACGCATAGTGGTGCGTACGTGTTACACCGAGATTCGTTTCAGGACATCGTGCGAGATGTTGATGCACATAATCGAATTCCAGCCCCATAGCCTCGGCCAGTTCGTCGCGCCAGTCGTTCTTCCTGGGGTCTCGATAGATATCGATGAGCCTGTTGTTATTGTCTTGAAGGTACAGATGCATTCCATATGCCATCTGCTTTTCCTTGGTCATGCAGAGCGTGGTTTTTGCCAGGTCCCTGGCCTTGGTCAAGCTGGGCATGAGAATTGAAACCAGCAGCGCAATAATCGCCACCACGACAAGCAACTCGATCAAGGTAAATGCGGCTGTTTTTCTTTTGTTCATGGTTGTTACTCCTGCCCGGTGTAAACGAACACTCGAATGCTGTATGGCTCAAGGTTGACTATCTGCTGCCCGAATCCCGCTGGTGTCGCATTGGTTCGGGTTTCCGTAACCGGCTGATCTTTTTCGCTGATGCGAAACTCCCTGACACTTCTATCGAGCCCGTTTGCAGGCCGATACGGCAGATTCAGAAGCGTCATTCTGGCGGTCTGCTCGTCAGGCGACTTGTTGATCAGCATCAGAGCCTCATGCGACGGGCCCGAGACAACAACAGTTTCAACATGCTCGCTGGAGCTTTGACTTTGCACCCGGTTTGCCCCTGCGAAGTAGCGATTAAGCACCTGGACCAGGGCAGCGGGCGGTGTAACCGTGTCGTCCGACCTGAACAATCCGAACCCGTTGTCTCGCGAGTGCCATGTCAACGCGATGTCATGCTCGGCGTCGATGAGGTGTTTGAGCACGCTGGCGAACCATACCGCTCCAACATTACTCTGCTGTCGGTCATCCTTCTTCGGACGCCATTCGTAGTTCATGTTGAACTCGGTCAGCGCGAGCGGGACGTGCCGATCGGAAATGTACCTGCGAACCAATTTGCGAATAGCTGCGGATTTCGCGCCGGCTTCTGATGTGCGCTGCATAAGCGCGTGTGTTGGTGTCTGTGTGCTTCCGGTTGGATACCAGTGCCACGCAACGAAATCCACGTTCTTGCCGCAATGCTTGAGGAAGTCTTCGATTATTCCCTCGTCCGGCCAGCAGATGACGGGCCCGCCAACCTTCGCGCCGGGTTGGAGCTTCTTGATCTTCTCGGCCAGCAGGTTATAGAACTTCCACACGCCTCTTTCTTTGTCGACGCCGCTGGCATAGGGTTCGTTCATCGGCTGCCACCAACGAATTGCGTACCCCCGCTCCCTGACAAGCCATTGCGCGACCCGCAGACACTGCTGGGCGTAAATCTCACGATGCTCGGCATTATTCATGTCCGCCCAGCGTGGAAACTGACCGAAATTCACCATAACTTCCTGGCCCTGGCGATCGGGTCGGGTAAACGTCAGGTCATACAGGTCACCATCGAATTTAAGGGGCAGATTCGCGTCAGGCTCGGGAAAGCGATTTCGCATTCGCGAATGGAAGTGAAGCCTCACCATCCCCGGGTTCATCGCAGCCATCTGGCGATGATACAAGGAATTGTCACCCCGCTTCTCCCACTCGGTGTCGTTGGTTCCGAACAGATACGGGGATATCTTGCCGAGTCGATTGCCGAAGTTCACCGTCACGAATACATCTTCAGGCGTCTCGCCCTCAGAGCTGACCAGTGCCGACGCACTCTCAAGGGTTCCCAACCCCAGAACCACCCCAACCGCCTTTGTCTGTGCGCTTATCACTTCCACGCTATAGATGAGCTGACCCTTGAAGTCGTCAGGGACAGGCCATTTCATGACATAAAACTTGTTGGTAATCGCACCGTTGAAGGTGTCGAGCAGGAACTCGGCATTGGTGACCTCGTTGGGC
>CAZWAT010000256.1:0-3316 GCA_964632015.1 uncultured Planctomycetaceae bacterium
TGGACAAGACAATGGGCAGCTTAAGGAAGTGCCATTCGTTCCTGACCCCTTTTTCCCTGTACCAAAAAGGTTCCTGACCCCTTTTTCCTTCCGCATGCGGGGCTTGAATTGTGTTTGACTCCCACTTCGTCGGCTATATATTTACCATCGTTATCGCTATGAAGTTGCAATACCGGCATTGCGTTCTCTATCAGCATGCTGGACTATGTTTTAAGAAGGTAGGCTGAATATGAAAACGTTGGACAAACGGATGTCGGTTAGCACGAGCGGAAACAATGCCTGGTATGCACTGCGCCGGACTGTTGTACCGTGGCGATTTGAGGAGGTGGCACAGGAGCTTCTTCAGACACTTCCTGAGATGCGCGTCGATGAACTCATTCTCAAGATCGATACGGAAGAGTTTACGCATGGTCAGCCCGATTCACAGTGGGTTGACGCGTATCTTGAGAAGCTGGCTGGCTTTACACCAAAGCTGACGGCAATGGGCATTGAGTTCTCCATCAACCCTTGGATCACTGTCGGACACAACGACCGTGCCCGAGACGGCAGTAAGAGCATTCCGGGCCTACATACCATGGTCGGCCACGATGGTACCCAATGCACATGCTGTGCCTGCCATCTTTGCGAGCAGTGGCGGGCTCACGTACGTGACATCTGGTCGCGTTATGCCCGGCTCAAGCCCCGCGTGATCTGGGTGGAGGATGACATTCGCACCTGGAACCATTTGCCGGTCAAGTTTTCCTGCTTCTGCGAAAGGCACCTGGCGCGTTTTTCTCAACTGGTTGGCAAACCTGTGGGCAGGGAGGAGCTTGTCGCGGCGATTACCGCCCCCGGTCGGCCCCACCCGTGGCGTAAGCTCTTCCTTGACATGCAGCGGGATGTGCAGTTGGAGGTCGCTCAACTGCTCACGAAGGCGGTTCAAGAGGTTTCGCCCGAAACCACGATGGGTTTGATGTCATCGGGGCCTCATGCACATTGCATTGAAGGCAGAGATTGGGGGCAACTCGCCAATGTGATGTCTGGCAAACGGAATAGACTCTTCAGTCGGCCTCCGCTTGGGAGCTATTACGAAACATCGCTGCGTGCCCTTTACTACACGGCCGACTCGATTGCGATTACGCGTCACATGCTTCCGGCGGGCACGATTGAACTGACCGAAGTTGAAAACACGCCGTTCACGCAGTACTCAAAGAGCGTGTCGATGACGTTTCTTCAAATGGCGATTTCGTACGCCCTTGGTTGCCGGGGCGCGACGCTGAACATATTCGATCACGTTGGATCGCCAATGTCGATTGACCCGGACATGGTTACCATGCTGGGTAGCGACAAGGATTATTTCAACGCGTTGGCGTCGGCATGCCAGGGTGAGGGTCGCCAGCGAGGCGTGCAGATTCTCTTTTCGCCGCGGTATGGATATCACAAACAGCTTGTCGAAGGCGACGGCTGCCAAGGGATCATGTCAAAAGGACAGTGTCTGAGCCTTGCTCTTCTGGCCCAGGGCATAAGCACAACATACACCGATGAGCGGGTGCGTGCGTCCGTCGGGCAGACGCTGCGGTGCTTTGACGACGATCAGATCATGAAGCTGCTCGCCGACGGGTTGTTCATTGACGCCGGGGCTGCGCGTGTTCTGGTCGAGCGAGGGTTCGGGCAGTATATCGGCATCGAGTCGATCGAGGCGCCGGTCTGCATCGACACCATCGAGCCGCTGTCGGTGGAGGAATTCCACAACACGGATTTTGGTGGCGAGAAGTGCAAGATGCTTACGCTCACACCACGGCCGGGCGACAGGCCCGATTATTCCAGGGCGAAGCTGTCGGCGGATGTGGTGCACATATCGCACATGATGGACATTGATCTCGTGCGCAAATATGAATGCATGTTCGCCTACGAGAATTCGCTCGGGGGACGGGTGGTCGTGCATCTGCTCGATTGGCCTTCAATCGTCAGCATAGCCTTCAACCACATGTACCGGCGTCAGCAGATGCAGAACGTCATGCGTTGGCTGAACCGGTCGCCATTGCCCGCGGCGGCTACGCAGAACATCCTTCCCCTCGTCATTCGCAGGGACATTGGACAGAAGACGATTTTGTCGGCGTTCAACCTCATTTTGGATGAATATCACGAGATGGTTCTTGAGGTCGGCGACGAGCGGGAACTCGCGTCGGTCGAGCTGCTGGACGACAAGGGCAACTGGATCAAGCCCAGGGATATCAGCGTAACTCGCAACGGGCGGGAGCATAAGATCCACCGTCGAAGCCCGCTGACTTACAATCGGCCGATGGTTCTGCGTCTATCGTGGCGCAAAGCTTGACACTGAAGCCGCATTACAGGCCAAGCAACCCTTTTATGCCCAGAAAGATGATCTGCGAGGCGAGGCTGGCCAGGATCAGCCCGGTGATTTTCGAGAGCACGACGAGAACCTTGTATTTGATCTTCTGCTCGATGAAGACCATCAGCGTAAGCATTGCTCCGACGGCAGCTACTGCAAGAAGCGCCGCCCCGAGCGCGACAAGGCGTTTGTTTACTTCGGGGATCTCGGCACCAAGAACGAACAAGGCGCCAATTGTCGCCGGTCCTACGATCAGGGGAATCGCCAGGGGAACAACGGCGATATCCTTTTCATCTTCGGACACGGGGTAAGCCTTGTTGCCTCGCACAAGGTTGATGGCGGCCAGCATCAGAAGCGTTCCACCGCCCACGCGGAATGCGTCGAGCGTAATTCCGAACAGGTCGAATATGTACTTTCCGAAGAAGAAGACCACCGCGACAATCGCAAGCATGGCGGCTGTGCAACGCATCGCGACCTGCAGCTTCTGGCGACTGGTGTAATCGGTGGTGAGAGACAGAAAACCTGAGACCGCGGCGAACGGGGTCAACAAGAAGAAGATCATAATGAACGTGCGGAAGAAATCGGCGATCATGACGGCTCCTTTTCAAAAACCACCAAGCCAGTGGCTGGCAAGCGGGCACAATAACATTTCGCGGGCAATTTGCAAGAGACCTGATGCACAAAGACGCGGAAGGGTGCGGCTATCCATTTGGGGCGGGTTGACCCAGGGCGGCCGCTGCGCTTTGCCCTCTCATATCGCTGCCCTTCGGGCCTGGAGTACTATCCGCGTTCCAGGATCGATCGGCAATGACAGACATGGGTGGGCGCCAAAGAGTTCAGCCCGCAACTTGAGACCGACCGCACCCAAGCCACACGTGTGGGGCTTGATTTCGTGCAGCGGAATCACGTTGCACCCCTCACACCGTCGATAATGAATTGCATCTTGACGCATCGGCCCCTTTCCTGCGACAATACCCGAAACGC
>CAZWAT010000257.1:0-3311 GCA_964632015.1 uncultured Planctomycetaceae bacterium
GCCCCGCCGATGCCGCCCGCCGTGGTCGAGCCCATCATGAACCGGGAGTTGGAGCAGTTGGGCAGGTGCCGGCCGCTGGACGACCAGATCGGGCTGGCCGGGTCCTCGTACTCCGAGCCGTCGGCAACCCGCCAGGTGGGCCCCACCAGGGCGTTGACCGCGGCAACGGTGTTGGCTGCCGGCCCCGTGACCACAAACCCGCCGTTGGCAGCGTCAGCGAAATAGCCGGGCACGTAGGCCACGACCGTGCCCACGGGCACGCCGCCGTTGAGCTCGCCAAATAGCTCCCACGCGGTGTTGCCCGCGTTGCGCTGGTAGAGCACGCCGGTCGTGGTGCATTTCCAGAGCATGTGCGGGAACTTGACCGCGGGCTCGTCCGGCCCGGCGTTGAGCGTGGCGATGGCCTCGAACTGCTCGTTTAGGTCCTGGCGCACCAGGGCGCCGGACTGGTTGGCTATATAATAGTCGGCCTGTGCCATGTGCGTTATCCTCCCTTTTTAATGCCCGCCCTACGCCCCGAGCTTGCGCTGCAGGACCACCCGCTCCTCGGCCTGGGTGCGCTGGTGCTCGTCGTACCAGCCGGCCCACAGGGCCACCTCGTGGGGCAGGCCGTCGGGCGCGGCAGCGATGAGCGCGCGCAGCACATACAAGAAATCGACCGGGGGCTTCGGGATCTTGCCAAATCCCGCGCCCAGCGGCAGGTATGCCGTGCCGGTCCACTTGTAGGCGCCGTCCAGGGGCAGGTCGCCCGGGTCGGGAGCGCGCCCGGCCGCGGCCTTGGCCGCGACCTCTTCCTTGCCCACCAGCCGTCCCTTGTCGTCGAGTATCGCAACTGTCGTCATGTCAGATCCACCTCCTCTGCATATACGCCCATCTCCAGGACGTATATGTTGTAGTCCCTGTCCGAGCTCGTGAGCACCGCCTTGAAATCGGCCCCCCGGGCCGAGACCTCCGCGCTGTCGAGCCTTTGCCACTGTGTCCAGGCCGCGGACGGCGACGCGGGGTCGTCGTCCGTGTACCGCGCGTATACCCGGCAGTCGGCCGCGGCCCCGGCCGACGCGTCGAACTCCTCCCAGGTGTCCATTTTTGACCCCCTCAAATCTATGCGGTCGGCCAGGTTTACGCAGAGCGCGCTTATGTGGCTGGTGAGGCGCACCCGGCGCTCGGTGGTAAAGTCAAACCCGGCCGCGAAATAGTACTCGCCAGAGGCCAGAGGGACGCCGAACCCGTCGAGGTCGGCCACCGCGTCGAGGTCCACGACCTCGTCAAACGACCCGTACTCGTCGAGCCTGAGATAGTCATCGACCGCGACCGTGCCGTCCTTGGCGCCCAGCCAGCCCGAGTCCTCGCGCACCGAGGTCACGGCCGCGTACTTGAGCACCGAGGCCTGCTTGGTGGTCACGGCGCGCACCTCGCTCGAGCGGCCGTCAACATCGTAGACGCGGGCTAAATATGCGCCCTCTTTGAGCGGCATCACTGCAAATAGCCCGCGGGCCTGGGCTGCCTGGCCGATGGACACGCTGTCCGCCCACGTGGCCCCGGATGACACCGGCGAGTGCCGGAACCGCACCAGGCCGCCGTAGAGCACGTCGAGCTCGGGCGGCGGGTCCCACCGCATCAGGGCCGAGTTGCCGTGGATGGTTAGCGAGAGCCCCTCGAGCGGTGCCGGAGGCGTGCCCTTGCCGATGATCAGCACGTTGTTGATCGCGCTCCAGGCGCTGGGCATGCGGTCGGTAAACACCCACCTGAGCCTGATGTCGTAGTATTCGCCCTCGCTCACCCCGGCTAAGACCACCGAGACCCCGGTGCGGTGCTCGGTCTCCGCGGGAGAGTAGGGCTCGCGGGTCTCGGAGAGCCGCATCTGCGCCTCGAGACGGCCATGGGGCAGCGCGCACGGCTCGACCTCGACGCTCACGCGCGGGCGCAGGCTGCCCGAGCGGTCGACCAGCAGCACGCGCTCGTCGGTGTACACCGAGACCACGACGGGAGGCGCCGCCACGGGCAGGGGCGTGACCCGCGTGTCAAAGGGCGGGATCTCCCCGTCGGCTGCCGTGTAGACCTCGGGCCGGTAGGGCACCATGTGGATCTCGGCCTCGAGGTCCGAGCCTCGCCTGATCGCCAGCACCAGGGCGTCGTCGGTCTCGAGCCCGTGCAGGCCGAACCCGTAGAGGTCGCCCGGCTCCACGCCGCCCGCCGGGATGGGCGCGCCCAGGCGCGCCACGGCGGGCTCGGCCGCGTCGATCGTCACCAGCCGGGTCACCCGGGCGTCGCCCACGGTGCGCACCGATATGCCGTAGGCCTCATCCGGGTCGAGGCCGGGCACGGGGTTGTCGAGCACCAGGGCCGTGATCTCGCCGGTGTCTCCGTCCGTGACAATGTCCTTGACCCGGCCCGAGGCCAGGCCCACGAGCAGCACGTCGTGCGTCACCAGCGCCCGGTCGCCCCGCTTGAGCACCAGGTGCTCGAAATCCTGGCGGCACACCCACCGCTCGGGCCGCTGCACGGCCACGGCCATGTGATAGCGCGCCAGGGCGTAGACCTGGTCCGGGCTGGTCACGCCCGGCAGCGAGAGCTGCTCGAAGCGCGAGGCCGTGCCGGGCCCGTAGCCGTCGCGGTAGACGATCATCTCGTCGGGCCGCCAGTCCTGCTCCTCGTTCGCGAAGGCCACCCGCCACGCGTGCGGCAGGTCGGTAAACGCCTTTTCGATGCGGAAATCGCGGGAGTTGCGGGGTGTGACGTGCGTCGTGATCTCCAGGTCGCCGCGCGGCCGGTCGATGATTACGCCCCAGCCCCAGTCGACCAGCCCGAATGTGGCCCGGCCGGCCGCGGCGATCCGCGAGCAGAGATCCCAGACCGAGGTGTCGGCCTGGATCACCTCGTTGTACTCGTAGCCGTGCTCGGCGCAGTGCTCGGCAAAGGCCTGGAGCGACTCGAGGTTGATCCACTCGTCGGCCACGGGCGCGGGCACGCCCGGGCCCTGCAGGGCCCGGCGAATGAGCGCCGCCGGGCAGGAGGTGGCGCGCGCCGCCCAGGCCGAGCCGTCCCATCTGGGCGCGATGCTCTGCACGATGCCGTTGAGGTCGTCGACCATGCGGTCGAGCTGGTCGGTGGCCTGGATGCGCAGCGCGGTCATGCACAGCGGCACGGGCGGGGTCACGGGAGGATCCGCCCGGTAGGTGCGCAGCGCCGCCCAATAGATGTCGTCAAAGGTCTGGTCTCGATCGGTGTCTTCGGTGAGCCGCCGCACGCGCACGTCGTACCGGCCGGCCGGCACTCGCCACGAGAGGCCGTGGCGCAGCGCCTCGGGCCGG
>CAZWAT010000258.1:0-3179 GCA_964632015.1 uncultured Planctomycetaceae bacterium
ATGACAAGCGATTCCTCACGCCCGCCGATGTAAGGGTGTTCAGCCCAGGTGACCACGATGTCATCTTCACAATCAACGGCATCAAGTGTGCCCTGCTGATCTGCTACGAGGTGCGGTTCCCCGAACTCTACCGCCGACTATGCGCCAAGGGCGTGCAGATGATCTTTCAGTCGTTCCACAACGCCCACGCGCAAGGCCCCAGCGTTCACGAAAAGATAATGCGACAGACAATGCAGGCGCATGCCGGAATGAACTACTTCTGGGCAAGCGCGTGCAACTCTAGCGCTTATTACAGCTCGTATCCCAGCGTGTTCATAACGCCTGACGGGGCGATCAAGATGTCGCTACCAAGAAACAAGAGCGGCGTCATGATCAATACGGTTGACACCTCGCAAGAATTTTATGACGCCTCCGGGCCACCTATAACAGCACGCTTGTAACCGATCCGCGAAGCTCCAATAGACACCTGCTGTGAGAACACAACGCGCACCCACCTACCTCATCCTGTTGTGGTTACATGGACAACGCTGACTCGGCGACCTCTATCGCCCTGAGCAGCGCGCGGGCCTTGTTGAGCGTCTCCTGGTATTCGTTTGCGGCGACAGAGTCGGCAACGATTCCCGCGCCTACCTGAAGATAGACCTTCTTACCTGTGATGACCAACGTTCTTAGTGCAATACATGTATCCATGTTTCCATTGAAGTCCACGTATCCCACTGCCCCCGCGTAAGGCCCGCGGCGGGTAGGCTCAAGCTCGTCTATGATCTGCATTGCGCGAATCTTGGGCGCCCCGCTGACGGTTCCAACCGGCAAGGCTGCCCTGAGCGCGTCGAACGAGGTGAGCCCATCTGCAAGCTCGCCCTTCACGTCGGAAACGATATGCATGACGTGACTGTAACGCTCGATGGACATTGCACCGTGCAGCTTCACCGTGTTCGGCTTGGACACCTTGCCCACATCGTTGCGGGCCAGGTCAACAAGCATTATGTGCTCCGCCCGTTCCTTGGGATCGGCCAAAAGTTCCAGTTCAAGCTCTTTGTCCCGCTCGGGCGTGGCGCCCCTGGGACGCGTGCCCGCCAGAGGCCGGTTCGTTATCACCCCATCCTCAACCCTGCACAGAATTTCCGGCGACGAGCCAACCAGCGTGACATCGGGACCCTTGATAAGGAACATGTACGGCGAGGGGTTTATCACCCGCAACGCGCGGTAAATGTCGAACGCGTCCACGGTCGTGTCCATCTCGAGGCGTTGCGAGAGAACAACCTGGAATATATCCCCCGCGCGAATGTACTGCTTGCACTTCTCAACCGCGGATTCGAAGCCCGATTTGGTGAAATTCGAGACGAACGGCTTGGAGGGCGGATTTCCCAGACTTATCTCGGTAACCATCTGGTCGCTGCCTTCCCTGAGCCTCTCGATTACCCGTTCGATCGACACCTGAGCGTCTGTATACGCCGCGCCGGGGTCGTCCGTTACGTAGGCATTACACACAACCTTAATGGTGTTATATAAATGATCGAATACCAGTACGGTTCGATACAACCCGAACAGCATGTCGGGCAGGTGGCGATCATCTACAGGCCCAGGCCCGAGATTCTCGGAGTATCGCACCATGTCGTAGCCGGCGTATCCTACGAGACCCCCGGTGAATATCGGCAAGTCCGGCACAGAAACGGGCACGTAATCCGTCGTCAGCTTCGCCAACTCCTCGGTAGGATCGTCAACCCGCATTTCTTTGACATCCCCCCCGCGGGTAATGGTGACGTTGTTGCCACACGCCTTGAAGACCAACTGAGGATCCGCAGCCACGAACGAATACCGTGCCCTGTTTCCAAGCTCGGCGCTTTCCAGAAGGAAAGAATGCGCACACGGAGCAAAGCCCGGCGGATTCGCCAACCTGCGATACGCGCTCACAGGGGTGAGTGTGTCCGCAAGCAACTGGCGATAGATAGGGATGATGTTGCCCTTCTGAGAAAGGGCGCGAAACTTTTCAAAATCTGGATAATAATGAGTCATTGATCTTGCCTGTCGATTGTCAGATGGGCTGCACAGTCGGGTACCTCGCGCACTGCCGACCACGCGACTCCCGCAGCCCCAATCACGCCCGCGTCGCTGCCCAGCCGAGCCAGCAGAATCGGCGTCCGCACCTCGGTAAGCTTCCAGTGAAGCTCATGATAGAACCCGCTCAAAGGATCGAGCAAATCTTTCCCAGCGTTCACAAGCCCTCCCGCCAGTACTATCTCGTCTGGATCAAAAATTCTACAAATGTTAATGCATCCAATAGCCAGAAACTTCATTGCCCGCAACCAAACCTCTGTCGCAAGCTCGTCGCCCTGCTTGTACGCCTCGACAATATGCCTCGCATCGATGGCCGATCCCCCGGCAATCTCTCGAAGCACGCTCGGACGCGGGTCACTCTGAAGAAGCCTCGCCGCGTAAAGCGAAAGAAACGTTGCCGAACTGTATCGTTCAAGGCAGCCTCGCTGGCCGCAATTGCACAACTCGCCGTCCGCGTCGACGATCATGTGTCCCAACTCCGCCCCGATCTCGTGCTTACCGTGGTGAATCCGACCTTCGATGATGATACCGCTTCCGATCCCCGTGCCCAGGGTCAGCATCACCATGTCGCCTCCCCCCTTGCCCGCCCCGCAAATGTACTCGCCGTAGGCGGCTGCGTTGCCGTCATTTTCAAGAACCACAGGACGATGCAGCCTGCTCGACACCATCTCGCACAGGGGTAGATTTTCCATGCCCGGGATGTTCGGCAGCATCAGAATCATCCCCCTGCGAATACTGATGGGACCCGGCGAGCCGATGCCGATCCCAAGCACATCGTCGGCAGCAAGCGAGTTCTCCGACATGAGCCTCTGACTGCCCACAACCAGCAGGTCAACCAGACCCTGACCACCCTTGTCAAGCGGGGTGGGCAACTGGAACGTCCTGGTCATCTTTCCATGCTCGTCCATCAGGGCAAACTTGGTGAACGTCCCGCCCAAATCTATGCCAATACAGCACTTCGCCATGCGTAAGCTCCAAAAGAAAACAAGCCCTCTATTCTGCGCTCTCGTCAGCATTTGTCAAAAGGAAACAGACAATCATAAGCCACCGGGTGCGGTCGGCTATCAGTTGCTTTGTTAAGTGCGTGCTGTGCTTGGGCATCGCGTGGCTCACGATGCCAG
>CAZWAT010000259.1:0-3172 GCA_964632015.1 uncultured Planctomycetaceae bacterium
ATGTACAGAGTTCATCTGCTACTTCGATGACGTCACCGACGTAAATAACCCAATACAATTGTACGAACTCATAATAGTCATGAAAGATTCCTGCATCGATGCGTATCTGCATGGCTCGAAGCTCGTACAGGACGTGCATTATTTCGCCGCCGCCGACGATGGGCTCGAAGTGGCGGTTACAACCTCCCTGCTTTCCAATATGTCTTCGATAAGCCAATGGGGTTTCTTCGCCCAGCTTGACGATACCGGCGCATACGCCGATGACCAGATCGCGGGAATTATTCCCGAGCCGCTGGCGCTGGGTCTGCTGGTCATGGGTTGCCCCCTGCTGATGCGACGTAAGCGAAATTGATTTGCAGTCCTGACGCAAGCTGACATTCGCCGACTCACCTCCAGAAGCTGTCTTGACACAATCGCCCCTGCGCCCCAATATCGCGGGAACAAGGGCTTTTTCCGCCCCCGCTGAGCGTTTATCGATATAATTATCCGCGTCTTTTGCCTCAGAGGAGCTGAACGATGAAATACAGGAAGTTGGGTGACAGCGATGTTACGGTGTCGGCAGTGGTACTTGGTGCATGGGCTATCGGCGGCTGGATGTGGGGCGGCACGGATGACGAAAACGCAATAGCGGGCGTTCGCAGGGGAATCGACCTGGGCATGACCTCCATAGACACCGCACCGGTTTACGGGTTCGGGCACAGCGAAACCGTCATCGGGCAGGCGATCAGCGGAATTAGAGACCGCGTGCAGATACTCACGAAGTACGGGCTCATCTGGGACAAGACCCTGGGCGTCTTTCACTTCGAAACGCAGGACAACACCGGAAGAATGATGAAGGTGTATCGCCATTCAGGCAAACAGAGCGTCATAGAACAGTGCGAACAGAGCTTGCGACGCCTCGGAACAGATTATATAGACCTGTTTCAATGTCACTGGCGAGACACCAGCACCCCCATCGAAGAAACCATGGAGGCGATGGAAATACTGCACAAGCAGGGAAAAATCAAGGCGGCGGGCGTGAGCAACTGGACTGCCGAGGAAATCGACGAGGCCCGCAAAGTGTTTCCGCTTGCAAGCGACCAACCTCCATACAGCATGGTCAGAAGGGGCATAGAAAACGAACTCGTGCCATACTGCATCGACAACAACGTCGCGGTGATTGTCTACAGCCCGCTTCAACTGGGTCTTCTCAGCGGTAAGATGACTATGGATCGTGTCTTCAAACCCGATGATCTTCGGTCGAAGTCGCCCTACTTCACGCCGGAAAATCGTCAAAAGGTAATCAACCTCTGCGACCGGCTCAAGCCTATCGCTTCTTCATACGGCGCTACCATTGCACAATTGGTGATCAACTGGACGATCAACAGGACGGGTATAACCGCGGCTCTTGTGGGTTCAAGAAACGCTACCCAGGCCCAGGAGAACGCAGGATCCGCCGATTTCAAGCTGTCTTCCGAGGATAAGCAGGCGATCACCGAAATGGTGGACGGGCTTTCGCTGAATCTGCCCGCCCAGTAACACGAGGATATGACCAGTCACTGCGAAACCTTCGAGCATACCGCCGACATTGGTCTGGCTGCCCAGGCAGACAGTGTGGATGAACTGTTCGCGGCACTTGGCGAAGGACTTGCAAACTATATAGGTCGCGCCTCCCAGGTGCGAAAGAACGAGACCCGCCCCCTCAACGTCAAGGCCGACGACCTTGAATCACTCGCGGTGGATTATCTTGGCGAGGTGCTTGGCGTGGTGCAGTTCGACCATTTTCTCGTCGCTGAGATTCGCGTGACAAAGATTACCGACACCGAGCTCTGGGCAGACCTCCTTGGCGAACCGTTCGACCCGACCAGGCACGAGATATCCGCGGAGGTCAAGGCAGTGACATACCATCAGCTCAAGGTCGCCAGGCAAGACGACAAGTGGGTCGCCAGGGTTCTATTGGACATCTGACTCTTTACCGGGACACGCACTATGGGCAAGGTATTCGAAGGAACACTTGAGCAACTTGACCCCTTCAGGTATCGACTGGCGAAGTCGTCCCGCAACGACATGAGGGTAGACGGGATCATCTACTCCAGCACCGCGCTGATAAGCGAGGTGCTCTCGGGCGGGGCGATCGACCAGGTTGCCAACGTCGCGACGCTTCCGGGTATTGTCGGCGCGTCCCTTGCCATGCCTGATATTCATTGGGGATACGGGTTCTGCATAGGCGGAGTCGCCGCCACCGATCCGAACCAAGGCGGGGTGATAAGCCCCGGCGGAGTGGGTTACGACATCAACTGCGGCGTCCGGCTGATGCGAACCAACCTGCCCGTTCAGGAGGTGCGCCCCCGGCTCAAGGAGCTTATCGACCAGATGTTCCGCGACATCCCGCTTGGTGTGGGCGTGGGCGGGCCTTTCTCTTTCTCCAACGCGGAAATGACCCGCATTCTCAATGAGGGGGTCCCCTACCTGCTCGAACGCGGACTGGCGTCGGTGGATGAAATGGAAAAGACCGAATCCAACGGGCATCTCGACGGCGCCGACGCCTCGGCAGTCTCTCCAGAGGCGTTCAAACGCGGGCATGACCAGTGCGGAACACTGGGCAGCGGAAACCATTTTGCAGAAGTCCAGTACGTCGAAGAGATTTACAATCAACCCGCCGCCGATGCAATGGGGCTCGCCGCGGGCATGGTTACAGTGATGATTCACACTGGCTCGCGAGGCTTGGGGCACCAGGTCTGTTCCGACGCGATCAAGCGCCTGAGGAATGTCCCGCAGAAGCACGGTATCGTTCTGCCCGACCGGCAACTGGTATGCGCCCCGGTTGAAAGCCCCGAAGGCAGACATTACTTCGCGGGGATGCGGGCAGCTGCTAATTTCGCCTGGTGCAATCGACAACTGCTCGCGGTGCAGGTTCGCCAGACCCTCGAGCGGTTCTTCAACCAGTCTGCCGACTCGCTGGGACTCGCCCAAGTGTACGATGTCGCACATAACATCGCGAAAATCGAGTCGCACGTCATCGACCACAAGCCCCAAGACCTGTGCGTACACCGTAAAGGGGCGACAAGAGCCTTCCCCCCCGGGCACCACGAGCTGATAGACGCATACAGGTCGCTTGGTCAACCAGTCATCATCCCCGGAAGCATGGGAACCGCCAGCTACGTCATGCTGGGTACCGAAACCGCGATGAAAG
>CAZWAT010000260.1:0-3158 GCA_964632015.1 uncultured Planctomycetaceae bacterium
AACGTCCGATAATGTTTTTCGGGACCTGTCGATTTTGCGTTTTCGCGTTGACTTGAAATGCCCCTATACGCTTCGTTAATTCGCAACCGTTGCTTATGTAGCTTCGTGTTATGCGCGAACCTTCCCCAGCACCTTCAGGGCCCATAGCACCTGCGTATCTTCGAATACCTGCGGGGGCACGTGTGGGGCAATTGAAACGAGATGCACCTTGCTTGCCTCGCGACGGTAGAGCTTGCAGGTAACGCCGATCTGGCCGGCAAGCTGAACCACGGCTGCCGAGGCATTGACGGCCGGTACCGATGGACTGACAATCACGCAGTCGCCGTGGCGGATTTCCGGACTCATCGACTCGCCATCTATCCGCATCGCAAACGCGTCGGGATACTTCGCCTTGATCCCCGGGCATACGATGTATTCGCAAAGTCCCCGCTCATCCGCCTGGGTGAGTGTCACCAGTTGGGCGCTGCCGGCGGAGGCGTCCGCCTCTATCTGTATATCGCTGACACGGGCGGAATCGGCAGGGATGGCATGCTCGATCAGGTCGTCAATCTTGGTGACGCCTTCATCTTCGCCGCTTTCCCAGAACGCCGGAACACCCGCAGCGCTCCTGCCTACCACGGCGATCCATCCAATGCGAGCATGCTTGCCATCCACCGCCTTGGGTTCAAAGACGTTCTTCTGCGGGAACTTACGGGCCGCCTCCTCCAGCATGTCAATGAAGGCGATCAGGGGCTGGATCGAATCGGGGTGTTTGTCCATCAGGGCCGCCGCCTTCTGGATCACATGACTCGCTCCGGGTCCCAGGGGTTGGGAGCTCGTTTCGCCGGTCAACAACCACCGAAGGTCAACTCCGGCGGTATCGGCGATCTTGACGAGAAATTCCGCAGGCGGAACACGAGTGGATTCATAATAATCATACGTACTGGACGCCAGGCCCAGGCGTTTTGCAAACGCAGCCTTGCCGCGAACGCCAAACAGCTCGACACGTATCTTGGCGATACGTTCACATATGGGGGGATGTGTAATATTATTTCTCACATTCGGGTAGTTTTAAATAGATATTATTCGCATTTGCGAATATACTTGCACCCATTACTGAATATTAATTGTACCAGCGAAAGGATGCGAGGCAAGAAGAAAGATGAATGCAGCACAACAAATCAAAATCAGAAACACTCTTCAAGGAATGCTGGTATTGCACAGTTGGAACATGCGTTTGATACGCTCACTGCTTGATGAGTTGCCCAAGGAGCAGCCAACTCGCAGGTCCAAGCCTGGATCGTCCAAGTCGCCCAAGAAGAGGAACAAGAAAGATTTGTCAGCAGGCTGATAGTAGCGTGGGCACGGTAGTAGAGTCCTCGTCGGGGGGCAAGCTAATTGTCGTTCGGACTTTCTGCGTTGCCTTGGTCGAACTCAGGTACATCTTCCACAGAATTGACCTCATAATTCTGGCCGAGTTGATCGGGTCGCGTTTGAAACGTTACTCCTTCGTAGCTTGGCTGGCGGCTGCTGTTGCGCATATATGAATCGGGATTGTAGGTTGGCGAGTGAACCCGGCGATAATGGGCAGTGGAATCCTGACCTTTGTACATGGGGCCTGGGGCGTCGGAGGCGTCGTTGTGGCAACCTCCGGCCACGATCACACACATGAACAGCATGGAAAGCATCATTCGCATCGATGGATATATTATTCTCCGGCGATAAACTCGCCCTGGTCAAACAATCTTTCGGTAAATGGGCTCGCAAACGTCGCTTTGAGCACCAGTCTTCTGCCCATCGATGCGGGATGATCCCATTGAAGCCTAAACTCGTACATCTGGCGGAACTTATCCCAGTGTCTGTGGTTCTGGGCGGGGTCGAGCAGGTCGACTTCCCACACCGCAAGCCTTGCGCCCTTGGGGTCTAGAACATTACGGCGAAACTCGAAAAGCTCAAGGCGGAAGTCTCCAAAAGCCTTCGTGTTGTCGCCAAACGAATCGAGGGCGGCTATTTGAACCTCAAGCCCCAACGTACCCTCGTCATCCAGCGCGCGAGGCCCGCCGGTGTACGGGTGAATGGATATCCGATGAGGCAGTGTTTTGTCGATGGGCGATGGAACCTCACCGACATCGACAGGCGCGTCGCACCCACCTATCACGCACACTCCCACAAGCAGCAGTGTCAACGCTAGACGCATCAAACGGTTCCTTCCCATCATTATTCAGCGCCGGCAAGGGCCTTGAAATCGATCAACCCGATGAACTGCTCCAGAACGTTTTCGTCGGGTTTATCTAAATGGATAGTCAGCAGATTGGAATTGTTGAACGCCACCAGTTCTGAGGTGTCATCCTGCTGTGTTCTTGTCCAGCCGACCCATTCATCACGCGAGAACTGGGCGATCTTCATCTGCTGGCCCTGGTTCATGGCTGCGAGCATCTGCGGATTCTTGTACGCCTCGGCGACAGACTTGTGGGTCTCGATCATCTGCGGCGAATTGCACAACTGAATGCGGACACCAAGTCCATCGCTCGATCGCGTGTACTGGCAACTGATTTCACTGAAGTTGAGACCCTGCGCGGTCATTGACTGGCTTTCGACCTCGCCCTTTTGCCATCCCGTCGGGGCCGATGGAAGCATCGCCGCCATGCTCTTGGTGCCCGTCGTCTGCATCAGCGAGATCGCCTCCTGCAAGGCAGCGATGGCCTCGGACACATTGCCACCATCGTACAACGTCATCGCCTTTTCGACCGTTGATCGCACTGCCGACTTATCCGCCGACTCACCTGCCCAAACGCACTGCCCCGCACACATGACCAGCATCAATGTAACCGCGAGTATTTTTGACATTTGATGGCTCCTAGTTGAAATGATCCTAGCCGCTTACCCCTACGTCCGCAAGCGTTTATAGAACCCCCTGCGGGTATGCAAGGGATTTGCGGATCAGTCAGTACCATTGCGCGCCCGGCCAACCAGTTTGCTTGCGAACGCCAGCAGTTCAGTTTGCATCTCATCAGGCAGCGCCCGAAAGGCTTCTCTCAAGAATTGTTCGCGCGGGTCGGCTTCAGGTGGCAGCGACGATCGAAGCGGAGCACTAATCAGCATCTTAATTGCCTGTGCCTTTTTGCCTTGAGGGTGGTGTATGCCTGCCTCCCAGCGGGAGACAGTCATCACGTCCACGC
>CAZWAT010000261.1:0-3150 GCA_964632015.1 uncultured Planctomycetaceae bacterium
CTTTCTCGTTTCGCGGGTTTCTCAGCTTTCCAGGGCCGGATGCGACAACGGCGGGCTCGTTGTGAGCGACTACGCATGGTGTCAGGATATCATCTTCGCGAGGCTCAGGTTGTGCCCCGAAGACCTTGGGTGTTATGAGCCACTCGCTCGCCGGTTGGGGCGGATTGTCCGTGAGCCAGACGTGCTTATAAGCCTGGACGCCGACACCAGCACGCTGCTGGATCGCCTTGTCAGTCGAGGCCGATCTTTCGAACGCGTGATGGACGAGAGCTTCTTTAACGATATGCGACGCTCGTGCATCCACGCCGCTCGCCAGGCCCCCTGCCCGGTCATCAGCGTAAACTCGGCGGGGGTGGATTTCAGACGCCTCGACAACTGCCGCGACATCGCAGACGAGATACGCATGCATCTTGACGCCGCCTCTATCCAGACACAAACACTACCACTACCATGAAGACCATACGAACGATCAATGAACTAAGGAGAATCGTCAACCCAGCCCGACGCGCGGGCAAGGTCATCGCCCTGGTTCCGACCATGGGCAACCTGCACGCCGGACACCTGAGCCTTATCCGTCGCGCCCGGGCCGCCAGCGACGTGGTGATTGTGAGCATTTTCGTCAATCCCACCCAGTTTGGCCCGAATGAAGACTTCGCCACCTACCCCCGCACGCCCGATGCCGACCTTGACGCCTGCCGGAACAACGGAGCCGACATCGTTTTCATGCCCGCGGTGGACGACATGTACCCATACGATGGCGGGCTTACCACGGTAAGTGTTTCGAAGCTGGGTGACAATTTGTGCGGGGCGTCCAGGCCCGGGCACTTCGCCGGCGTCTGCACGGTCGTGTCGAAGCTCTTCAACATCGCACAGTGCGACAAGGCATTTTTCGGCATGAAGGATTTTCAGCAGATGGCGATTATCCGTCGAATGGTGGAGGATTTGAACTTCCCTGTCGAGATTGTCGCCTGCCCCACCGTGCGGGAAAGTGACGGATTGGCGATGTCCAGCCGGAATTCCAGGCTTACCTCCGACGAGCGTCAACAGGCCCCTGCATTGTGGAAGTCGCTTTCGGACGCCAGAAGGATGATCCTGACCAGTAACCCGCAGGCATCGGAGGTCATCGATGCGATAAAGGCGTCGCTCGCCCGCAACGCCCCGGACGGCGTGATAGACTATGTCAAAATCGTGCACCCTCACACACTGAACGACGTACAAGTCACAAGCCCACAGGTGCTTGTAGCCGTTGCGGTGAAGTTCACAAACGCCAGGCTCATTGACAACATTCTGGTGGACGCTGCCGACGACAGGGCCTAATCTGTAGGGCTTATCGGCGGGATGCCCGCCACCGGAAAGGCTGGTCGTATGCTGATCAAGATGCTTCGAGCGAAAATTCACAGGGCCACGATTACCGACGCCGACCCTGACTATATTGGGTCTATCACCATAGACCAGGACATCCTCGACGCCGTGAACGTCTACGAAGGCGAGTTCGTGCTGGTCGCCGACATCAACAATGGGCAACGATTCGAAACCTACGTGCTCGCGGGCCCGCGAGGAAGCGGAATGATGTGCATAAACGGAGCTGCCGCCCGCTTGGTCAATGTGGGCGATCTGGTTATCATCATGGCTATAGGATACGTGAACGAAGAACATGCCCCCAACGTCTCGCCGACCGTGGTGCTGGTCGACTCGAACAACAAGATCGTGCGGAGGCTATAGTCGCATGCAAGCCCCCATGTACGCACACCAACGGAGGAACTGAGGCGAATGCTCCAGATCATCATTGATTTCGGAACGGTGACAATCTTCGGCAGGGAGTTCCCGCTCAGGGTCTTCGGGTATGGGCTGATGATGGTGCTGGGCTTCGTTACGGGCATCTACCTTGCCCACTGGCGGGCGAAGAAGCACGGCGCCAGCGTGCAGGTGGTCTCGACGCTCGGGATACTGGGGCTCATAGGCGGGGTCGTGGGCGCTCGACTGGCGTTCGTCATCGAGAACTGGAACTCCTTCGCCAACCATCCCAACATGATTGGCGAAATGCTCAACGTCACCAGTGGCGGGCTGATCTACTACGGCGGGGTGGCGCTGACGGCGATACTCGCGATCATCTACCTCAAAGCCAAGAAGCTTTCGATCCGGCGATATCTCGACATCATCGCCCCGAGCATCATGCTGGGTCTGGCGTTCGGAAGGCTCGGATGCCTGGTCAACGGTTGCTGCTTCGGTGGACCTGCACACGAACACTCGCCGCTGCACATGCGGTTTCCGATGTTCTCCCAGCCGTTGGTGAAAGTTGACGGCTCGCCGGGCCCATTTTCGCAGGCTACACAGACGCCCACGCCCGTATTCTCGCACCAGCTTTACACAGGGCGAATCAAACCATCCGACATCGATCCCAGGCTGATGGGCCCGGACAACATGCCCATTCCACCAAGATACCTGCATGGAAAATTAGACGCCTCCGACGACCAGTTGCGAACCCTGTCGCTGACGCCCGACGAGATGCATCGCCTGTTCTCCCAACTCGTCGGCCCGGGCGGGATAATGACCGAACATGACTGGCAGCGGGCACTCAACGCCTCATCTGCCGGGCCTGTCGTCAGCGGACAAGCCTGGCCGCGGGCCCTGCACTTCGCAAGAGCAAGACGCACGGGCCTGACATTCGAAGAGTTCTACAACTATCACCTGCACAGGCGAAGCGACATATTCGCCAGGTTCGACGCCGATCACAACGGTGACCTGGACGAACAGGAACGACAACTCGCCAACGACTGGTTGCGGGAGGACCTCTGGAATATCGCCGCAAACACCAAGGCCCTGCCGGTGAAACCCGCCCAGCCGCTGGCTATCGCCAATGCCCTGCTCATCTGCGCGATCCTGCTGGGTTACGGGCGATTCAAACCCAGCGCGGGACAAATCTTCGCGTTGATGATGGTGTTGAAATCAATCACGCGCTTCGGCCTGGAGATTGTCCGCGATGACAACCCGCATAATCTCGCAAACTTACTCTTCACTCATAACCAGATTTCGTCGATGCTGATACTCTCGGCAGGTGTCACGCTGTGGGTAGTGGCTCGCAAAATGAAAGCCCCACCACCCGAGCCAACGCCACCCGATACGGGCGACAGGAAGAACTCCGATAAACGC
>CAZWAT010000262.1:0-3116 GCA_964632015.1 uncultured Planctomycetaceae bacterium
TGAGTGGCTATTGGGATGCGATGAGGTTTGCCTCGTACATGGTTTCTTATCCCCAGACGCTTGCGACAGTCGCCAGGCACATCAAAGCAACCCGCTGCAATATGGTCTTCCTGGATGGGCACGTGGACACACACACCATACAGTATGAAGAAACCGAATTCCGACCATACTCGGGATGGGATGACGGCAAGTAGCTGGACAAGCCTTAACGGCAGTTGTGCAGATCTGTAGATCTATTTAGTGGCTCCATGGAGTATATTATGAGGTCAGTTTTGTATCTCACGGCGGTGCTATGTATTCTCGGTTCGTTCGCGGCGGACGTACGTGCACAAAATCAAGGCGCGATTGGTTTCGACCGTAACGGCGCGTTGCATATAGGTGTTATCGACGAGTCGACGAAGATGAACACCGAAGTCGTGCTGGAGTTCTACGTCAAGACCCATCATTGGAGAATACAGAGGCAGTTGAACAACCGTGGCTGGGAGAGCAAACTTCCGACTGTCAAACGCAATGGGGAGTTGACGGATGTCGCCGGGATGGTCGGATTCAGCACATATAAGTGGCAGATGAACCGCGCCGACAGCAAGACGTTTGAAATGAACTGGTCGGCGAATACCACCAGATCGGCGAAGGAGTACTCCGCCCTGAATGAAGTGGGCATGATCCTGCGCCTTGAGCAACAGGACAACGTGCGGCTGAGTATCAACGGCAGGCCAATCAACTATGTTGCCCTGGCCCAGAGAGAGGCTCTTCCGTCCGGTTCCAACATGAAGGAAGTGAAAGTTGAGTTCCCTTCTGGCGAGTCGTTTGTACTGACGGACTTTACCGGCGTGTCCAAGTGGGCGATGGGGTCAAGCGCCCGTGGTACACACCTGACCATTCAGTCGAAGGTGACCAAGGGAACCAACGTCAAGTACGGCGCCAGCATTCGCACGAACGCCGATAAGCTTGTACAGGTTGACTCCGACGCATTTAAGTTTCAAAATTCACATGATGGATGGTTCGCGATCCATCCGCCCAAGTCCAGTGCGTTCGTCGATACGCCCAGCTTCAATTTCGCCGACGCGAGTTCGGCGGTGCTCGACGCTCCCGCGGGTAAATATGGGTTCCTCCAGGCAAGAGACGGTGGATTCTATTTTGAGAAGTCCCCCAAGCGCGTTCGCTTCAACGGCGTGACGCTCGTTCACGGCAGCAAGTTCCCCACCAAGCGGGAGGCGGAACTCATGGCAGAGCGAGTCGCCGCCATGGGAAGCAACTGCGTGAGAATGCACCATATCGATTACTACCTCAAAGGCTTTGGCCTTTTCGATCGTGAGACATTCGACACGTCAACCGAGAACCTCGACGCTGAATTGTTCGATCGGATGGACTACCTGATTGCACAGTTCAAGAAACGGGGAATCTACATTCACATGGATGGCCTGACTTATCGCGTGTTCAGGAAGGGCGATGGTGTTCCCGAATACGACAAGCTGACGTTCGGCATGAAGGGTACCGCCTATCTTCACGACCATCCTGTGTTAAGCGTCAAACAGAAGGACTTTTTGACGAAAGTCTGGACGCACAAGAATCCGTATACAGGACTTGCCTACAAGGATGATCCCGCGATTGTCACTGCCGAGATCGTCAATGAGAACGACCTTTTCACCCACGCGTCATTCGCGCACCATTTCCCGCCGACGTACCGCGAGCATTTCAAGGGCATGTTCGACAGGTGGCGGGACAGGCTCGGGCTTGGGAACGTGGCGTACGGTGACGCCCCCATGTTCATGAATCAGCGATTTCGCATGGAGACGATGCGAGAATACTTTGCGAAAATGCATGCGCATCTTCGCGAGATAGGCCTGAAAATTCCCATTACGGGCACGAACTGGCTGCATCCGGGAACGCCAATCGGTGTCTATGCCGCGCATACCGATATGGATTACACTGCCGATCACCCCTACGGTGGCGACCAGCCTTATCGACAGAATCCATATGGTCCTCAAAGCAGGGCTGGGCTGTTGTCTTTGTCCAAGATCCGTGGCAAGCCAGTCATGCACAACGAGTGGATCTATGGAAAGAATGTTTCCGGTATTACTCGTGCTGCGTCAATACTGTACCAAATGGCCCTGATGTCATCGGCCGGACATGATGCATCATACCTGTTTTCGCTATTCCATAACAAGATCACGTATGATGCGTACCATATAAATACGCTTAACGTCGGATGGGACCCAGCGGTGAGGGCGCTCCTTCCGGCTGCGACTGTCATGATGATTCGCGGCGACATGAGCGAGCCACCTTTCGAGGTGGTTTACACTCCGCCAATGGAAAAGATTCTTCATTCCGAAAATGCCCGCGGCATTACACGGGACGACTTCGACCTGCACTTGCCGGGGTTTTCTCAGGCTGCGTTCAAGGCCAGTGCTTCGTTGGATTATTCAAAGATGAAATTCGGCCAGCCCGAGACATCTGTCGAATCCCTGTATGAGTCGAAGGGTGAGACGGGCCCCGTCAAGGTTGCCGCCGGTTCGGATGAAATGCTGCGACTTCTCGGCGACCCGCAGGAATATCCCGCCCTCAACGCGACTGGAGAGCTTGTCAGTTATTGGAAGGAAGGGTACTTCGTGGTCAAGACGCCAAGGTCTAAATGGGCCATTGGTTACCTGCCCGGAAACACCCCCATCGACCTGGGCGATGGCGTCAGCATAACCCTTGAGGAAGAGCAGTTCGCGTGTGTCACTATTACATCGCTGAACGAGAAGTCTGTTGTTGCTGGCGATAGGCTTATGGTGGCGACGGTTTCGTACGTGGAGCAGCCAGGACTGTATTTTGATCGCAATTGGAACAACCCCAAAGGCCTGGAGGTTCAGGGAACATTCCTGTGCAAACCCATCAAGGCAATGCTTACGCTGCCGCCCGGCGCGGGATATGCCAGTGTTACCGGCAAGAATCATGAAGGTCGCGCCGTTGCCACGCAGAATGTCAGCGATGATGAAGCAAGCACCAGTATCCCGCTGAATCAGCAGGTGCTCGTATACGAGGTGACGCGCTGAGCGACCAGGGCACCTTGCTTGCGACGCCATCCATCTTCACCAGCGCGTCGCCGTATTCCATGTAGGTGTACAGCACTA
>CAZWAT010000263.1:0-3100 GCA_964632015.1 uncultured Planctomycetaceae bacterium
GGTAATCGCTGCCAATCCCCACCATACATAATACAGGCTGGTCTGCCCAACGGTCTGGCCGATTGGCAGACTATGAACGAACACAAGCGGAAGAATAAGGTAGCTCGACAGGTGAAACGTGTACCACCTGCGGTAACCAAGGCGCTTGCGCATGAATACGCTAGTCACCACCACCAACCCCAGCACCAACAACGCCCCCAACCCCAGCAGCACAAACACGTCGAACGATTCTGAAAGGTTGAATGCCCAGATGTTCTGTTCGTACATTTGAAAATAGTAAATGGTGATGAAGATGGGGTGAAGCAGTATAAGGCAAGCGCCGTATATCCCCAGTTTCTTGTGTACCTCTATCATCCATATCACATCTGGGACAATAACAGCAGCGAAACCACGAAAACCTAACAGTACCTGCCAGAGCAGAAGAACCGTTCCCACCAGCGACCCGGTCTTCGCCAGCACCTTGGCAGCCGCCGGGGCGGGAGACTCGAACACCTCCACGCACAACAGCGGCGCAAAGGCGGTAATCGCGATGATCGTCAGTAGAATCGCCTTCCTTTTACGCAAATGTGACATGTTGCATTATATAGGACAGCTGACAATCGGAATGCATACGGGATCAGGTCGGGCAAATCTTTTTGCCTGGTCTCTTTTGTAATCCACTTTCCTTGCAACCGCGTAATGATTACTATCGCCATAACACTTGACCCTTCATGGAGATCAAATTCGCCGATGCCAGCAGATCGAGAAAGATTCGGCGCCAAGGAGTTGGCCATCAGCCTCAGCCATTACGACCTTGGTGTCATTACCAACATAACGGAATTCGCCCGAGGCTCACGACGCGCGCCCAAGCTGATTATCACCGCCCAGAAAGGCAAGTACCTCTTCAAACGCAGGGCAAAAGGCAAGGATGATATGGCGAAGGTGGCGTTCACCCACATGATACAGCTTTCGCTGGCGAGCCAGAACTTCCCCCTGCCCCACCTCATAGGCACGCGCCCTGAGAACAACTCGATGCTGGTTCTCGATGACAACATCTACGAGATGTTCGAATACATCGAAGCCGGGGGGTATGATGGATCGCTTGACAGCACGTATGACGCGGGCAGAATACTTGGGCTATATCACAAGCTGCTCAAGAACTTCAAGAGCGACTACACCCCGCCTACCGGCAGCTATCACAACGCAGAAGCCATTGAAAAGGCGATTCACAATACGGTAATTTCGCTTCCGGTCGAAACGCGTCCCCCGTCAGAGGTGATAAAGCAGACCGTGCAGAACCTTCACAAAGCCTATGTCACCAGCGCAAGCAAAGTAAACGAGCTTGGTATCGATTCCTGGCCATGCCAGATTGTCCACGGCGACTGGCACCCCGGAAACATGCTGTTCTCTGACAAGCATGTTGTCGCCGCCATAGACTACGACGCGGCTCGCCTGCAACCAAGGGTGATCGACCTTGCAAACGGCGCGCTTCAGTTCAGCATTATCGGTGGCGGCGGAGATCCGTCCCGATGGCCGGATTATGTTGACAACAGCAGATTTAAGAGGTTTATGCGGGGATACGACTCGGTCAATGTCATTTCTAAACTCGAACTCAAGGCAGTGCCTTACCTTATGTGTGAGGCGATGATAGCCGAGGCGGTCCTTCCAATCGCCGCAACCGGAAGTTTCGGCAGAATCGACGGGTTCCCGTTCTTACAGATGATTGAACGCAAGGTAAAGTGGATTTTCGCCAACATGGGCGACCTGATCTCCAGCCTGGACGAATAGGACCTCAGCCCCGCATCAGTCGTAGCGAGGCGACCTCCGAACCCTGCCTTGCGAACCAGGTGACCCGCTCCTCGACAAGATCAAAATGAATCTCCCGCCCGATCAGCTCAACAGGCGGCCGAAAGCTACACCGCAGAATCACGCTCTCACCGGGCGCTATGTCCTTTTTCTGCAGGAGGATGCGAGGCATCACCTCACGTTCGGGCAGATCTTTTCTGGAACTACCAGTAAATGCCGCGAGGCGAAATTCCCCCCGCGCTGCCGGAAGCACCATATCCGAGCGGTTGACGACAACCACCTCGACGTCGACATATCCATCAGGAAGCACAACTACCTCAGACGGGCAGATTATCTCCACCTTGTAATAGTATGGATGATACACATTCATGACCCATTGCCTGAACCGACGCCAACCGCCAGTTGACATGCCGTTACGTTTGCACCATTGTTCATACGTATCAAACAAACCGACGATTTTTCGAGACCGTGTTCGCAGGTGGCCGTATCTCCATGACAAATGTTTTTTGGCAGAATCGTAATCCTTCCCACCCAGCGCCATTGCCGCTATCACGCTGGCCATTCCTGTCCTGTCGATGCCGGAATGGCAATGAAGCAGAATCGGCCCGGGCGACTCTTCGATTGCCTCCACAAGCTCTCTCATGTGCAGTGCTGACGGCATCTTGGTAACAGCAAAGGGTATATTGACTCTCGCCATACCTGCGGGATAGATACGTTCTTCCCTATACGGATCATTGGGCGAGGCGCCTCTGAGGTTGATTATGGTTCTAATACCATAACGGGCAACCCACCTTTCGAGGCGGGCTTTTTGGGGCAAGGCGGATCGGTAAGCCTTAGAGGCCACCACCACGTGAAAATGACCCAGCGCCGCATCCCGAAATATGCAGATCGCAACAGCAATAAGCATGGCGGCGCCCGTCATAAGAATGAAAGTTTTTCGATTCAAAGGTATATTCACCTCCGAATCATCATATGCCTCACGCGCTACCACCTCTTAATCCACATCAGTCGAGTTATATTTCTGCTCGGCCCTAACGTTGTGAGTTCATAATTCCGATGCACGAGTAACGTTCCGCACGGTCTGCATTAACACTCATATCAGAAGACGAAACGTGTTCAAGAATATCAAACTCAGAACGAAGTTCATTGGGATGATTATCTGCCTGCTTCTGCTCACGTCGGTGTGCATGATGATAGCTGGACTTACCACACTTTCCGACTCGATAAACGCCCAGAAATCTGCCCAGTCCCCCGATCAGATCGAACCCGCATTGGCGGAGTAAACAATATAACAGGAGTGGGACTCACAAGGCGC
>CAZWAT010000264.1:0-1478 GCA_964632015.1 uncultured Planctomycetaceae bacterium
TCTTAATCTCCGTGGCTTCCTCTGCCGGATAGTGCATATCTATCGTGTCGGATATGGTCTGGATGGATGCCTCAAGCTGCTTCTCGTCAGGGGTGTCGTTGATCATGGTTATATGGGTCTGAATAAGATTGCCGATACCCGTATCCCTGGCAACCTTCTCTTCCCGTGCCTGGTGAGATGCAATCTGATTCAGGCTTGCGTTCTGCGTGTGATAAGCGTGCTCATTGAACATCATCCTCACCCGGTCATTCCCGGCCTTCTCCAGCGTCTTCCTGGTGATCTCCTCAAGCGCCTTGGAATGATTCTCGTACAGGCCAAAGGCTTCACTGCCCTGCCTGCTCAGTGCTTCGGTGTTCATCTGCCTCACAGCCTCGTCGTACTCGGTGAAGAGATTCAAGGCCGTGATATTGTCGTTGCGTATATTCCTCTGTTCCTGGAGCTTCAGAAGCTGCTCGCTCGCCCCGCCGATGGACTGGGCCATGCCCTGCATCGCCCTGCCGGGAGCTACCGCCATGTCAAAGGATGCCGCCGTGCTGGGGTTGATTACCTGTCCGCCCTGCCTCGGTGCGGGGAGCCCGGTAACGCTTGCTCCGGTTGTCGGCTGGTATTTCGGGACTATCGGCATATTATTACCCGTTCAACCTTTTGTGACTCGTGTAGAGATTTGCCGCCCCGCTCAATAGGCTGGTCGCGGCCCCCATCTTCCCCGCCCCGTATGCCGACTTCCCTTGAGCATACGCCATCTTTCCCTCGAACATGGCCCTGCTTGCCCCCATCGTGCCCTGTCTCCTGGCATCCGCCGCCGCGTACTCGTACCCCATGGCTTCCATGGAGCCACCGTACCTGATGAGCCATTCATCCAAGGACGCGTCTTCTGTGGTCCTGATGAATATCTGCTGAGAAGTAGGATCGTCCATGGAGCCGCCGGACTTCGCAATCGCGGCCCTCTGCGAGCTCGCAACGGAATCGGAATACTGCTTCTGACGGTAGAGATTCACGGCGGTCATGGTCCTGGCCTGCCTTGCCTGGTCCATGTAGCGCCTGCTGGCTATCTCCCCGCTCGTCTTCTCCCAATCGGCGTTGAGTCTTGCGGCTTCAAGGGCATTCCTGCCGGACTCAAGGGACGATTTCCCCGCATGGTACGAGCCATAAGCTCCGAGAAGAGATGAGCCGCCCATTGCCGCAAGTGCGAATAATCCGAGCATTTATCCCCCCAGGAGTGTTCTTCTCTGTACGGTCAGCCCGGTGTCCCCGAGAGAGCCGGTCAGGATCGTGGAACTTCTTCCCTTCATGGCCGCCCTTCTTCGCCGCTCTTCTTCGAGTTTGCGATATGCGGATGCCGACGCATCGGCCTTTTCCTGTTCGGCCTTCCTTGTAAGGGCTTTCTCTTCGGCAAGAGCGGCCGCCTTCTGCTCCTCGTACTGGCGCTTCTGCTCTTCGAGGGCATCCCTCTGTACCTGGTTGGCTTCTTCCATCGC
>CAZWAT010000264.1:1578-3061 GCA_964632015.1 uncultured Planctomycetaceae bacterium
TCACCTCTCCAGAAATACGTCAGGCATGATCGCAAGCAGCGTCATGGGCAGCGGAAGCGTCTGCCTGACATAGATTTTCCCGTCCAGATCGAACCCCCCAGCGAGGGACGATTCCTTGTCTCCCGTGAACAGCGTCACCTGATTGCTTACGAGGGGGAAGTGCACCGTGTCGTATGTCTCTCCATCGCTGCTTACTTCCGCGCCGTGTGTCATGTAGAGCTTGAGCAGGGCCTTGGTGGTGCGCTTCTTCTTCCCGAATACCCGCCCGTCATTGGCAAGGAACACGGAAGGGACGGTTGCCATGCTCGCGGTATAGGGAAGCCCAACATGAACCACGGACGCCTCATAGGGCAGAGTGATCGAGCCTTCCGCGCTTACAGTCTGGCTTGCGATAACCCCTCCATCACCCACGATTGCAACCTCTTTTCCGATAAGGTGATCCAGCCCTGATATGCCGGTTGTCGCCTCGCCATCATAGGTGAGCCCGGAGTCCACAAAGAAAGCGTCCTCGGTGTCGGAGTCGGTGAAGAACGGATCCAGCCTCTCGACGAATCGATATGTGCTCTCCCCGATGGTCCGCTTTACCACCGCCCATACTTCATCATCCGTATCACCGGGAATGGTTGCCACGCTCTCGAACTCTCCGTCAGTCGTGTGCTTGTGCCATGCGGCAACCTTGTGTTCGGGAACATAGGTAAGGCCGAGAAGATTTCCGTCCGCAGTCACGCACCAGATGATTCCGTATGGCGTCTGCTGATAGGCGATCTGCGTAATATTGGTGTTCATGGTCAGGTGCTCGGCCAGTATCGACAGGTTCTCGCCGCTGAAAGAATCACTCTCGTAATTGTACGAATACCGCCTGAGAACCTTTCCAGGCCTCTGAAGGAATACGGTTTCATCGTTGATGAGCACCGGGTCTACTTCGGCGGGACTGCCGTATCTGCTCTCCATGAGGGTGCTGATCTTCGTGGGGGATACGGCCTCTGAGCTGCCGGAGGAAAGATGCCCTTCCCCGCCGACCGTGCCGTACTGGAGCTTCTTGGCACTCTTGAGCCAGACTATCTGATTGACCTGATCGACGTTGATGCTCCGCGCTATGGCGTCGCTGTCGTTGGTCCCATACAGGAAGTTGTAATAATCGCTGGTCTGCGATAACCATATCCTCTGCGGGAAGTCGGTAGAGCTTGCGAATACAAGCCGGTCCTCATAAAAGGTCACAAGCCGTGGATACCCGTAAACCGCATTAAATGCGCCTTCCGCCCAATAAGTTGTCGGGTCTGTCGGAATAATACCGAACTGCTGCCCGAATGCAGGAATCGTTTCTACCGTCCCGTGGGTGGCGTCAGTAACGGTCTTTATTTTGAGCAATACCTTATTGGTTGCCGCCGGAGGATCGCCCGTGTATTCATAGACGTACAGGTACATTCCCACGTGGCTCTGTGTGAGCCCCACGCCGCCCCTTGAGAACCCCGAACCGGAGAAC
>CAZWAT010000265.1:0-3056 GCA_964632015.1 uncultured Planctomycetaceae bacterium
GCCCATGCACAGATGTGGATGATGCGGCGGGGGTACACAAGAGCCCAGCTTCTGGGGGGGCACCTTGTGGGCAGTATATGATGAGTCAATCACATAATCGTAGCCCGGCACTGATGACGCAACCAGTGTCGGGCTTGTGACAGACGGATAAAAATTCAGCTCCTGTCAGACAGGGCGGTGCGCATAGTCTCAGGCCGTTCTTCGAGAAGCAGCCAGTAGACCAGCCCGCCAAGGCAGCCGCCGATGATCGGCATCACCCAGAACGCCCATAGCTGCGCGATCGCCCAACCGCCAACGAAAATCGCAGGCCCGGTGCTTCGGGCGGGATTCACCGACGTGTTGGTCACCGGAATGCTTATGAGGTGAATCAGCGTCAGTGCCAATCCAATCGCGATTGGGGCGAATCCATGGGGAGCCCGCGCATCAGTGGCGCCAAGAATGATGAAGACGAACATGAATGTCAGCACGCCCTCTGCCACCAGTGAGGCCAAGAGCGAATATCCACCAGGAGAATGTTCACCATATCCATTGGATGCGAATCCATCGGCAACGTTGAAGCCCGCTGCCCCACTGGCGATCACGTAAAGCACAGCCGACGCGAGTATCGCCCCGACGACCTGTGCAATGACGTACCCGGGCAGCCTGCGCCAGGGGAACCTTCGTCCGCATGCGAGTCCGAACGAAACCGCCGGATTGAAATGACCGCCCGAGATGTGCCCGACCGCGTATGCCATTGTCAGCACCGTCAGGCCGAAGGCCAACGCAACACCGGCGAATCCGATTCCCAATTCAGGAAAGCCCGCCGCCAGAACAGCGCTTCCGCATCCACCAAAAACCAACCAGAACGTCCCAAAGCATTCTGCCAGAAGTCGCTTGGCAATCGACATGATAGTCTCCTTTGTGATCTTGCCATGCCTGAAATTCAACGACAAACGTACAGACATATAACACCCACATTATAGGTATTGGCATATACTGCACAAGTCATTCATGGTAGAAACCCCTTGATTTTACAGTCGGTATGAAGAGGATACGTCGATACTGTTGGTGGCGTGTGCTTCCAGTGCCGCACAGCTTTGCAGGAAAGAAATTAAGTATGCCCAATCTTAATGACGGGTTTCCATCGTCAGATAACCATGACATTGAGTGGACCGATGCGCGAGCCGTGCTGTTCAGTTGTGCCGATGTTGGCGGCGTTGATTGCAAGGATGACTGGGGTTATGTCCCCGGCGGGCACGCGGATAAGTATGCCCCGATAAGCCTGACGGTCATGCGTGCTGATTATGGTTTCAGCAGACCGGTGGGCCAGATGTTCATGCCAATCACCATCGATGGCGAGATGTTTCCCGCGTGGGGCAACCTTCACGTGTGCCAGGCGTACAGTGACAGGCTGTTTTTGCGGACGCGTTTCTGGCGAGATCGGTTTCTGGGGCTGGAGATCGAGTTGCTCATGGTCGCCCCAAACGCCTGCGTTTGCAGGTTCTGCTTCGACAATCGCTCCGATGGTTCCAGATCATTGGAGGTCGGCACGCAGTTCATCGCTTTTGGTTCATCCGCGGACACGCCCCCGGCCGAGCAGGATAATCAGACCCACCTCGCAGCGGTGGATGCCGGCTGGTGCGCGTGGCGGGCGTTGTCGCCGTTACGACAGGATGTTCCCGAGGGGGCGAAGGCCCAGATGCTCGTGGTGATAAGCTCAGCCGCGGACAAGAACAAAGCACTGGATCAGCTTGACAACGCTGCCGATGTGGATATTGCCGATTTCCGTGCCGCCCAGCAAAAGGCTGCCCACCCCCAGGCCCTCGAAAAATTTAAACCCCAGGACAAAACCCTCGCCCTGAAGGTGTTCAACGAATTGCGAGCCAATTTGATGGTTCTCGACGGCAGGCGATTCAGCGCTCCCAATCGCCTGGTGCACAAGGGACGATGGCTGTGGGACACGTGTTTTCATGTATTTGCATGGAATCTTTTTTCGCCCAGCATGAGCGCCGCCTTTATTGAAGACCTTCTGGAAGGGCAACTGGACGATGGGTTCGTTCCCATCAACTATCGCCCTGATGGAGGATATACCTCATGCACCCAGCCGCCCCTGATCGCGTTCGCCGCGGACAGGCTGATCCAGGACGAGACAATCCTGCGCCGCGTGTATCCTAAACTGGTGGCCTTCGCGCACTGGATCGAGTCCAATCGACGCATCGCCAATGGGCTTTACCGGTGGCGCACCGGCGGCGAAAGTGGTATGGACAATTCTCCCAGGTTCGACCACGTCGGCGATTCAAACTCAGACAACAATCTCGACTGCACATCGGCGGAAGTGACAGATCCAGTTGCACATATAGACATATCCTGCCAAATGGTACTGTTCTGGCGATCACTCGCCAGGATGGCGAAAAGGCTGCAACTACCCGACGCCGAAAAGTGGGCGAATAAGGCGGACGCACTTAAAGATACGATCAACGAATGTCTATATGATGACGCTGACGGGTTCTATTACGACAGATTCACCGACGGCACGTGGCGCAAGGTCAAGACGGTTGCAACGTTCTGGGCGTTGATCTCTGGAGTTGCCGATGGCGACCGTGCCCGCAGACTGGTTGAGCATATCATGAACCCCCGCGAGTTCCTCCCAGCCATGCCCGTTCCCTCGGTTGCGGTGGATGACCCATCATTTGAGCTTAACTACTGGCGCGGGCCGGTGTGGATCAATTGCAGCTATATGACAGTGCTGGGCCTGCTCGCCACGGGGTTCACCGACGAGGCGAAAGAGGTAGCGTCCCGGATAGTGTCGGGCGTCAGGCGACAACTCGACCTGACCGGCCAATTATGGGAAACATATCACCCCTTCGGAAAATCCCCCGAACTGCTGGAAAAAAAGCATGCAGGCCCAAGAGAAAACGCCCGCATGTTCGCCGGGTGGACCGCCACCGTCCTCAACATGCTACTACCAGACAATCTTTCACAGACCGTTGCCGATCTCGACTGACCAACAACTCTTGGGGTTCCCTTGGGAGCATGCGCGGAGACGTTTTTGGGAATGTCAAGGGTTAGGACTATGT
>CAZWAT010000266.1:0-3012 GCA_964632015.1 uncultured Planctomycetaceae bacterium
CGGGGGTCATTTGCGCCGCGATGCGTGTGGTAAGTCTAGCGCTTTCGATCAGCCGTCCGCGCGACAGGATGCTTGCGACCATTCGTGAAATCCGCGAAGGCAAAGACCTGACCAAGCGCCTTGAGGTCAAGTCCAACGACGAGCTTGGAGCCCTGGCAGATAGCTTCAACCAGATGACTGAGCGTCTGGCCATTGCGAGGGATGAACTCGAAACGCGAGTCGACCAGCGAACCGCCCAACTCGTCGAAGCCAACCGCGAGCTTGAAGAAAGCAAGAACCGATTCGCCGAAGTCATGCAGGCCGCGGGCGCGTGGATATGGGAAATCGACGAATCAGGATTGTTCACCTATTCCAGCCCGGCAGTGCATGATCTGCTGGGATATTCGCCCGAGGAAATTGTCGGACAGAAGCGGTTCCACGAACTGTTTCTGCCCGAGGCCCAACGCGAGCTGCGCACACTTATCGAAACAAGCATGACAAGGCGCACAACATTTTCGCGCATTCCCGCGCCACACATGCACGAAAACGGAAACGCCGTCATACTCGAGACATCCGGCGGCCCGGTTTTTGACAACGAAGGCAACTTTCGTGGATATCGAGGGTCTAACTCCGATATCACCGCCAGAATGCGCGCACAGGATGCGCTTCGGGATTCGAGGGAATTCCTTAACAAGATCATCAACGCAATCAGGGATCCCGTCTACGTGCAGGACGAGCAACACAGGGTCATCCTCGTCAACGACGCCATGTGCGAACTGGTTGACAAACCACGCCAGGACGTGCTTGGAAAGACCATCATCGGCCTGATCCGCTCGACAGAGGGAAGGGAAATATGGCTTCGTGACAAGGGTATTCTGAAATCCGGACAAGAGACCACCGCCGAGGAGCGAATCACAAGTCACGCAAGCCAAAAAAAGATGATATGCATGAGCAAAAAAAGCATCTACGTCGATCCCTTGGGCAAGCGGTTCCTCGTGTCGGTGATGCGTGACATAACCGACCTGAAAGACTTTGAACAGTCGCTCGAACGTGCCAACGAGACGCTTGAACAGCGTGTCGCCCAGCGCACCCATGACCTCGAAGAAGCCTACGAGCGTATCAGCCAAGCCCAGGCGGATCTTGTGGAGGCCGAGAAGATGGGCATGCTCGGTGAGCTTGTCGCCGGCGTCGCCCACGAGATCAACACGCCCACAGGCGCAATCATGAACGTTGTGCAGGACCTCAACGAAAAGATGCATATGTTCTCGAAGGCATCGTTGAGGTCGAGCCGGTGCACGCCAGAAATTACCGAATGGCTTGGTGAGGTCGCGTGCAGCACGCTCACGAGGCAGGCATGTATTATCCAGCCCGATACGCGGGCACAGAGAGAGCTTTTGCGAAGGTGTCGCCAGTTGGGCTTTGAACACCCCCAACCGGCGGCCGACGCGATAACCGCCTGCGGGCTGGACGTGGACGACACGGTAATCGTCAAACGCCTCAAAGACCCGGTGGTGATGGACTTCCTCTCACACCTGGCGTCGCTCAAATCATCCTGCGAGATATGCGCCGCCAGCGTTCGCAAGATCACGTTGATAGTCAAGGCGCTGCGGTATTACAGCAGGAGTTCCGATGACGAGCAATTCGACGTGGATATCAACGAAAGCATAGATAACACGCTGGTGATTCTGCAGAATCGTGTCAAGCGTCTTGCCCGCATCAAGCGAAACTTCCAGCAGCCGCTCCCGACCTACAAGTGTGGCCCGCACATTACGCAAGTATGGACCAACATCCTGTGCAACGCGTGCGACGCGATTGAAGAACAAGGCCCACGTCACGAACCGGCGCTGATCAAAATCACCACTGCCCATGAGGACGATAATATAGTTGTCGAGATATTCAACGAAGGCCCGCACATACCGTCTGAGGTAATCGGCAAAATATACGAACCATTCGTTACGACAAAGGAATTGGGCAAGGGAACGGGGCTTGGCCTGAGCATCTGCGCGAGTATCGTGCGCAAATACTCAGGGATAATCGAGGCCCGCAACGTCGATGGCGGGGTAAGTTTCACCGTCACTCTTCCGCGAAATCATGATGACGTTGAAGACCCTAGCCCACTACGTCCTGAACATTCATGATGTACATCTGCCTCGACCCTTCGTGAATCGAGTCGAAGCACACCCACTTGCCATCCGGGCTCCATCGTGGGTGCAGGTCGCACCTGGTGTCGATGGGGTCGGGATTCGGGCCGTAGAAGCTACCGATGTCTATCCGACGGCATTGATCGGTATCGTATAGAATCAGCGTGCGGTTCTTGTTTGCGTCGGGATACGTGTCGGTGAGAATCCATCTTCCATCGGGCGAGTAGGAACAGTGACCGTCCTGATCGAACAGCCCATCAGCAATGATCTGGCGCTCCTGCGTTTTGTCGCGAAACAGGAAATACCTGTCACCCACGCCGGCGACCCTGGCCCAGGCGAGGATGTTTGACGCGTCGCGCCAGTCGAAATGCGATATCATCCCGTCGTTCAGAAGCACGTATCTGTCCTGCCCGTCGGTGGACATCGTCAACATACGGGTGTGCCACATCTCCCTGTCGGGCACGCGCCACCGGTGCAGAAAGACGAACCGCGAACCGTCACGGTTGAACTCCAGGTGATTTACCCAGTGATGATGCGTCGTCATGTCGATTTCCGACGCAAGCTCAGCCAGCGACACAAGCAGCTTCCGCTCACCGGTTTCGATATCCATCATGAACACGCCATCATCGGCAGGGGCGTAATCGCTTATGCTCGGGTCTTCCACTCCCGGATACCCATACCCGGGCCTGTGGCGGTGCAGCCGGGCAAAGTTGGGATACAACGCCTTGCGCTTGTCAGGCGATATATGATAAACCCCAGCCGGTAGAGTGCGAATACAACCGCTGTTCACGTTGACGATGTGCGCGACAAAGTGACCGTCCTGCCGACTGTTGTACAGGACATTCTTGTCATCCAGCCATTGCACCATCGAGCTCTGCTGCCAGTTCCACGT
>CAZWAT010000267.1:0-2979 GCA_964632015.1 uncultured Planctomycetaceae bacterium
ACCACCAGCCCCTGTCTGCGGGGGCGTGGGCAAAAGCGTTTGAGTTTTTTCGCACCAAGCCCCAGCGCCAGCCATATTCCCCATGACGTAATCATGAACAGGGACGCCGGTATGCCAATGCCGTCGAGGCTGCGATCCAGCAACCGCCAGATGACTCTACCGAATCTCGGCCCGTCGATTTGTGCCCCTGGCGTCTGCCCGGCGGTGGTGGTGACGAGTGGCATGTCGTTGGTGAGCGGGGCGGGCGTGTCGGCGAGAACGAAATCATCGAGGCTCTTTTTCTGGCTCAGCGTGCCTATGGCGTCGATGTAGGGGGCAATGCATGCGGACGTGATGGTCAGAAAGATCACGAGTGCTCCCGCCTTCATCGTCAGGCCTTCCTTGGTCGAGGTGTCCTGTATCAGTATCAGCGTCATCGCGATTGCGCCGGCGAGCAGGTGTTCGGGGCGGGTAAGATATCCCCCCGCCGTCGCTATGGCGCAAACGCCCGCGAGCGGCAACGCCGCCCAAGAGGCGTTGATGAGGCGTTTGGCGCACGCCATGGCGCAGGCAATCGCAAGCAGAGAAAATGACAGGGCGGTCCAGTCGCTCAGGGCGTCACTCGCCAGGCCGGTGAGCGGACGAGATAGTCCCGCGATCATAAGCGTCCATAGGGCCACGTGCCTGCCAAAAATGCGATTGGCGATGTAATAAAGGCTCACAAGTCCGACCATGCTCATGCAGGCGGAAACGACCTGCGCCAAAGTAACCCATCCATCCGGCCAGGTCGCCTGCGTGATGTGAGCCCAAAACGCCACAATCGCCGGGTACATCGGGTGATAATCGTACTTTCCGACGATCTGACGCCACGGCTGGTCGGTCAGGTGCTTTCCCATGTAAAGGTAGACCGCGCTGTCTCTTGCGACGTTGTGGGCACGCGCGATGGTCATGAATCTGGCCCCCAGCGCCATGGCGCATACTATCAAAACAACCGCCCACCTCATGCGTGTACGGCGCGCGAAGATATGGAATATGGTGTTCATGCGGGATCATATTCCCACCACTCAAGTAACCCACACGCCACACGCGAAAACACGGTAACAAAATATCCCATTCTGAAGGGTAGTCGCGACACAACCCCGATTGTCGCCTGGTGGTAGGTTGTGCAGGAATGTATGCACATATATCAGATGCGTCGGCAAAAAAAGCTTGTGGGCGGGGTGTTTGGGGGCTAAATATGCGGCATGAATAAAATGACGAAACGGATTGTTTTCGGCTCGATTCTGATTGCGGTTCTGGCGGGTCTGCTTGTTCTGGACGCCTGGCTTGAATCATCCCGTACCGTCGATGCGCCCGGGGTTGTGGTAATGGGCGTGCTGGTGGTGCTTACGACAATTGGTTTCGTCGAGTTGTCGTCGATGATCCGATCGGCCGGTGGGGCGGTGCTTGAGGTTTCTGGCCTGTTGGGGTGTCTTGCAACGGCGGCGAGCCCGTATTGGTTACCGCTGGTGGGGTTGAAGATTTCGACGCCCTTGTGGGGGTTGTTTCTTGTGGCGATGATCGTGCTTGGGGTTTTTTTAGAGCAGATGATCCGCTATCGCAAGGACGGCGCAGTGATGAGGCTTGGCGGAACGATGCTGGCGCTGGGTTACCTGGGGGTGGGGATGGCGATGATTCTTCACGTGCGTGTGGGTTATGGGATGGGAATGCTCGTGCTGTACATAGCGACGGTGAAGTTCACCGACATCGGCGCGTACTTCACAGGCACGCTGATCGGAAGGCACAAGATCATACCCTGGTTGTCGCCGGGCAAAAGCTGGGAAGGCCTGGCGGGTGGAATCGCCTTCGCGACGGGCATTTGTTTTGCGTTAAACGCGTTGTTGAAGGTTGGGCTTGTTCCCGGCGTGGTGGTTGCGTTCGCGGTGACGGCTGCGGTTGGGGGTCAGTTTGGCGACCTGTGCGAAAGCCTTCTCAAACGCAGTGCAGACATGAAAGACTCCGGCTCGCTGGTTCCCGAGTTCGGAGGTGTGCTGGACATGATCGACTCACCGATCCTCGCTGCTGCTCCCATACTGGCGGTTCTGTCGGTGGGCGTCTGATCAGTTGCCACCGGGCCTGACGGTTACGGTACTGGCGAGATTGGTCAATGCCCCGGTGATGGCTGGTACGTCGGGGTTATCCGACGAGGTCATGACGATGACCATCGGCGCGAGGTTGTACACCGGCCCGCCTGCCCACGTCGCCACCAGCCAGCGATGCCACCTTGTTTCGGTCGGCCAGAGCACCGATGCAATCTCGACAACTCCGTTGCACGCCGTGAGCGTGCGGTATCGTGTGACGAGGTATCCCTTCGTCGCGAGCCTGGCGAAATAATCATCGAGCAGTTCGTGGGGAGATTCGCTCCACCTGGCGCCGATCGCGCGGGCGAAGATTTCGCCGCCCGGCTGGGGAGTGACGTAAATCTGCACATATGGGCTTGCTTCGCTGTCGTACTTGATTTCGCCCCGCAGGTCGCGCGACCATTTGAGCGGCGGGGTGATGGTGAGCTGCATTCCTCCTTCGCTTTTGATTAGTGGAGGCAGGGTTGCGGCGTCAGTTGGCCCGGCGTCTTCTTGCAGCATCACGGCGAGCCCGTCTGCGATGGACTGGTATCGCCGGGTCTCTTCGACGACCTGGGCGTCAGGAGTGGGCGGGCTCTTCGCGTTGCCTCTTTGCACCGATAGAAGCCACTCCTCGATGCCCGGGCCGAAGCTCAGTTGATCGTTGTGTACGTTCTGGATGTCCAGTGTGACAGGCGCCTGCGGATAGGCAGCCATAACTCGACGCCAGCTCAACAGGCAATGCGCCCGGTTTGCAAGCCCAGACGCCGTCACCCAGATAGGCACGTCCGCAAGCGGGCCTTCAAGCCTGAGCAGGCGCATCTCGTCGGACAGATATTCCACAGGGCTGACATCCAGCATCGCTGCCCCGGCGACCTGTCCGGCGAACCTGCTGAGCAGC
>CAZWAT010000268.1:0-2962 GCA_964632015.1 uncultured Planctomycetaceae bacterium
TGTCTTGGACGGTTTTGTACTCCGCCATGATGGCGTCGAACTGGGTCTTTTCCTCGGCCGTCAGATCTCGGTCTTCCTTCTCGGCCAGCGCACTGAGCGCGGTGGCCTTGTCGTGGAGAGCAGCCATCTTTTCCCCGATGGCCTTGACGCTGAGCTTGGGCATTGGATGCCTCCTGTCTAGGCCGGAGGACCGAATGCCAAAAAGAAAACGGCATGATCCGCCGGCAGTCTTTGGATGAACTGCACGCGAATCTGCCGCCAACGAGCGCCAGAATCCGCTCGCCGCCGAGGGTTCCGCCGCGGACCCAACGAGGCCCGCAAGCCGCCTCAGCGGTTGCTTGATGGTTGAATTGTCACACTCATTTTACACGGGTGGTGCAAATTGTCAAGTAGGATCACGGACCGACCAATTCCAGCATTCGCTTGGCCGCCGCAAGACGCTTTCGTGCCTCCTCCGGTTTTTCCTCCGGCACCCGGCTGCCGATCACCCTGGCGGGCGCGTTCCGGTAGCGCCCCGGCGGCACCTTGGCGGCCACCGAATACGTCGCCTCGGTCACGGTGTCTACCAAGCCGGCCGCCTTGGCGTCCGCGGCCGAATACCACGTCTCGGCCCGCATCGCCGCCCGGATGGCGTCCCGGTCGACCCCCTCGCGCCTGGCGTAAGCCGCCACGATCGATTCGGTCACCTGGTCGAGGGTGTCGGCCAGTTGGCGAAAATCCTCCGCGTTGCCGATGCCGATCGACCAGGGATCGTGCACCATGACCATCGAGGTGGTCGCCGCGTTGATCTCGTCGCCGGCCATCGCCACGACCGAGGCGGCCGAAGCGGCCAGGGCGTCGATCGCCGTGACAATCTTGGCACGATGCCGGAGCAATGCCTGGTACATCGCGAACCCATCGAAGACGTCGCCCCCGGGGGAGTTGATCCTGACGACGATCGTCTCGACCGACGATGGCAGCGCCATCAGGTCCTCAATGAACGCCTTGGCCGAAATTCCCTCGCCCCACCAGTCCTCGCCGATCTCATCGTAGAGCCAGACCTCGGCCTCGCGTGCCTCGTTACGGACATGCCATTTCGCTCGCTTCATGCTTTCGCCTCCTGTTGAAATGCCTCTCGTACCGCCGCATCGACCCGCGCCGGCCACTCGGCCAACGACTCTTCGATCGCCGCGGCCAATTCCGCCGGCGTGGCCGTGCTCACGACCAGGTCGAGAATTTCCTGCGATCGCCGGCACCAGGCCTCCGCGAGGTCCGCCTTGCCCCAGGGAACCAGGTGATCGCGGAGACCCGACGCCCATTCGCTATCGCTATAGAAACGGTCGAGCCACTCGGTAAATCGTTTCGAGTTCAATGCCTCATGCCGAATCCGCCTGGCCTCTTTGTCCGCCCAGTAGCGTAATTGCACGCGGAATGCCTCCCGCGTCGCGTTCTGCGCCCCGCCATCCTCGCCGCTGTCCGCCGGCTGCCGCTCCTCATTGTCGGCGCCGCCTGGATCGTCCATGTTGAGTGGGTTGCGGATTTCGTCGCCGCCGTCGACCCCCGGCATCGACTCGAATCGCCGGACCTCGTTTTGCGTGAGGAACGGCGCGCCGCCAAGGCCGATCTGGTAGGCCTCGTAGCGGCTCTTGATGTCGCCGCGGAGCAGGGCCGCCACGTTGAACTCGAAGAAATGCGAGTCCTCCGTCTTCTGTTCGGCGGTCAGCAGTTTTTCGCGACACTCAACCTGCCACTTGACCAGCCATCGCATTAGCGAGGTCTGCAAGTACGACCTATTCTGCTCCTCAATGTTGGTGAACGTCGCGCGCTCGAGGTCCCCGACCTTGTGTGGGGGCAGATTGAACCAACTGGCAATTTCGCCCCGCTGAAACTTTCGCCCCTCAAGCCACTGCGAGTCGCGGTTGTTGAACGACATCGGGTTGAACTTCATCCCCTCTTCGAGGATCGCCACGCGGCCGACGTTGTCCAGACCCTCGTGCAGGCTCTTCCAGTCGGACCGAATCCGCTTCAGCGTATCCTCATCGCGAAACCTGCCGGGGTATTCCAGCGTCCCGGTCGGCATCGCGTGATTCGAGAAAAACTTGTTGGCGTACTTTTCCTGCGCTAGTCCCAACCCCCAGGAGTTTCTCGCCTTCGAGATCACGCTCATCCCCCAGAGTCCGTCCGAAGACAGGCCGCGGATGTGGAGCACGTCGCGAGCCCTGATCTTGCGATAACTCGCCAGGTCCTCCCGGTTCTTGCCTTGCCGCGTGACATACCAGAGCACGCCGTTGTCCCAGTGCGCCTCGGTCCTGTCCGGTAACAGCGGCGTGAGCCGGATCGGCCGGCTGCCGAGGTCCCATTGAATCTCCGCCACGCCGTTGCCCCAGAGCAGCGCGTAGGCCATCATCGCCTCGGCGAAGTCCTGCCAGCTCATTGCCGGGTTCGGCCGGTGGCGGACTAGTGCGAACGCCTGGTGCGCGCGGTCGACCTCCTTGTCGAGGTCGTCGTCGCCGGTCCTGCGGTAGACGTTCAGCGGCAACTGGCCGACGTCGCCGGCCAGCACGGTCACGGCCTGCCAGATCGTCGCCAGAGTCATCGCCGAGTCGGCGGTGATCGAGACGCCCGAATCGCTCGACCCGCCGCGGACCCAGTCGATCAGCCACTGCCTGGGAGTCTTGAGGTCGGACGTCTCGGCGCGGACGCCGGTAGTGAACCCGACGAACGGACCCATCAACGTATCGAGCAACCTCATCAGCGCTTCTCCTTGCCGTAGGCCGCGATCGAGATCATGCAGAGGACCAACCCCGCAAACAGCAGCGCCAGCGGCGGCCATGCGAGCCACAGCCCTGCGATGATCGCTGCCAACCCCGCCGCCATCGTCCCCAGAATCCAGTATTCCATCAATCGCCTCACACGCTCAGCAGCCCGCGCCGCTCGTAGACGCTGCCCTCGGTCGCGTGCAGCGACGCGCGAGAGATTGCCA
>CAZWAT010000269.1:0-2961 GCA_964632015.1 uncultured Planctomycetaceae bacterium
CCGTAAACACAAAGAATTTCCGTCTGCGAATTGTCAGACGCAAGAAAAGGCAGGCTTTGGCGTTTTAGACCCAACTGAGCCGTTGGGGGCGTCCTGTTGAACATAGTCTGCCCATCAAAGAGGAATGCGAATCGGATATGACAAGAAAGGAAGGCTTAAAAATGAACAGGATGAAGGTATGTACAGTAGCAGTGTTGATATTCAGCATGCCGGTGTATGCCTCACAGGTGTTTCTGGCTAACGATTCCAACAATCTTTATCAATTCACCATTACTCACACTGTTGGCGAGGATACCGCTACCACACACTGTAACCAAATAGTGGAACTGTCGAAAAGAATGAGTGACATCGCCTTGGATGCCAATGGAACGCTCTACGGCATCAGTTACGCAGGCAATGAAGTGGATGAACAGTCACACCTGTACACAATCGATATGGAAACAGGCGAAACGACCTGGATCGGCGGTTGCTACGGCACGTTCAACGCCTTGAGCTTCGACGCCGAAGGTTCGCTCTATGCCGGCGGCTATACGGAGAACTCAAACACGATCATTGCCAAACTTGATGCCAACTCCGGGCAGATTACACAGAGTTGGTTTATTGAATATCAAGAGGACGACCAAAACCATAACATTTGGACTTATGGTGACATTGCCTTCGACGACAGCGGTACGCTGTATTTTACCGGTAGCAAGCACGCCATATCACCAAATCTTTTCACTCTCGATACCGACACTGAAGCGGTAGCCCTGATTGGCAGCACCGAACGAAATTATCTACGGGCTATGGATTTCGGTGATAACGGGGTCCTATATGGATTTTACGATACTCACATCGTTTACATTGAAACGAATACTGGAAGCACATATCATGGCGATTATCCTGGCTTTCTCACATCCGATCGCGACGTCAACGGAGATGACTATTCTTATATTTATGGAATGACTTATCTTCCCGAACCAACAACAATGGCCTTGCTGGCGCTTGGTGGACTGGCCTTGATCCGTCGGCATCGCGTCAGGTAGCCTTTCGACAAGACACCGCAACTTGCATCGCCCCGTGGGAAAGCTCCCCGGGGCGTTGTTTTTTGCGTCACGCCACGCGATACAAAACGTAACCAGAACCTTTGCCGCTTCCATTTGTGAAGTATTGTGCCGCGTGCAGCATTGGCGACATACGTTATATGCGACGACCATGGGTAATCGTTCATGGCGGCAATACGGGCACTTCCACCTTAGCTGATCTACACAGTGACAAGCACGTGCGGGGCTTCTGTTTTAATGGGTTTTGTGACCTCATTTCGGATCGGTGCATGTTTTTCGGCAAACGAACATCCCAGTTGGGTGTCATTCCTTGTGAAGGTATTGTTGCATCCCCCGGAATGCCGATACATAATAAGAACACATTCAAGGAGAGTTACTATGAGAGCAACCGCCATTCTTGTTGGATCCCTGGTAGCATGCGTCGCCTTCTTGGGAGGCTGCGACGAAGAATACTCCCTGCGGTTTACGAACGTCACATCCGAGCCGATAACGGTACGGGTTCTTCAGGATCAGACCTGGATGCGCGGCCAGACTTTTGTTCCCGCCGATGGTGGGAAGAATCGAATCAAGGTTCGCCAGGATTCCGAAGACAACCTGGTTTACGTAGTTCAGGCCGATTCAATGACATCGGAGAGATTTGTCATCAATAAGCGAACACCCAAAAAGCTGTATTTCCGCATCAGTCCCAACGGAATCTCCGGCCCCACCGACGGTGAGGCGGTTGTGGAAGAGACCTGGAATCAGCAGTTTGAGGACGTCCAGATTCACCAGGGAATCAAGATCGAATAACCGGAGCGCCAAAGCATTATCCGTGCCAGCCGCGGCGCCACAGTAGAGGAACTAGCTGTGGAGACCGTGAACGCCATCTCGAAGGTTCGGTTCAGTTCGGCCCGACCTCAGGTCGTCCAGTTGCACAAGTCTGGATCGACGCATGTTGAGCTTCTATGCATGGAGCCTGGTCAGAAACTGAAGATGGACAAGACTCCGCTTGTCTATTACGTGATTACAGGGTCGGCCGAGATTTCGTCGAAGAAGCAGAAGGCGACGGTACAGGCAGGTCATACCGTGTCAATCGATGCGGACGAGACTCACGCCATAACCAGCCCCGCCGAGGGAAGGCTCGTGTGCCTGGTGATCTCACCCGGTCACTGAGAGCCCAAAAGCTTGTACCACACGTTCATGCTTTCGAACCTTCCGGCAATGTTGGTGTTGTTGACCAGTTTTCCACCGAATTCGTAATTCGTCCTGGCGAACGTGGCGTTCATTCCTATCGAACAGGATCTGGCGATGGTATAGGCGCACGCGATGCCTTCAGCGGGCATGGTCTTTTCCATTTCCGCCAGTAGCGATGTCGCCAGACCCAGCCCCCGGTGCTCATCAAGCGTTGCGAAATCGGTCATCTCGGCATTGCAGGCGTCGTGGTCCATCTCGGCGGAGCTTAGCGCGACAAGATCAGAACCGACCCAGCAGCCGAAATATGCAACGTGCGTCCGCATCGTCTCAAGAAGGTATTCGGGGCTGTCTATGGGAAACGGATACGACTTGAACACCTTGGCGTAGATTGCTGCCATTTTCTCAATGTGCCGCTCGCCGCAGCGATCAATTCGAAAACCGGCGGGCAAGGGTCTGGCGGGCGAATTCTTCTTCCCCATCGCTATATCCAGCACCTTGCGCTCTTCCTGCGCGCGGGTGTCGATGGCTCGTTCGGGGTCAAGATACTTGCAAACGAAGTCGCCCGTCTCCCGGCCTGCGAAGAACCCCGGAACGCTTGCCTCCAGCACGTATCCCCGCCCAAGGAGGTCATCCCTGAGCCGCTGGGGAATTTTGGCGAATATCTTGGAATATCCACGTCGGGCGGCAAGCTCCTCAACGTGATCAAGCACCGCGGGGCAATCATCAACGCACACCTTCATCAGGT
>CAZWAT010000270.1:0-2942 GCA_964632015.1 uncultured Planctomycetaceae bacterium
CACATCGATGACATGCCATGTTACGCCATGAAGGACTCATAGGGACAGGAGCCCCAGCCGCGAAATGCGGCACGACCGGGATGGTTGGCGTTGGATTGTGGGCCTGGCGGCGACTACTTGCGGAGGCCAAGCTTGCCGAGAATCTCGCGATAACGCTCGGGCGCTGTCCTGGATAGATACTTCAACAGGCTGTTGCGCTTACCGACCATCATCAGCAGTCCCCGGCGTGACGCATGATCTTTGGCATGCGACTGCAAATGCCCGGAGAGATGGTTGATTCTTGATGTAAGCAATGCAATCTGAACTTCGGCCGAACCGGTATCAGACTCATGTCTCCGATGCTCAGTCACGATCTTCTGTTTTGCCTCTGTCGTCACGCTCACTACCCTACGTTTCCCTGCCCGGGCCTGTGGGCCTGCGGGCTTATCCTATTCGTTCTAACCTTTACGCTATTCTATATCCGCGACAATCTACCGGGCAATAGCCCAGGAGGCAATTTAATTTTTCGCCTCAGATTCCCCTGCGGAACCAATTAACTTTTTGACCGAATCCACAAGACGGTCCATACGGAAGGGCTTGTTTAGATAAACATCAACGCCAAGGCTCTGTGCGTACGATTTATGCCTAGCGCCCTGGTTGCCCGTGATCATCACCACGCGGGGTGGATCGTTGGGCTTTCTACCTCGTCTAAGTTTTTCCATCACAAGGAAACCGCTTCGTTTCGGAAGCATCTGGTCAAGCACCACAAGGTCCGGCTCGTGCTGCTGGGCCATGTCGACGGCTTCATTTCCATCAGATGCGGTCAAAATCTCCGGACCAAGTTCAGACAGCGTCGTTCGCATAGCCGCCAGAATATCTTTATCGTCGTCCACCAGCAATATTGTTTTGCCGGTCAGCTCGCCTGCCATTATCTAACACTCCTCACTGAAATACATTCAAGGATGATACCCCCTCCGCTCAGATGCGTCAATACAATCATGTTAAGCGGAATCGAGCGTTCGAATATATCGCGTGTCACCTATAGTACGGGCCGCGACAGTGGGGGGTTTTGAGCCAGATACAGAAATGCCAGCTCCGCCGAAAATCTCAGTGACTTTAGAAGGCAGCCGTCAGGTACTACAAGCTCTGCCGTCACTCATGGCTGTGTGAACCCATTTCGGCAAGTCGACAAATTGTGTATCACGTTCAGCAAGTTGACCTGTATGACTCTACGGCCATCAAGCTGCCGAGGCGACAAGCGACGCTGCCTCGGGTAGCAGTCTCTGGCAAACGTTCATGCAACTGTAGCAGGCCTCGGCGCACGCCTTGCAATGGTCGTGATATTTCGCGTGCATCTGGCATTCGTCGCCGCACGCCTGGCAGATCGCTATGCACGCCTGAAGCTGCGCTTCGAGGAAGGTTTGGTCTGACATCCCGGGCCTGCAAAGCAGCCCTGCGGTCTCTATGCACGCCGAGGAGCAATCAAAGTTTAGCCTGATGCACTTCCTGAGCCTGTCGATGTTTTGTTCGCCCAGGCAGGCGTCGGCACACGCGTTGCATGAGGCGGCGCAATCGCTGAGTGATGCGAGCGCTTCGAGTATGCCCTCGACGTTAGTGACCTTGTGGGGACTGTCCTCAAGAACAATTCGCACACGTTTCATGGTGTTTCCCTTTCGTCGGATATCGGCGAGGTCTTTAGATGATTGTAGCGCTGACATTGCCCTGTGCTGCCGGCGCGTACAATTTCCAAGGGTTAAGTGGCGAAGAGGACAATATGAAGATAGGATTGCACGCCTCTCACGAGCAGTTCGCCCCAAGTCACCTGCTTGATTTGGCAGTCATGGGAAGGGACGCGGGGTTCGAGTCGCTTCTTTCATCTGATCATTTTCACCCCTGGAGCGTCAAACAAGGCAATAGCGGGTTGTCATGGGCTTGGCTTGGTGCGGCAATGGCGGCGACAAATCTGCCCGCGGGGGTGGTTTGCGCGCCGGGGCAGAGGTGGAATCCGGCGATAATCGCGCAGGCGGCTTCGACACTGGAAGAAATGTTTCCACAGAGGTTCTTCCTGGCGGTTGGCAGTGGTCAGTTGCTCAACGAGGGCATAACCGGCGGGCATTGGCCGGTGAAGCACGAGCGACAGGACCGACTGAAGGAATGCGTGGACATCATACGGGCACTGTGGAAGGGCGAGACAGTGACCCATCACGGGAGGGTGTGCGTGGAGGGCGCAACCTTATATACACGTCCGGGAAGTGCTCTGATGATCTTCGGCGCAGCGATTACTGCACAGTCGGCCCGATGGGTCGCACAATGGGCGGATGGATTGATTACGATTTCGGGTCCGAGGTCGCGGATGCGGGAGGTAGTCAATGCCTTTCGCGACGGTGGGGGTGAGGCGAAACCCATGATACTGAAGGTTCAGCTTTCATACGCCCCTGACAGGTCAGAGGCGCTAGACGGCGCGATTGACCAATGGCGTGCGCCCTGCTTCGACAGTTCAGTGCTTGCGATGCTTCGCACGCCCCAGCAGTTCGATATGGCGGCAGAGGAGGTCTCGGCGGAAACCATCGAACGCAACATACGTATATCCGCCGACCTTTCCGAGCACGTCGATTGGTTGGTTGAGGATGCGCGAATGGGTTTCTCGCGGGCGATACTGCACAACGTCAACCGTCAACAGGAAAGGTTCATCGAGGCTTTCGGCGTGGGCGTATTGCCCCAGGTCAAAGGTGGGGGCGCATAAAAATAAAAAGCACCGGAGGCTTTTGACCGTCCGGTGCTCTTTAATAATAAACAGGATGCCGTCTTATCTGCACGTCGCCGTGCGATTATCCCCGAAGGGACGAGTAAAAGCGCTGACTCTCCAACCGTTCCAGATCACTCTGGAAATCGGTTCTAGATGATCCTCTAGAAAGGAGGTGATCCAGCCGCAGGTTCCCCTACGGCTACCTTGTTACGACTTA
>CAZWAT010000271.1:0-2930 GCA_964632015.1 uncultured Planctomycetaceae bacterium
GTTCCAACACACCCGTCGCCAGTCGCGGGCCGGGTCTGAGATACAGGTCGGGCGACAGATCGTTGATAACCCTGCCCGTTCGCAGGGCCTTGATTCCGCTCCATCCGATCCTGCCTGACAGCGCGGAAGCGTCGCTTTGTGGCGTCATGCTTCCAACGAGCATTACATCCGGGTTCCACTGAACGACCATTTCGGGGCTGACTACGGGGTAAGATGAGTCTATGTCTCCGGCAACATTCACACCGCCGGCGAGTTCGATGATATCATGCACGAACGACCTTCTGCCGATCGTCATTATCGGCCTGGGAGCTACCTCGATATAAACCCTGGGCCGATTCTCAGGGGGCACATGCTGATAAAGATTACGGGCCTGCTGGAGCTGATCTTCGAGTTGGCGCCTCAGTTCGCGGGCCTCTGAGGTCTTGTGAACAATCTCTCCCAGCACGTCTATGGCGTTAAAAACATCGTCCATGTTCGAGATGGGCACAATCAGAACTTCGATACCTGCTCGGCGAAGGATGTCTGGGTGGTTCTTGTGCTCGAACTCGGCTGCGATTACAAGCTCCGGTTGCATCGACAGCAGCAGCTCAAGATTCGGCGAGCCCAGATCGCCCACTCGGGGGATGTCGCGGGCCTCGGGCGGATAATTACAGTATGGCGTGGCACCGGTGATGCGATCTCCCGCACCCAGTCCAAAGAGAATTTCCGTGACGCTTGGCGCCAGTGAAACAATTCCGCCAACCGGGGCTGGGTTGCTTGTCGATGGCGAAAGAAACACGGCAGAGGCGATGACAAGCCCGGCTGCACACGCTCCCAACAGAAGATTTCGAGTGTTTTTGTTCACAATTTACCGGCTGGTGACCGACATCAATTGGCCCCGGCCCATTTGAGGCTTTTGTCGTCCGCCTCGACCAGCAACATTGCGATTGTCGCTTCTTTGGGCTTGAGAATCAACGTGACGCGGTATATCCGCTTGCCGAAAGCGTCCATACCGGCGATTTCTACATCCTCGGCTTCGGCGATGGTCTTGAGGGCATATTCGAGCCCCTGGGCCTGCGAGGCAGTCAAATTGCTTGCCCCATGAGCGGCGATGTACCGCTCGATATCATCGGCGCTGTGCTGAAGAGACTCCACAAGAGTCACGATCGCCCTCCCCTGGCGTGAGTCCTCAGTGAGCCTGCGGTGTTTGTACTTGCTGTTCGAGCACCCTACCACCACCCACATTACCAGAAGGATGACGACACTATTGAGCGTAATGCGGATCATTTTTGGTTCCTACGAATCCGAGGTTATGCTCGTTGTCGATCTTCCAACCTTCGGTCCCAAACGATTCTGCATGTCCGTCGGCACACAACGCGTTTGTCAGATCACGATGGCGGAAGTGAGTTGTAGGCTGTTGCACAAAATTGCCTTCAACCGGCTCAAGATATGAGCTGGTCTGGAAAATGGCAACGCCGCCCGGCGACCAACACATTGCGGCGTCGACGAATACGAACAATTGGTCCGGCCGGGGGATAGCCTCGATTTTTTTGAGGTTCTCACCATCAAGTGTCTTATCCAGATAGAAGGCATTGTAACCGTATGTCGTGGTTGGTTCCGCCACATATCTACCTTGCGGCGTGTAGCTTCCCCATGGCATCTCTGGGCACCAGAGGCTCTGAAGATCGTTTTGCAGATATTGCATATACCAACTAAGGGACATATCTACAGGATCGTCATCAGAGCCCCAGAAGTATGTGGTACATTTAGGGATAGGCCAGTTGGTCCTGCGATACATCGGGAACAGGCCGTCGTGGTCGGACTGATACATCGACACAGCGGATGCCTGCACTCGCAGATTCGAAAGACAATACGCCGAGCGGGCAAGGTTTCGGGCGGAGACCAGACTCGGCAGAGCGGCTGTGGTCAGTATGGTGATGATGCTTATCACTACCAACAATTCTATCAATGTAAATGCATCTCGTTTATGCAACATGTTTTCTCCAGCATTGGCGGGAGGCATGTTATCGCCTCCCGCCAGTTGAGCTGCATTAACTGCGTCTTTTGCGCAGAGACAGTCCAGTGCCGGCCATCAGCAGCATCGCAATAGTGGTAGGTTCAGGAACCACCGACACTGCATCAACTGCCAAAGCGGATTCATCTGCAGCATCTTGATAAATGCGGATATATTCGACCCATTCAAGCCCTGTCGAGGCAATGTCAACACCAACTCCGCCTCCACTGCCGTCGTAACCTTCCTGCAACTCTGCGAGGGTCTTACCGACTGGCGAGAAAGACGGATCGACCGGCCAGGTGAAATCGGTTGGGTCGGTTCCACCACCAAACTCCACGGTGTCAGAGAAGCCCATGGTTGGAAAGGTGCTTACGACATCAGCCTCAAACCAGTCGGCGCCGTTCTGGCTGACCTGCACCTTCGGAGTAATTCCGAACAAACCTCCGACAGTGCCATCGCCCTGCATTGCATAGAACGAGTTTGTAAAAATCAGCAGATCGATGCCCCAGTCATTGTCGAGGGGGTTGTCATGCGCCCTGACGCCCATCTTGAGGTCCAATGATCCACTAGCCCCGATTGACACTATCTGATCAGTCATATACGCGGGATTGAACGGGCTGACATCGCCGAGCCATTCTCCCGAGCCGGTTATTCGTGTCGGTTCGCCTAACGCAGTAGTCGGATCATCGTAACTCGCATTGGCGTTTGCTCCAGGCGTGTAGTCGACCACTTCCGTAGCGAAAGAACCAGCATACGCCAAACCACAACTCACCGATAACACGATAGTCATTGTGACAAATGTCTTCATTATGCAAACCTTCTCTTTCGTTGTCTCAGTAACACCATGCTCCCGGCTGCCAGCAGCAACATTGTGGTTGGTTCTGGAACTTGTGGGGGATTCAACGGAATATATGGGACCACAGCCTCTTCAATCGAC
>CAZWAT010000272.1:0-2924 GCA_964632015.1 uncultured Planctomycetaceae bacterium
CCATCGGCAACCCTCGCCAGGGGTTCAGGCCGTGTTGGGTGCGTCACGTCGAGGGAGCAAAATGCTGCCGTTACTTCTGTCTAGAGATAGACACGCCCGAAGACATCGAGGATTACGAGAACATCCGGTGGTTCCTCATGCACAAGGGTGTGACTGTTCATATTGACGAGGGCAAGTGGTATATGGCGGTAGCCACGCCCTGCGTGCACCTTGGCGAGGACAATCGCTGCCGGATCTACAAAGACCGCCCGCTCATCTGCCGAGAGTACGGCCACGAAAGCTGCGAAAACAGTGACGGCGACTACGGATATGAGGCCGAGTTCCGCACGGCCGCACATATCGAGGCATACGCAATGCAGCAGATGGGCGAAAAGGTCTATCTTCGCAAGCAGAAGCAGCATCGCGCCAAGGCGGGCAAGCCCGCAACCAAGCCCATTCGGAAGCGAACCAAAAAGAATGCAAAGTGACCGCAATATTGTGCTGATCGGCATGCCCTTCGTAGGCAAGAGCACTGTCGGCGTGCTGCTTTCAAAGGTGACGTGCAGAAGTTTCATCGACAGCGACCTGGTGGTGCAGGCACGCGAGGGCATGACGCTTCAGCAGATCATCGACAGCAGGGGACTTGACGAGTTCATGCGAATAGAAGAACAGGCGGTGCTCGAAATCCGTGCCTGCGCCAGCGTCATAGCCACCGGTGGAAGCGTTGTCTACAGCGATGCCGCGATGCGACATCTGCGCGACGCCGGCATTGTTGTACACCTGGATCTACCGCTGGGACTATTGCTCAAACGTGTCGAACAGGTCGAGTCACGCGGTGTTGTGATGACTCCTGGTCAGGACATTGCCGATCTTTACGCGTCGCGGCAATCTATCTATCGCAGGTGGGCACAGATTACCGTAGATTGCTCAGGGCTCGACCAGAGCAGGGTGGTAAGCGAGATTCTCAACAGCATTCGCGCCGTCGGACAAGGGCAAAATGGTTTATAGGTTTCGCCTGGGCATGTGCTTAAGATCCAGCCGATGACGAAATTTACCTTGCCGCATTATCGCGCACAAACTAGTATGCATGCACATGAATATGCTATCTGAGCCTGTTTCTGAGAGATTCCGCCCTCTGCCGGACGGCGGAATACGGATCTTCGCACCTGCCAAGATCAATCTCAACCTGTTGGTCGGTCCTGTCCGGCGGGACAATTTCCATCCCATAGACTCCATCGTCTGTCGGGTTTCGCTATACGACCAGGTTGATCTGACGCCGTCGAAATCTGGTGAAACTACGCTCACCTGTGAGGGTTTCGAATGCGGAGATGTTCGCGACAACCTGGCAATGAGAGCATTCGAACTGATGGCGAAGACGTTCGATGTGGGCGACGGCGCTGACATTTGTTTAAAGAAGAACATCCCTCCGGGCAAGGGGCTTGGTGGTGGATCGTCCGATGCGGCGGCGGTCATTTGGGGCCTCAACAGGTTATGGCAGCTTGATGTTCCACGTGACAGGCTGATGTCGCTGGGGGCGGTACTTGGCAGCGATGTGCCGCTGTTCCTGGGGCCGTGTTGTGCCAGAATGACCGGGCGGGGCGAGGCGCTCGAAGAGGCGTCTGTTCGCAGATTCTACGCGGTGCTTTTTCTTGATGAATCTCATTGTCCGACAGGCCCGGTCTATCGTGCGTTTGACAGCAACCTCCAGCCGATGGGCGAACAGCTTGCGCAGCGTCTCCTTTCAGGCCCCCCCGCGGAATGGCGCGGGCGATTGGTAAATCAGCTTGCTGACGCCGCCCGGTCAGTATGCCCCGAGATGGCGAGCATCTGGGACAGACTCAGCATGATGCTTGAGGAACCTGTCCGCATGACGGGCAGCGGCAGCGCGCTGTTCGTTCTTGTCGACGACGAGGCACAGGCGGTGGGCGTTCTCAATCGCATTCCGGAGGACATCCGCGGCCGTTGTGTCATCGTCAGCAAAAATCCATGGTGAACCGCAAACAATGAGGGGTAGTGATGGTCGATGAAGAAGTCCTGCACGCTTTTTTGAAGCTCAGGCTCGCACACGGGATCGGGGCGGTCACGTACCGTCGATTGGCGGATGCGTTCGGTGACATCAGGGCGATTGTCGAATCTACCCCTCGCTGGACGCAGGTTGACGGTATAGGCCCGAAGGCGAGGAAGGCGATAGAGGATGTGTCGCCCGACCAGGTGCGAGAAGAAGTCGAGATAGCCGCCAAACTAGGCGTGAAGATTATCTGTGCTCAGGATGATGAATATCCTTCTGGTCTTAAAACGATATATGATCATCCTCCGGTATTGTATGTCCGCGGAGAGTTGGGCCCCGCCGACGCTGTCGCGTTGGGCGTTGTCGGGGCGCGTCGTTGCACGCACTACGGATTGGAACAAGCCCAGAGGTTTGGTAACCTTCTCGCTGGTGCGGGTTTCACCATAGTGTCAGGCGGTGCTCGCGGGATAGACACCTTCGCCCACCGAGGGGCGATGGCGGCGCAAGGCAGGACACTGGTGGTGATGGGATGCGGGCTGGCGCATGTGTACCCCAAGGAAAACCGCAAGCTCTTTGACCAGATTGTCGAATCAAGGCGCGGTGCGCTTATTTCGGAACTGCCGATGAGAACGGCTGTGCTCGCGGGAAACTTTCCAACCAGAAACCGCATAATATCAGGTCTTTCGCTTGGGCTGGTGGTGATCGAGGCCGCCAGACGCAGCGGCTCGCTTATCACCGCGAGAGTGGCAGCCGAGCAGGGTAGGTGCGTTATGGCGGTTCCCGGACGGGTCGACAACGCCACCAGCCAGGGCACTAACGAGTTGATTCGCAACGGGGCGATCCTTGTGCAGAACTTGGATGACGTGCTGGAGGAACTTGGTGAAGTGGGGCGAAAACTCACGCCCGAAGAGGATTCCGCCGGGTTGTTTGCCCACAT
>CAZWAT010000273.1:0-2884 GCA_964632015.1 uncultured Planctomycetaceae bacterium
TGGCGATGATTCGACAGAACGGCGCGTCACCTTTCCGCGGGCCGTTGTTGGCGCCCGCACTGGTCGCATCTGGTCAAAAGAGGCTGATCCCCACGTTGATCGACCAGCCAGGACGGGTGGTGGTGTTCTTTACTACCGAGGCGGGAACAACTCTCGCCCACTGCGATTACGCGATATTCACCATCGCCAGGCTCGCGGGACTCGACGAGCAACGCATGGGAATGCGCTTCATGAGCCCGCTGATGTCGGGAGGTTTCGACACCCCCCGCCAGAGAGAATCCGCCCTGCAATCGCTTCGCACCTGGTGGAACGACAACAGATCGCGTCAACCTTACACCAATCTTGAACCACTGGACGTCAAGCGGCTGGAGATTGGCAACCCGCGGAGCTGACAGTGACTACTATACCGACGCCATCTTTCGCGCAGCCCGCTTTCTGTCATTCTCGGTCAACAGACGCTTTCGCAATCTGATGCTCGTCGGGGTGATTTCGACAAGTTCATCATTCTCGATATACTCAAGCGCCGCCTCCAGCGACATCTGCCGCGCCGCCTTGAGAGTCACCGTGGAATCCTTGTTGCTGGACCGCATGTTGGTGAGCTTCTTTGTCTTGACCACGTTCACGGGGATGTCTTTGTCTTTGCAATGCTCGCCGACGATCTGCCCGAGATAAATGTTGTCACCAGGCTTGACGAACATCGAGCCGCGATCCGCAAGCTGGTCGAGCGCATAACCGGTGACCTGCCCCGTCTCGGTGGCGACCATCACGCCGTTGGCGCGTCCGCCTATCGGCCCGCAGTATTCGCCATATTCCGCGAAGGTATGATGTATGATCGCCTCGCCTTGTGTCGCGGTGAGGATTCTGCTTCGCAGTCCTATCAACCCCCGCGAGGGAACCTTGAACTCCATGTGGCTGTGGCTGCCGCGGGTCTCCATCTTCACAAGCTCCGCCTTGCGGTCGCCAAGAAGCTGCATCACCGGTCCCATACTGTCGCTGGGAACGTCCACCGATAGATCCTCGATGGGCTCCATCCGCTTGCCTTCCTGCGCCTTGAAGATGACGGTCGGCTTGCCCACGCACAGCTCGAACCCTTCTCTTCGCATGTTCTCGATCAGGATGCCCAGGTGCAGCAGCCCCCTGCCGGCAACGTCGAACTCGTCGGCACCTTCGCCACCAGAAACCTTCAGCGCCACGTTGGACTGAAGCTCCTTGGTCAGCCTTTCGCGAAGATGTCTGCTTGTGACGTACTTTCCGTCCTTGCCCACAAACGGGCCGTCGTTGATACGGAACGTCATGTGCAGCGTGGGTTCGTCAACTGAAACAGGAGGCAGCGCCTTGGGATTTGCCGGATCGGCAAGGGTGTCGCCAATATCAACCCGTTCAAGCCCCACCACTGCGCAGATGTCGCCAACGTCGATTTGGTCGACCTCCCGCCTGCCCAGACCATCGAACTGCCACAACCCCGACGCGCGCTGCGAAGACCTATTACCGAAGCGGTCGATATTCACGATAGCCTGCCCGCTTTTAAGCGTGCCCGAAAACACCCGCCCTATGCCGATTCTACCAACGTATTCGTTGTAGTCGATACTGGTGATCAGCACCTGCAAAGGCCCGTTGGCGTCGAAGTTCGGCGCGGGAACATGCTCGATAATCGCCTCGAACAGCGCCCGCACATCGCCACCGTCCGCCGGCGTTGACGTGAGCGGCTCACGCGAAGCCCACCCATCCTTGCCGCTGGCGTAAATCACGGGAAAATCAAGCGCGTGATCGTCCGCGCCAAGATCCACTAGCAGGTCGAACACCTCGTTAAGCACGCCGTCGGGTCTGCACTCGGGGCGATCCATCTTGTTGATGACCACGATAGGTTTGAGCCCGTTGGCAAGGGCCTTGCTCAATACATATCGAGTCTGGGGCATGGTTCCGTCAACCGAGTCGACCAGAAGCAACACGCCGTCAGCCATCTTGAGGACCCGCTCGACCTCGCCCGAAAAATCGGCGTGACCGGGGGTGTCAACGATGTTGATGTGGTACTCGTTACCTTCGAGATCATGATAGCGAATCGCACAGTTTTTCGACAGAATCGTAATACCCCGCTCACGTTCGAGTGGGTTCGAATCGAGAATGCAATCGCCCTTCAACTCGTTGGGCCTGAACTGCCCGCTCTGACGCAACAACTGGTCGACTAGCGTGGTCTTTCCGTGGTCCACGTGTGCAATAATCGCGACGTTTCTTATCTGCTTCTTGGCCATAATTCCACCAGATTGATCCCGCTCACCGCGGAAATTGGATTGATAAACCCGCCCGTTTCGAGCAGGACTTCAAAGGAATGAACCCGTAACAGCTAAACCTCAGCGGCAAACGCCGTCGGGCAATGTGCGCAGTTTGACCAACCACACCGCGAAACGCCGACCATGGGCCTTGCGCCTCACCGCGGAACTAGTCAACAACCTGTCCGGGTCGAAAGTGAACATTCCGATCTTTATACGACATAACTCGAAAATAGTCAAAGACAATTGACCCCATGTGGGAGAATTGAGGCCCTCGGGGCCGGTCTCCTGGCCCGAGCGAGCGAAGCGACGCAAACGGCGAATCTACTGCTCTACTGTGCTTGGCAACTGCGTCTAAACAAGCTGCCTGAAGCTACAAGTAAAAAAGTCGCACACGGGAGGATTCGACACCCCACAACGATCATTCTCCGAATGACGCTTTTTTGAAGCCCGCCCTTGACGCTCACGCCGTAATATTATATTGTGCTTCGTTCTGGGAGTGTGCCCGAGTGGACAAAGGGAGCAGACTGTAAATCTGCCGGCTCAGCCTTCGGTGGTTCGAATCCACCCGCTCCCATTCAAGCTGTGCGGGCGTAGCTCAATTGGTAGAGCGCCAG
>CAZWAT010000274.1:0-2826 GCA_964632015.1 uncultured Planctomycetaceae bacterium
CAGCATTATGGACCACAACCTTCGCGCAAACTGCGAGGCAATCGCAGCCGGTAACGCAAGCAAGGCTATTACCATCACAACGCCCACCACGGTCACCAGCAGGACCACAGTCAAGGCGGTGAGACAAAGCAGAAGCATGTAATATCGTCCCGTCGCAACACCGCGGGTTCTGGCGAACTCCTCGTCAAAACACACCGCCTGAATGTGTTTGTAAAGTGCAAGCGATACGACCACAATTACAGCATCCAGCGCCACAATCAGCCAGAGATGACCTCGGGCAACCATCAGGATATTCCCAAACAGGTAACTCATCAGGTCCTGCTGGTATCCCGGCGTCCGCGACATGAACAACACGCCCACCGCCATTCCCGTTGCCCAAATCGCACTGATGATCGTGTCTTCACGCTGCTTGTACTTCATCGTCACAACACCGACGATAAGAGCGGCGCCCAGTGCGGCAACAATTGCCCCATGCAGCGGGCTGAGCCAATCCCAGCCATAAACACTTCGCAAATACATCGCCACCCCCATCCCACCCAGCACGCTATGAGCAATCCCGCCGGCAAGATATGTTATCCGCCTCACGACAACGTATGAGCCTACCACCCCGCATGCGATACTTGCCAGCACCCCAGCCAATATCGCGTTTTGAACAAGCGAAGAGTTCATGGCGGCGTGGATGAATTCCATCATTCGCACCCCTCCTTGCCATTTCTTGTCTCTTGCTCTCGATGAAATCCGCAATCATGGTCATGGCGTATCAGCCGAAGATCCCTACCGTAAAGTTCCGAAATGAGCTTCCCGCTCAGATCGGTCGTCGGGTGCACAGCCACTGTCCGACGGACGCATATCACCTTGCCCACTCCCCCTGATACGAAAGCGATATCATGCGATACAAGCACTACCGTCAAAGTGCGGGAGAGCCTTCCAAGCAGTTCGTGAAACTGGGTTTCCACGGCGATATCCAACGAGCTTGTAGGCTCGTCAAGCAACAGTATTTCAGGATCGCCCGCCAGTGCTCGCGCAATCAGAACACGTTGACGCTGCCCACCGGAGAGTTCGGAGAAACCACTTGACGCCTGATCCGCAAGACCTACGACCTCCAGCGCTTCTGTGGCATGTGCCTTGTCAGATCTTGTGAACCGACCCAGCAAGCGACATCTACCCAAACGCCCCATCAACACAACATCCTGCACCGTGATGGGAAAGCGAGCATCAAAGTGAGCGTGCTGGGGAACATATCCCATTATCGACCTTACTTGGGCAGGAGGATGTCCACATACCCTCACTGTTCCGCGGGTGGGTTCGAGCAGACCCAACATGAGTTTTATGAGCGTCGTCTTGCCGCCACCATTTGGCCCGACTATGGAAACCATCTCCCCGCGGTCAATTCGTACATTGACATCATGCAGCACCTCGTGGCCTTCATAGGCAAAGTCGAGGTCCTCGATCTCAATGGCAGCGACACTACTGGTCATATAGCACAGTGTAAACTATTATCTGGCTGGCGTCAGCGCTTCTGAAATTCGTTGGGTAATCAAACGCATATTCGAGATGTAGTCCTTTGCAAGTGGGTCAAGAGGAACTACCGCACCATTGAGCTCTCTTGCCAGTGCGTCGGCCGAAATCTTGGAAAACTGGGGCTGAACAAACACCACTTGCACACCGTCCGCCTTCGCCTGGTCAATCAACTGCTGAAGCTGCCTGGCGCCGGGCGATTTTCCGGAATCCTCAACCGCTTTCTGCTTCAGATTGTACTCACGAGCAAAGTATCCGAACGCCGGATGAAAGACATAAAACGTCCTGCCTTCCAGACCTCGCAATGCTTCCCGCAGGTGAGCATCCAGCTCTTCGAGATCTGATGCGAGTGCTGCGTAATTGGCGTCGTACATATCGGCATGATGGGGATCGGCCTGCTTGAGCTCATCGCGGATGGTCCGTGCCATGATCCCCGCAAGCCTTGGTGACATCCAGATATGGGGATCAAGGTTGCCATCGTCGTGCCCGTTATGGTCGTGATTCAGCTCCATCAGGTCGATGCCACGGCGGGTATCTACAATCTTCAGGTGGCGCTGGTCTTTAAGCCGGCTGATGAGAATATCCTCAAACGGCATGCCAACACAAAAGTACAACTCGCTCTGAGATAGCGCCGTTATCTGTCTGGGTCGAGGCTCAAAGAAATGCGGTTCCTGCCCCGGTGCTACCAACACGCTCACATCAACATGCTCGCCGCCAATACGCTCGACAAAGTAAGCCTGAGGCGGCACGGTCACAAAGACCCTGACCTTGCCATCCCGCAAATGGTCTTCTGGCCCACCGCAAGAAACACATGACAGCGAGAGCATCAGCATCGCCATCAATCTGAATAGACGTCCGGTCATGAGTGTCAAAACCTCCAGATCATGCAATGTATTCTAACAGCCTCTAGACTTTCAAGTAGCGTCGCTCAGGGAAATGTCGCTTCAAGAAGCTATGAGAATTGTACGTCCGCGAGAACCAATTGCAGGCTGGTGTTGCCATTGAAACGGTTTACAGCAGGCTGGGCCGCCAGATCGATGCGAGAACCCACTTGCAGACTGTCGGCAAGATCGCCCATGGAAAATCCGACCACTCTGACGCTTGATTTATCCTGCCCCACGAAAAACTGAACCGCCCGTCCGCCTCGTCCCATCCGTTTGGGGGGCGTCATGACCTCGCAGCCGCAAAACATGAATCTTGGTGGAGGGTTGCCCTGACCGAACGGAGAAAGTGATTCAAGCTGGTTCACCACCAGGGGAGTCAGCTCAGCCAAGGTGGCATGGGCGTCAAGAGTCAGCGGAAGCGCCA
>CAZWAT010000275.1:0-2824 GCA_964632015.1 uncultured Planctomycetaceae bacterium
ACTCTGTACATTTTGGTCTGCTGTTAAGCCCGCCTGACCGGATGATGGGGCCTTGGGCGACTTCCAGGGCTATATAGAAGAAACTCGAATCCCTCTGGAAGAGCACCTTGTTAATGTCAAGCCCAGGTTGGTAGATTCCCGACTCGCCATCATCGTCCTGAAGGGTCCATGATTGGTTGTATAAGTTGGCGTCATCGAATAGGCCATCAACGTTGATAATTGCCGCCGACGCCGGGATGGTACACAATAAGCCCACGATAAAAATGGGAAACGAGCGCATCGAATCACTCCTTGTGTTGCAGAGCCGCACCTTGTAAGGCTCACTTAGTGCGTCAAGCAAATATCAGCATAAGTTAACTCGTTCAGGTGTCAATACCTTAAATCGGCAAATTTATCGTGCAACTATAGGCGTGTTCTTCCGGCAGGTGGGCTTGAATTTGCAAAGGCAATCTGGCGTATGAAAGCGCTACCGTGCCCGGTGTGATGGCTCGGGAAATGAGAAACGGTAGGGGTGGGATTCGAACCCACGGTACCCTTTCGGGCACACCGGTTTTCAAGACCGGCTCCTTAAGCCGCTCGGACACCCTACCAGTCGGCCTGTCGGTGAGTTACCTACTATATTACGCTCTTGAATTCCAGTGTTTTTCGTCGACACGAGAAATCGTGTTGATGCCCACAGGCCCGCGAAGTCGTATAATCAACCGACATGAAGCGCAAGGATCTTTTTACCGAAGCACAGGACGCAGCCATCGCCGCCAACGCGCCGCTTGCGGTCAGGATGCGCCCGACCAATATCGACGAGATACTCGGGCAGGAGGAATTTCTCGGGCCTGGACGAATGCTCAGGCGGATGCTTGAAAGCCAGCGGATCAGCAGCCTGGTTTTCTATGGTCCGCCGGGAACGGGAAAAACCACGCTCGCGCAGGTCATAGCGAGTCACTGCAACTGCAATTTTCACATGCTCAACGCAGCCGGGGCGTCCGTGAAGGATGTGAGGGAGATTATCACCTCCGCTCGTCAGGCGCTTGCGGACTTCCAGAAACGCACGGTGCTGTTCATCGACGAGCTTCACAGGTTCAACCGCGCCCAGCAGGATGTGCTGCTCAACGACGTTGAGAACGGCGTGATAATCCTGATAGGTGCGACAACGGAGAATCCGTTTTTCTCGATCAACTCGCCCCTTTTGAGCAGATCGACGATTTTTCAGTTTCAGCCTCTCAGGGACGAACACATAGTCGCGCTGCTGCATCGGGCGCTCACGGACGCCCAGCGTGGGTTGGGCAAGTACGACGTGCTGGCGGATGACGACGCGCTGGAGCACCTGGCGAAGATAAGCGATGGCGACGCGCGTCGCGCGCTGACTGCCCTTGAGGTGGGCATCCTCAGCCAGGCGTTGCGCGGGGAAGGTCAGATTCACTTCGACCTGCCCGCGGCCCAGGAGAGCATTCAGGCAAAGGCGATTCAATACGACTTGGCAGGCGAGCAGCATTACGACGCCATCAGCGCCTTCATAAAGTCGATGAGAGGCAGCGACCCCGACGCAGCAGTCTATTGGTTGGCAAGGATGCTGGTGGCGGGGGAGGACCCGCGATTTGTCGCCAGGCGAATTGCCATCTTCTCGAGCGAGGATATCGGAAACGCCGACCCACGCGCGATAAGCGTAGCGGCTGCGGCGTATGAGATCACCGAACGCGTAGGAATGCCCGAGTGCCAGTTAACCCTCGCACAGGCGACTGTCTACATGGCGACCGCGCCAAAAAGCAACGCATCAGCAATGGCGGTGTGGACGGCGATGGACGATGTCAAGAACAGCAGGACGCTTCCGGTACCAAAACACCTGCGAAACGCACCGCACCCAGGCATGTCCGAGCAGTTTGGACACGCAAAGGGCTATCAGTACAGCCACGATTATCCCGGTGGAATCAGCCCCGACCAAGACTACCTTGGCGTTGAAAAAGACTATTACACGCCAAGCACCAGGGGATACGAAAAGCAGATCGGGGCCTATCTTGAGTGGGCACGAAAACTGCGAGAGGCGAAACAATAGTCCTGATCGCCCGGCCCTGATCGAGAAGTCCAAAATGCGAAGGCGAACGAAGTCAAAGGAATCGCTTGCCTTAGGGCGATTGTGGTGGTAATTATCTTGCTCATGAGAACCGGCGTATTCATGTTGATCGCAGGCATGTTGTTCCTTGGCGGCTGTCTTGAACGTGAGATCACAGTCACCTCCGAGCCGCCCGGCGCGCTGGTGTTGCTCAACGGTGTCGAGGTCGGCAGGACGCCACTCACCACGCCGTTTCTATGGTACGGCGATTACGACGTGAAACTTCGCCTTCAGGATCATCACACACTCACCACTAATGCCGACATCAACCCGCCACTGTACGCGATACCGCCCATCGACCTTGTGATGGAACTGTTGCCATGGACGATCCGCGACAGCAGGTATCTGCACTACGAACTCGAAAAAGTCTACTGGCCCGAAGACCCGGACGCCCAGCGACAGGCGGAGGATGAACTCATCCAGCGGGCACAAGATATGCGTCAGCGGAACCTGCAACCTGTTGAATAACAGGTGTTTAGGAATATTGAAAAGTCGTGTATGCCCCTTGTTTCGCCTGCGACGGGACTGGCTGGCGACAATGTGTGCGACTTTTTTAGTTGCAGCTTCAGGGCGCGGACAATTCTGTTGGGGATTTGGCTTGGCTGAATTTGTGTAGCGTTTATAATTTTACAATGCTTTCATTGCAGCCCCAGACTGCCAGAGGACACGAGGAACCCTTCGCTATCCAGTTCAGCGTGTTTCTGGCAAATCGTGTAGGTC
>CAZWAT010000276.1:0-2823 GCA_964632015.1 uncultured Planctomycetaceae bacterium
CGAAGTCGGTCCACTCAGCGTGGCCGTCGACAAACACGACGTTTACCCCGTTGGTGTGAAGAATGTCGCCTTGCAGAAAGTATTTGTTCCTGGCCCACTCATAGTTATTCGGATAGATCGTTGGTGGGTTTCCGAAGGGGACATTGCAATCGCTGACCGCGACGAGCATAGAGGGCATGAGGATGCTCTCTGGTGTCGCCGTGTGTTTCTTCGACAAACAGCTATATCCGCTTGTATAACCGCCGCAACCAAGTGCGCGATGGTTGAATCCATACCTCGGTCGGACGGTGCCTCCGGTATACAACCCGTAATAGTTGTCCTCGGTTTCCGATTCTCGCCTGGTATGTCTGGGGCAGACCATGACATACCCGTCCGCATATTCGGTAAGCCTCTGCGCCCACCAGACATTTTCGCGGGTGGCGTCTTCTTTTCCGATGGGGATATTACACGGCGGAAAGATGCCGTTGTCCTGCACGTACATGTGCATGGCGGTGCCCACGCTTCGTAGCTGCGACAGGCAAGAAGCCTTTACCGCAAGCTCCCGCGCCTGCTGGAGAGAGGGCAGTAGAATGCTGACCAGTAGAGAGATGATCGCTATGACAACGAGCAACTCGATCAGGGTGAACCCAAGCTTTTCTGCATGACGACCCACCATCTGTGTGTCTCCTGTCATTGAGATGTGCACGGACCTGTTGAGCAGCGATGGATGATTTGTAATTCGATGAATTCCTGTACAGGAGCTCTTTCGGGGGAGTCGATAAGCTGCATAAGCAGTTCAGTGGCGCGTTGTGCTTTGTGGCAGATTGACCCGGTGATCATGGTCAGGAATTTCTCCTGTTCGGCCTTGCGACGATTCTGGCCCGTCGCCACCACCGACAGGTCGCCGGGAACACTCAGTCCCAGCTTCTTCGCCCGGTGCATTACTCCGCGAGCTATGTCACGCCCGGCGCAGATCACCGCGGTGGGTCGGCTGTTCCTTCGCATGAGCATCGATGCCTTCTCCGTGCCGTACACCTTTGCGTAGCGATCGCCATATCTGCCGAAGTAGTAACTCGTGTCGCCGTCATCTACATGTAGCGCGGGGTCATATCCTCCCTTGGGCAAGAGGACGTTTTGATATAGCTCGCGTGTGCGTCGAACGTGCTCGGTCCTGCCTACCTGAAACGAAACATATGCAATGCGGCGATGCCCGAGGCTTAACAGGTGATTGAGCATCTCGGTGTGGGCGTTCTCATGGTGAAAATCCACCCAGTTGATGCCTTCGACATCCGAGATGCGGTTGATCGAAATAAACGGAATGCCCCTTCGCTTAAGATCGTTGGCGATGTCGTTGGTCACTATCGAATTCGTGAAGATAAAGCCGTCTACGGGAAGATCAAGCAGGATGTCAGGCTTGGATTTGAATATCTCGCAGGAGTGTTCCACGTTAATGACGTGATAATTTTTCGCCTTGGCCTGTTCTTCTATTGCGACGAGTTCCGCTGTTGTCTTGTTCGAATGCAGCAGCCCCAGCACGGCGATGGCGCCATACCTTCGCCCCTGTCGGCGGGGGTGGACATAGGCGCCGCTGGATGGTCTGATCTCGATCTTACCCTTCTGCGAAAGCACCTTCAGTGCTCTTGAAACCGTACGTGTATTGACGCCGAACTCCCTGCTGAGCGTCGCCACGCCGGGCAACCTGTGCTTCCAGGTCCGGCTGTCGATCTTCGATTCTAATTCCTCGGCAAGGCCCAGATACTTTGCTTCCACCGCATATGCTCCATTCAAACCATTGTAGATGTAGAGTACATTAAACAACCCCGTATGTCAAAGAAAATAGAAAAAAAGCTTGCAGTATTCAACTATCGATTTACAATAGGGCCACATCAGTGGAGGAGTAACAGAAGTAGAGCATATACCACGGATCCACAATGGTTCATCTTGTTACGCACTCGGAACGTGCTGCATAGATAAGAAACAAGTGTTAGCAAAAGGAGAAAACGCTATGAAAACACTGAAGCTTGGGTTACTCGTGCTGGTGGTGGCTGGTCTGGCTGCCCCTGGGTATGGGTGGACCCTGTATACCTGGACGACGAACGAGGAGTACGCCGATTGGCACGATCCTGCAAGCTGGGATGAGGATGGTGTTCCTGCCGAGGAGGATCGCGTCTATATTGGGGGCGGAAGGTCAGCCGAGATCAGCGGCCCGCAGGATCTGCTCACGTTCGTGTGGCTTGGGATCACTTCTCCAGGGGCAAGCCTCAGGGTTGTCGAGGGGGCCGATCTGAATATCGGAACATTCTACGTTGCGAAGCATGCTCAATACTGGGCCAACGTCTCTCATAACGGGGGAACTGTGACTGCTGATACGCTTTATCTGAAATACGATACTCCCTCCACCAGTGGATCGGCATTGGCGACTTACGATCTTGCCGGTGGGACTTTGAACGTCAACAGCAATGCTTACCTGGGGCTGTTCGGAAAGGCGATTTTCAACCAGTCAGGTGGCGTGTTCAACGCAAGGTCTCTGCATGTCGGGAGATTCAATGACGCCGATCAGCATGGCGAGAACACCGACGTCGCCTATTACAACATGACTGGCGGGACAATTGATGCATCCAACGGTATTTATGTAGGGTCCGGCAATTCCACCAACGCCGGCCAAGGCCACGTGAAAATGGGCAACGATGCCGGCCAGACTGGTACCATCACTGGTGATGGATTCATGATTGTCAATAGCGGCGGATCTCGCACAAAAGGTATCGTGCAGGGGTTCGGGAACGTCCAACTGACCGGATATCTTGAGAACAATGGCATGGTCATCGCCGACGGCTGGGGTGGAGA
>CAZWAT010000277.1:0-2784 GCA_964632015.1 uncultured Planctomycetaceae bacterium
TATGACAGACTTAGAGCCCAAAGCCCATCAATGAGCAAGTGCGTCAAGATAGAGTTGGCTGAAGGTCTGCTCATTCCAAAGAGAGAGTTTCACAAGTTCAAACAGGCTATCATGCAGAATGCGGTCAGCGAAATCCCTGGACTCCCTGGCCATTTCACTGCCGACGCCCTACCCAACACAGTCATTACCGGCCTGCAGTTGGACTCGTTGCACATTAAGCTGGTTGATTCTGACGAAGCCGATTTCCCCGAGCGTTTGGTGGAACTGACGCAAGGCGAGGAATATGAACGCGCGAAAGCCTTCTATGGAATCCCGATCGGGGCGCAAACAGAGCCTTGGACTAATAATCGGCCAAATCCTTGGGCTGAATTTACGGACTATGACGTTGGTCTAGAGGAATACACCACTCACCGCGGCAATACAATCACTGCCCCCTGCTTCGCCTGTCTGTCAGGAGATCGGCCCAATAACCTGGCGGCGTTCCGTGATGCACTTGCCATTGCCTTGGCGAAAAAGGCCAAACCGGGGCATGGCAGGCTTGATGGTCGCAAGCTACTGGAAATCATGGAGCAGCAGCAGACGATTCGAGCATGTTCCCGCACCTCCTCAGTGAGTGAACTTGGTCATGACGACCATGACCACGATTCAGAAGTTCACACGGTCGATGATGATGCTCTTGAAGGGTCGGATTGCTTTGCCGCAATGGGAGCTGCCGCACGGAAGGGGTTGCGGGAATGCAACGGTGAAACTGAAGCGGCCTGTGATGTCGCGTATGACATCTACATGCGGACTGGGCTGGCTACTGGTGATACATGGGCAGAGGAGAAGCGGAGGAGAGACACAATCAGACGCTGCGTTGCCTATGCTGAACGCACTTACGATCCGTCGGCCCGGGGCACAGGACAAGCTTCACGCAGGACTAACAGAGTAGCTAAACAGATCTCGCAACAGGCAGAAGCACCAGCGGCAGAAGGCAAGAGACTCTGGTTCCTGGACCCCCAGGATATGACCGGCATGCAGAAGCGTCTGGCGCATGCATTCACGCGCACTGAATTGGATCATTACCGATTGAATACCAAGCAGGTTGCGGCAGTCGCGTGCTGGTTGATGAAGAATATCGTATCTGGGGAAACAGGTGAAGTACCTGTCACATCAATTGAAAAGGGAGTGCGGTATCTTGGAATTCCAATCAACAGAAGCAAGATCGCCATCATCATGCGCAGGCTGACAGTACACAAAGATCGCGGGGTGGTTGGTCAGGCCGGCCCATACAAGATTGCCGTGCTTGTTCGCGATTATTCTGCACCGATGAAGGGCTGCGGACCAGGACGTTGCCGCACATACCTGCTCAACCCTAACTTCCGTGCACCTGCCTGGCTGAAACCGTATGTCGCTGCCAGCCACTACTACTCTGACTACCCCAATCAGCACATCACCAAAACGAGACCCGACCCTCAAGAGGGTGTCGGGAATGGGACACACACTTTTTTTTCTTCTATAACTAATGGTGTGTATTTGTCACAACCGGCCGTTATGGTCGCCTTCCAAACGCCTGCACAACCTCTGTGCTATGCCGCAAATCCGCCCTTTTTGACCTCCTGCGATGCAAATGTGCCATATTGGCGATCCAGGGCATGATATTTCCAGGGAACCACTGCGCGCACACCTGGCGGTGGGCATGGTCAGCGCAAAGCAACCCAGGCACATGGGCTTCCGTCAGCCGCTCTGGGGCCGGTTTTCTGTTCTTGACCCGACGCCTACAATCCCGCCGCTGCCCCCGGAAATCGTTTCTCACAATCATGTTCATCTCCAATAGGGTCACGGGCCAGTTTGCGGAGGGCGGGGGGGCTTTGACATATTAAACTTTCGAGTGCCACAAAATGTACTAGGGGCAGGTTATAATATAGGGATTACGCAAGCCCCCCTTCCAGCGGCAGCATTGCGGCCCATCCCCTTGCCGACATCTTCCGCCGGTGCGGCGGGGAGTACCTCCAGAAGTTTGGCCGGGGCATCCTGCCTAGTCACCACGGGGCTATCGAGGATATTCAAAACTGCCGTACGAGCATCCTTGGCGGTCACGTCTACACGTGTGACCACTGCGGGCGCGAGCAGTACGCCTAGGCTACCTGCACGACACCCTGTATCGACAAGCCGCCATCACAGACGCCTCCGCCGGGGGCTCGAACATAGCCCAATGGCAGTACTCTGGCCCCGGACGAGTTGCGGAAGTGCTTCTCGTTAATGGACTTGCATGCACATTCCTGAACAACGCCCGCACTGGCTCCAGCGTCCAGCCGGGCGTGCAGAAACCATCCTGGGGCGACGCATCATCCGATCGTCTGGGCTATGATGGCGCAGGCAGGATGATAAGCAAGCGATACGTCCCTGCCGAGCTTGACGAAGCCGACGGTTACCTGAACACTGCGTCAGTCGTCGGCTTCACGACCGCATTCGACAAGGCGAGCAACAAACTGTTCGAGAGACATTTGCATGCGGAAAGCAGAAGTCACCCGATTGCCTTAACCGCCGATGCGGCTCCTTCGCTGTCTCACCAACAAGGAAACCCCAGCCACTGTCAACAGGCCAAGGGAGCCTGGTTCCGGAACGGCCGCGATGCGAAAGCCAAGATGAGCGTATTCTCCGGTCATGGACACATCGGTGCGGAAGGAGGCAGCCAGGCTGTACTCACCACTGCTGGTGAAGGCTCCGCCGCGAATCATCCGACGGGTCCAATCGGTGCCCGAGGCGTCCGTCCACGGTGAGTCAATCCATTCCAGCACGTTG
>CAZWAT010000278.1:0-2769 GCA_964632015.1 uncultured Planctomycetaceae bacterium
GTTCTTCGTTATCCAGCGGAATGATTTCTTCCTGATCGGTCATGAGATGTCTCCTGTTTTCCGTAAGCATTCTCGAAGAAATGTCTATCTTGATTATAATACCCCATCTGGTACTTCACAAGGATACTGCCTGAAATGCAACGAGATTCCGGGATGGACTTGAAATGAAGGTGGAGCGGATTATTGTTTTCTGCGCCCTGATGCTGGTTGTTGCAGTTGCTCTGACACTCAAGGCTTTTGACAGCCACGGGTCCACGTCTCAGCCCCTCGCCAACACATTCGCCGGCGGGGCGAAAACGCCAGCAAGCAGGATGGACCTGCAGGAGGATTACAAGGGATTCGCGATAACCCTTCATAAAGCGGCCCCAGCGCATCCCTATGAGCAGGTCATAGACGAACTGGCTGACACCGGCGCCAACAGCGTTCTCATCGTGCCAATTGGATTACAGGAAAACGCCTCCTCAGCCAGCATTTTCATCGACGTGCGGAAAAGTCCCCCACCCGCCAGAATCTCACAGATAATCCGTCATGCACGCGACAAAGGGCTCAAGGTCATGCTCATGCCCATCATCCTGCTTGACAATCCCCGCGTGGGCGAGTGGCGCGGCAAGATCAGGCCGGACAACCCCGATGGCTGGTGGACCAGCTACGCCGATTACATCCTTCACTACGCCCGGCTTGGAGAGCAAGCCGGAGCCGATGTGCTCATCATCGGGTCGGAGCTTGTGCTGATGGAAAACCAGACCGACCGCTGGCGATCCCTCATCGCCCAGGTGCGAAAGGTCTTTACGGGAAGATTGAGCTACTCGGCGAACTGGGATCACTTCCGGTCGGTGGGATTCTGGGACGACCTGGACATGATCGGCATGACAACGTACCACGACCTGTCAGGTTCCGACGAGACTACATTCAAAACGATCATGGAGGCATGGAAGCCGATCAAACAGAGAATTCTCACATGGCAAGCGACGGTGCAACGCCCCATCCTTTTTACCGAGGTAGGCTGGCCCAACCAGGCAACCTGCGCCAAGTACCCCTGGGATTACACCCGCTCACCCAACCAACCAGACCCCAAGCTGCAGGCGGAATGTTTCAGGGCCTTCTTCGAGACATGGAACGCGCAGACCGCTGTGGCGGGAACCATCATCTGGGAATGGAAATATGATCCCGGGCAAAATCCTGGCGATCCCACCAGTCAAGACTATACCGGGTATATACCGGCGGGCAAACCCGCGATGGATGTGATTGTCGAGCATTTCCGCCAGATGGATAACGCAGTGCGTACAACAAACTGACAAATTAGCGAAGCTTCTTGTAAAGCGTCGCGCGATCAATGCCCAGCAGCTTCGAAGCCTGAAGCCTGTTGCCCCCGCATTTGTCAATGGCCCGCATGATAAGCGACCGCTCGTAATCCTTCACCGCCTGTTTGAGGGTTTTTCCTTCCGCCAGAACACTCACCTCGGCTGAGCCGGGGCGTGCGTCCTGAACGATATTGGCGGGCAAATCGGCGGCGCCGATCAGGCGGTCTTTGCACAACACCACCGCCCGCTGAACACAGTTGTCCAACTCCCTGACGTTTCCCGGCCAGTCGTACCGGCGCATGCATGCAAGAGCATCGGGGGCAAAACCCTCGATGCGGCGATTCATCTCCTCTGCGTGACGAGCAAGGAAATGCCCCGCCAGCGGCTCGATGTCGACAGGCCTTTCCTTAAGTGCGGGCAGTGTGACATTAACCACGTTGACCCGATAGAACAGATCTTGGCGGAACCTTCCGAGCTTCACCTCGCGGGCAAGGTCGATATGACTGGCAAGAATCACCCGCACATCGACAGTGGCGCTTTTGTGGCTTCCAACCGGTTCTAGCACGCGGTCCTGAAGCACCCGTAACAGACGCACCTGAAGATTTGGCGAAGCCGAGGCGATTTCATCCAGAAAGATCGTCCCCCCATCGGCAGCGATAAATCGCCCGGGTTTGTCGCTGGTCGCCCCGGTGAAGGCGCCCTTGACATGGCCAAATAACTCACTTTCAAGCAGAGTGTCACTCAGCGCGCCGCACGAGACCTCGACGAACGGTTTGTCTCTTCGTGCCGAGGCGGCGTGGATTGCCCTGCCAATCATGCTCTTGCCCGTTCCGCTGGGGCCGGAAATGAGAACAGTCGCCGGCGTGTCGGCGATTGTCTTAACCATGCTGATGACGCCCAACATCTGTCTGTCCTGCGTGATGATGCCTTTAAGCCCATTGTCGGGCGTCTGTATTGCATCGGGGCGTTGATCGTCCGAAGCCTGGCGATTCTCCAGGACGCGTTTCACAGATGTGCACAAGGCGGAGGGGGCGATTGATTGGGAGATATAATCAGCAGCGCCAAGTTTCATGGCGCCGACCGCAGACTCAGGCGAGCCCTCCGGCTCGACGACCACCGTCAGCACCCGCGGATGATTTTCGCGCGTGTGCCGCAGCAGGTCCAGGCAATGGTCCTGAACAACAACCGCCACGTCGTATCTCGCCGCAGAAAGCCGAAGACGCGTCAAAACCTCAGTGCCTACAGCACTTACGGTATGACCGGCGCGTTCGAGCGCGTGATGATATTGGTCGCGACGGGACTCGTCAGGATCTACCAGCAGGATTCTTCCCGAAGTCATTTTGCACCACCGATGTTCCTCACCGTAATAGTTATCGGCACTTGGCGGGGCGCTCTTATGATTATATGAAACCGTTAACCCTTGATGGACGATAAATAAAACCATGTCGCAACCAATGTTAATCGAGAC
>CAZWAT010000279.1:0-2754 GCA_964632015.1 uncultured Planctomycetaceae bacterium
ATCGGTGCACGAGTGGCAATTGTGGCTGTAATTGTCGGACTAATGTTAGCGCCTGTCACAGCCAGCGCGGAATTGCTTGTTTACGAAGGGTTCGACTACACCCCCGATGAGCTTCTCCGCGGTAACAGTGGCGGCTTTGGATGGCCGGTAGACGGAGACGGCTCAACCTCGCTTCGCCGGAGTTGGAGTTATGATACATCCACGGTCGCAGAGTCATCGCTGTCATACACAGACAGCAAGGGCAATAGTCTGGAGGTCAGCGGAAACCAGGCAGTTGTCGCTGCAACCAATTCATCAACCCATGGCAGGGCGGTGCGATATATCACCCCGACCGAAGAATCGCCCAATCTCGGGTCCGCGGGCGGGCATCTGTGGCTGAGCTATATCGCCGATGCCACAGGTTCAACGAGCAATACCATACTCGACCTGGGCAAAAACAATCCGACCTCCAGTGGAAACGTCACCCTGCGAATCGGCGGGTTTGACGGTGTGTGGTCGCTGAGGTCGCAACGTGATGGAACGATATCCGATACAGACGTCACCTGGGACACTGCCGCATTCGTCATGATCATGATGGAGTTCCCCGACCCCGAAAACCCCTCTGCCGGCACGAACGTCTACATGTGGCTCGATGCTGATCTTGATGAAGCCCCGGATATCGCCACCGCCGACGCCAAACTCGAGGGTCTCACCGGCGATCACACGTTCGACGCAGTTTACTTCATGCATGCACGTCAGAATTTTGGATCGAGCACATTCAATGTCGACGAGCTGCGAATCGGAACGACGTTTGATGCGGTGACGCCAATTCCAGAGCCGACCCTCATGAGTCTGCTTGGAATGGGTGCAGTTGCGATCGTCTTCAAGAGACGCAAAGCAGGCCGCGTGTAATCAGGGTTTTTTGGACTGTCTAGTGCAGTCTTGCAGTACCTTGCCCGCTCTCGTCGCAGTTTGATGGGAGCGGGTAAGGATTATGCTCACCTGGGTTCAAGAGAGGATACTCCGAAGAGAGGAGAAGTATGATACCAGTCGGACATGTCAAATCGGTTGTGCTCACGTTAGTTGCCTTGGCCTTTGGTGTTTCGCCCTGTCTGGCAATGACCATTCGTCATGATCGAGACGATCAGCTCTATCGTGATTTCGCCAATGAGCTTGGCGTCGGCGGGGCTTTGACTGGTGCATACGTAGGAAGCGGAACACTTATCTCGCCCACTTGGGTTCTTACCGCCAAGCACGTTTTGAGCGGAGTAACCACCTTCCGCACGTCTGCTGGTAATTTCAAGGTAGTCGAAACGGTTAGTCACCCGACTCTTGATTTCGGGCTTGCAAGGCTGGAGATCCCCGTCGCCTCAATAGATCCGGTCAAACTATACAATCTCGATTTCGGAATAGACCACGGTAGAGACGCCGTAATACTGGGCGCAGGCCAGACGGGCACTGGTCTGACGGGCCAGATCAGCGGCACCTCGGGTGCGCGGCGAGCCGGGCAGACATATGTGTTCGCCAACGCCTCATCCATCGGTTGGTCTGACACCGAGGTCCTCACCCGCTTTCGTTCGCCATCAAGCGGCGCAGCGCACCTCGAAGCAGGCTTTTGCAACGGAGACAGCGGCGGCGGGTTGTTGTTCGACGTTGACGGAGAATACGCCATCGCCGGCGTTCTTACCACGGCATGGACTGTAAGCGGAAAGACCTATGGCGAATATGTCACCGGTGGAGGATATACCCGCAGCGGGCTGCTGAACGATTGGATTCAGAGCTACGCCACCGATTCGTATGTTCTTGGACGCGGCGCCGTACATGCTAACCTTGTCGCATATGATTCGTTCAGCTATGATGCGGGTCAGTCCATCGAGGGGCAATCCGGCGGAATAAAGTGGCCGTATGGAGGCACGTCTGTGCGGCGGAGTTGGCAGTACGATCATGCAGTTGTCGCTGAAGGATCGCTTTCGTACGTCGATGCAAAAGGCAACCAGCTCGAGACGCGAGGCAATCACGTGAGCCTTGCTGCACCCAACAGTGCAACCAATACGCGGGCAACCCGTTGGCTGACCGAGACAGACGACGATCCCATGCTTGGTTCAGATGGTGGAACGATGTGGCTGAGTTATGTCGCCCGTCCCAGCGACGCGAGCAATTGCCTGCTTGAGCTTGGGCATGGAAACGCCACATCATCCAGCAACCGCAGGTTGAGAATTGGCGGATTCAACGGATACTGGGCCATACAGTCGGCATCCAGCGATGGAGGCCAGACTTCTTATTCTGATCTCACGTGGGACAGCGAAGCGTTCGTGCTTATTATGATAGACTTCGCGGACCCTGATCATTCACAGAGCCTGACGAATATCTGGATGTGGCTCAACCCGTTGCTCGACCAAAGCCCCGATACGATGAATGCAGATGCCGCCCTTATGGACCTGCAGGCGGATTATTCGTTCAATCACCTTCAGTTCTTCCAGAGCAGGCAAAACTGGGACAGCGACCCGTTCCTGTTCGATGAGCTACGTTTCGGATCGAGCTATGACGCTGTCATGCCTTTCGTGGTTCCCGAACCGGCGACCTGGGCCATCTGCGGCGCGTGTGCTGTCATCATGATTCGGCGGCGAAGAAGATCCCAGGCCCGGATAGTCTGAAGAATGCGAGTGGATACAAAACGCCATGATTGATGCGCGGAAAGCTGACATGGATATGTCGTTTAGGGTGATGAGCTTCAACATCAGGGTCGCTACCGCCGCACATGTCGACGGCCTGGAT
>CAZWAT010000280.1:0-2753 GCA_964632015.1 uncultured Planctomycetaceae bacterium
GTTCCGATGCCCGGTTTGCAGTTACAAGCTTCGCAGCGGCCCCGACGGCCTGCCGGGACATTCTCACCCAAAGCCCGAGCGTTTTTTGACGGTCGAGCAAATGCAGCAGGCCCTTGAATCGGTTTCACTCGACAAGGTGTTTTTCATGGGTGGCGAACCCACAGTCGCCACCGAGCTTCCAACCATGCTCGACTTCGCAAAGACAGCCCTCAACGCAAAGACGTATCTTGGGCACACCAATGGCAGCAAGTTGCCGATGGAACACCTCGACGGGGCCAACGTCGGTATCAAAGCATGGGACGAAAAGATTCATCAGCAATACACCGGAAGACCCAAACAGGCGATCTTCGACAATTTCGCAAAGGCGGTTGACGCCGGGCTCGAGATGAAGGCGAACGTTGTCTTTGTGCCGGGCCTGGTTGATATCGACCAGGTCGAAGCCATCGCCCAGTGGCTATCGACGCTCAGCGCGGATATTCCATTCCATATCATGGGATACATTCCCGTGCCCGGTCAGCCCTACTCGCGTCCGACAGACGACCAGATGTCCGAGGCCGTGGGCGCCTGCCGAAAACACCTAACCAACGTCGCCAGTTCGCGTCTGAGCAGCGAGCAGGCGCTGGATCTGTCATCCCGTGACGACCGTTTTGCCGTTCGACAGATTGCCTGAGGCGATGTATGTCATGTGAACCACGCTTTGTCAGTGCACGATTGATACTGCCCGCATTGCTAGTGGTCGCCGCCTCGGCTGGGCTGGGGGCGATGATGGTCGGCAGCGTGTCGATGTCTCCGGGCGACGTGCTGCACCGGCTCGTCGATGCAGTGCGAGGCGAGGTTCCCAATGACCCCGGCAGCAGGATTCTACTGACGACCCGTCTGCCGCGAGTGATTATGGCGCTCGCGGTCGGGGCGTCGATGGGCATGGCCGGGCTTGCGGCACAGACGCTGTTTCGCAATCCGCTTGCAAGCCCATATGTTGTTGGCGTTTCTAACGGGGCAGCCGTCGGCGCGGTCGTTGGTATGCTTCTGGTTGGCAAGGTGATAGGCTTTTCGGCAGTTCCCGCGTTCAGCATCGCCACTGGCCTGCTTGTTGCGGGCATGGTGTTTATGCTTGCCAGACGTGGGCGACACTTCGGCGCGTCCCTGTTGTTGGCGGGAATCGCCATCAGCGCGTTCTGCTCGGCACTGACGGCAGGGGCTTTGTACCTTGCGGGCGAGCGGCTGCAATCACTGGTGTTCTGGCTTATGGGCGGGCTGTGGCAGGCGACCTGGCGAGATGCCCTGATGATGATGCCCCTCTGCGCGGCGTGCCTGGTAGTTTTGACGCTGCTTGCGCCGGCGATGAACGCCGCCCTGCTTGGCGAACGCTCTGCCCGGGATGTTGGCGTGAACATTCGTCGTCTTCAGTATGCGCTGCTGGCTGTGGTGGCGGTGACTACTTCGGTGGCGGTAAGCCTGACAGGAGTGATAGGCTTCGTCGGGCTGATTGTTCCCCACCTACTTCGTCTGGTGATCGGAGCTGACCATCGCGGGCTGGTGCCGGCCTCGGCGTTGGGTGGTGCAATTTTACTGGTCGTCGCAGACACGCTGGCCAGAACGCTTGCATCCCCGGCGGAAATTCCCGTTGGCATATTGACTGCACTGGTGGGCACACCGATATTCTTGTGGCTGCTTCAGCGACGCGGATTCGGGAGGCAGGCATGACCCTTCGGGCGGACAACATCACCTATGCTTATCACCACCACAGCCCGGTGCTGCGCGACGTGACGCTTGAGGCGCCCAGCGGAAAGGTCACCGCCCTGTTCGGACCCAACGGCTGCGGAAAGAGCACTCTGCTGCGATGCATGAACGGCTCGCTGAGGCCCCAGGAGGGAGGCGCGACGATTAATGGGCGAAGCGTCGAGAAGATGTCCGCCCGCCAGATCGCCCGATCGATCGCAGTCGTTCCCCAGGAAACTCCCCTCGACGTGCCCTTCACCGCCGGCGAGATGGTCATGCTCGGACGCTACGCCCATGGCGACACGTGGGGCCAGCAGACGCACGAGGACAACGCGATTGTCCGCTGGGCACTTGAGCGGGTGAAAGCCCATGATCTTGCGGGCAGACTCTTTAATCACCTCAGCGGCGGCGAGCGCCAGCGTGTCATCGTCGCACGGGCACTGGCGCAGAAAGGCGATGCGCTTCTGCTTGACGAACCCGCCTCGCACCTGGATATAGCCCATCAGCTTGAGCTATACCACCTTGTTCATGACCTCGCCCGGGACGGCCAGGCGGTGCTGATGGTCTGTCACGACATCCTCTTGGCCCCCATGTTCGTTGACTCGGCGGTGCTGATGAAGGACGGCGTCATCATCTCGGCAGGTGAAGTCGCCGATGTTCTGAGGATTGATAATCTGCGTTTCGCCTTCGGTAGCGATATTTGCATCACATGGCAACAACACGCGGCGGTGCACGCCACACTCGGAAACACGCCCTCATAGTATGTAATTTATATATCTACTCATGTTCGCTATATTAATCCGCCATCGTCGCAGATCAGTCTTTGGTGAAGCCAAGCCTGAACATGTTTCAATGCGCGCTAGAATTCGGCGGCAGTTGCAAGAGTGGTGGGTATTTGTGTTGAGTGGTTTCTTCACTGGTGCTATGCTTTCGATGTCAAATTGATGAATATGGAGACATCGATGATCCGATACAACTGTCCACACTGTGGCGCGGCGTTGGAGGCGCAGGATTCCCTCAGCGGCCAGGATCAG
>CAZWAT010000281.1:0-2749 GCA_964632015.1 uncultured Planctomycetaceae bacterium
CGACGGTGGTCAAAAGATGGCGAGGGCCGTAGAACCCACGCATGATCTTGTGCGTAGCCGCCTGCATGTCCTCAGGGGTCATCGGGGCATCGGGCTGGAAGAGCAGAAAGTTCCCGTCGTAATACTCCAGACCAACGGTATCTGTGCTGAACGTCCTATTTGTCTTCCTGAGTCTGGCTGTTAATTCCGTACCTGGCAGGGGGATCGGCAGTAGCACCTGTACCGTATCGAGCCTGGCTTTGCGAATGAACCTGCGGAAACGTTGCACACGGTCATGCGCGTTCATCCTGAACGGGTGACCATCGGGCGCGGGGTATCCAAAGATGAACATGCCGTGTATCCGAAACCCGGCCCGGTGATAGTGCCGGGTCAGTTCGATCATATCCTGCGGCTCAAGCCTCTTGTTCATCGCCTTGAGCTCTTCAGCAATGGGCGACTCATAACCAATGGCAAGGGTGTTGATCCGTGCGTCGCGCATGGCCTGAAGCAACTCGGCATCCTGCGCACGGTCTAAACGTATCTGTACCGTGATGCTGAAACGTGCTCCGACTTGTTGCTGGTAGTCACGAAGCATGCGACACAGACACAAAGTGGCGCTCCGATTTTGTCCGAACAGGTCATCGACGATGAAGAAGACCTTGCCTCCCCATTTTTCGTAGATGGACGCGATCTGCTTCATCATACGTTCAGGAGCGGCAAACCGTGGTCTTCCCTTGACGGTGCAGAACTCGCAGTTCATACCACACCCTCGAACGCCTGAGACGGGGTAGTACTTCATTCTGGCATATCTCAGCACAGAGAAGTCTGGAATCGGTAATTCGTCAAAGGCGGTGATGGGTTCTCGGTCGGGCGTCCGACATAACTTGCCATCTCGCAGAAACGCGATACCCCGGACATCGGACAGGTTTGCCCCTTTTTCGAAACACTCCAGCAACTCTTGGATAGTTCTGTCGCCCTCACCGATTACGACGATATCGATTCCATTTCGCAGAGCATGTTCGATGTTTTCATCGACAAAGTGATGCCCGCCAGCGATTGTACACACACCCATGTCCTTGTATTTCTTGGCTATCTCGTACAGACGCGGGATCGTGCTTGTCAGGCCTCCATACAGACCCACGATATCCGCGGGTCTGGCTTGCTGCATGACCTCATGATCGGGCCGGGCGGTCCTGTCTATCGGGCCGCGCCGATAGTTGTTCTCGTCGATGACTTCGGCATCCCATTTTGGCACATCCTGCACGGATGTGGCGATGCAAACCGGCCCCAACGCAGTCATCACCTTGGCGGGGCGGGAATAGATGTTAAAGGCCGGATAGGCAGGACAGACTATCCGCAGACGAAATCGCCGGCTTGAGGTATTATCAGCTTGTGTATGTATCGTTGACATTGTTCACCTTATCCTAATTCTATATGGCTGCCTCGCATTGAACACATAAATCCTGCGGCAACCCGTTCACGTTACCAGTACGTCTGCCACAGGCAGCTGTGGTAGATGCCCGCCAAGGCCTTTATCGACTCAGCGTTATCCTTGTCCCAACGTATACCGGAGCCTTTCAGGCGATCCGTCGGAACGTGGGGGAAGATTAAAAGGGGTCAGGAACCTTTTCTGGCATGGCAAGGGTCTTTATGCTCAGTAATTCCCGGAACGAGCGAGATATCGTTAAAAGGTTCCTGACCCCTTTTAGTTGTAGAAAGGGTCTTCATGCTAATGCCAGGTACGAGCAGGAGATATTGAAAAGGTTCCTGACTTTTAATTCTCTCACTTTCCACTTGCCCCAACGCCCGACAATACACTATCCTCCAGCCCACAATGCCCGACGCGGCAACAAATTCCGCCGAGTGCGCAAACAGCATAGGAATTCTGCACTATGACCGCACCTCAGGAAACTCGGGCCGAGGCTCCCGTCAGCCAGGCCGAAAACGCACAACAAAAATGGTGGAAAATTGAAAACTGGGCCTCCTTCATCCGCCCACTGTGCCAACACTACATGCAACATGCCAACCGCGTGATTCCGGCCCTCGCGCTGGTGCCCGTCGTCGCCGTAATTGCCGCTTATCATCTTGCCGGATTGGAAGTTATCGCCGATGCCCAGGGCAAAGCCTTCTTCGAGGATATGGCCGTTCCCCTCACCGTCGTCGCCGCGCTGCTCTGGCTGATCAGGGCCGCAAAAGACCGCTCTATCTTCTGCCTGCTCGTCGGACTGCAAGCGGCCGTCTTCTGCTGTCGCGAAATCCATTTTTACGGCACCCACAAAGGCGTCTACTACGCAACTGGCGTCATCGTCATCATGACGGCCGCAGCCGCCTGGCGATATCGCGACCGCCTTCGCCGTCCCGAGACGGTCAACTGGCGACAAGTTTCCTGGCTCGCCGCCTCAGTGGCCACATATGCCCTGGCAATAATGATCCAGCGACGAGTCTTTCAGCATATCCCAGGCGAGCAACCACTGCACGTCCCGCTCGAAGAAGCCACCGAAACCATGGCCCATCTGCTGCTGCTCATTGCCGCACCAATGCCAAGAACCCAAAAATGACCGGTCCAATGCCGATAAACCGACACGACATCATGACCATGGATGAGCTGGCGGATTATCTGAAGATCTCCAAGTCCACGCTGTACAAGGCCGGTGGCATGCGTCTGTTGCCCCTGTGTTGGATCTCTGGGCGTTCGTCATCATGCCCGAGCACGTACACGAGAACCCGGTCCGACGTGGGCTGGTGGAATGTCCGCGGGACTGGCCCTTCG
>CAZWAT010000282.1:0-2734 GCA_964632015.1 uncultured Planctomycetaceae bacterium
GCCCTTCACACTGGTTTGCGTTATAGGCCCGGAGGAATAATCCTGGTTCCCACGGACACCCAGCCTCACATGCCACAGACCACAAAGCGAAGTCCAACATGCGAGTACGATACTGCGGATCTATTGTCACAGAATGACGCTCGGCCAAACCCATTGCGACTGCATCGAGCAATGCCCCAAAGATGCGCGGCCGGACCACCTCGAACTCGCGCCAGAGTGTTGCCTCATCTTTGCGGTCACGAGGCAAGATTGGAACCAGCTGGACCGAAATGCACCTATCCAACAGATCAGGCCGACTTGCCAGGCTGTTGATCCCATTCAGCATGACTGGCCGGGCGGCCGTGATGACGATTTCATCAGTGTCGCTCCAGAGCTTTCGCGTCGTGAAGCCAGTCCCCGAACATATACGACACAGCATGTCGCTGAGCTGAGGCGAGAGTTTGGACATGTTGTCATAAGACAGGATCCAAGAATTATGGGCAGAAATCATGAGGTCCCGGTCGCTCCGGGGTTCAGTGCGCAGTGGTGCACTATGTGGATCGACGAGAGCACGAAGCATGCGTTGCATGGTGGATTTAGCGGTCCCTTGTTCACCGGACAGACACAACAGTGGATGTGGACTGCGCGGGTTCAGCGCAGCAAGCAGCCATGCGACGACAAGCGCGAAGTGTTCGTCATCCGGAAGGTTCAACAATGGCCGCAGCATCGAAATAGACCCGCCGCGTTCGGGTACCGGCAGCGGGAGCATTCCATCGGATCGCCTGAGCCATGCGGGTGCCGAGTCCAAAATCCTCCAGCCTTCTGCGGATATCTCCACAACCCGCCAGAGATCATCACATAAGTCAATATATATTTTATTTTCGACCTCCTGAACACGGATACCAACAGGCCTATTTAGCCCATGGCATATTGCCTGTGATTGCGCGTCTTCGAGCATGTCCGCCAGCTTCTTGTCGCTCACTCTGTTGTGTTTCTGCCGTTCGCGGTGCCACAGCAGTGCTTTGAACTGCTTTGACTTGACTGGCCATATTTCTGCATGGTCTTTCACCTTGACACGTGCATAAGCGGTATCGTCCGCACACACATACGACGTCTCATCAACCAGTTCAGTTGATTGACACTTGCTACCGTTCAGCCGACATCCTATGCCGCCCATGGACTCAACCTCCTTCTTGGCATCCATAAGCTTGTGCCGCAGTTCATCATCGGTCCACTTCTCACCAACAGTCTTGCCGGAGTTGAATTCCTGCATGACCGTCCACGCTGACGGATCATCAAGTCCAAAGCGATAACACTCGCACGCGGCACGAAACGTGGCGTTGTGCCCGCCATTGCCCGACTCGGCGTCTGGGCATTTCGCGAGATAGGCGTTGCAACGTTGAATACGATCTTCCATGGAGACCGCCGTGGTCCGAGCTGGTATTGCGGGAGCACAGGCCTGCCGACCCCCAAAGTCGAGTTCATCCAGCGTATACCGTTTCGCGTCAGCAAGATCACCTTCAGGCCAGATCAACTTGACGGGCCGCTGATGGCCGTTCTTGTGGTTGAACGTGTCGGGCAGACGAAGGACACGAGCCAGGTCAGCCGTGCTGTCGAGCTCATAACCATGGTCCTCGAATGCTGATCTCAGGTGCTGTTGAAACGCCTTGATGAAACCAGCCGCCCGCAGGCGATCGGCATCATCTTTAAACAGCCACGGCTCACGCAGCAGCCAGTAGCAGTGCAGTCCCCCGCCCGAATGAATAACGATGGACGGCTCCGGACAGGCGCATCTTGCAATGGCCATAGCTGTCTGTTGGTCAGGAGGCACTTTGTTCTTGTGATCGGGACCAAAATCCACGTCGGCCCACACACAGCCGACTCCAATGACGTCGTTTGACTTTCCGCGTCCCTGTGACGCGGGCCTCTCGTGCAGACCAAGCCCATAATAGATGTCCGCACTGGTGCTATACTTTCTTGCATCTTCGGCCGCTCTTGCTCGACCATGCACATTGTTGGCAAACCACCTGGTCTGCCTGCTCCGGGCCTCCCACACGGCTATGAAGCCCTCACTTGAACCAAACATGGTCTGTAGGAAGTCGGCAATCATCTTCGTGACTTCCTTGCACTGACAAACCTGTCAACATCCCGAATGTCGTAGCGAACAGAAGCACCAATCCGAACGTAGCGAATCTCATTGCGGTTCGTAAGGGTCCACAACTTGCGACGCGAGATTCCCAGCAGCCGCGAACATTCTTCCGCCTTTAATAATCTCCACTCATCTACGCTCACCTTTTGACTCCTTTCTTGAAAAGGTTCAAAGGCGATCGTATGGGCATGCGATTGCTGCGGGAAGGATAACGCGGACTATCTGTTTTCGCGGATTATCCGCGACAGCCTATTATCTGCGAATGGAACGAGATGGAATTCGGTCCTGGGATGTCGCGGATAATTCACAATCGCAACTTATTCACGACACTACATTACTGTCTCACGGATGTCAGTGCCAGCACCTATCCGGCAAGAGCCCTTCTTGCAAGGCGTTGCGTTCTTGCGATACTGTCCACCGGTTGTCAACCAATCCCACAGAGCAGTGGCTTGCCCCTAACTAAAGGCCTTTGCGCGGTTTGTAATCACGCTTGAATTTCTCCTTAAGGCAATCATCGTCCCAGATTTCCTGAGGGTTGTAGAGCCACTTCTTGAGCTTGCTGGCATATGAATCCCATTCGCCCTTGCACTTCTTCCATCGTTTGCC
>CAZWAT010000283.1:0-2723 GCA_964632015.1 uncultured Planctomycetaceae bacterium
CCTCAACACCCGGCAAGGATTCTTGCCCCACCAGCGCCCATAAACGTCTTTTTGCACAGTGGGCACGCTGATCCACGGCGAAAATTGCGACCAATTACGCGTGCTCGGTTTGGGCTGGTGAGTTCGTCTGAGATTCGGCAACGAGGGTACGACCCATGCCACCTGTTCCATACTAAAACCGCATTGCCGGCTTCACTTCAGCAACTCCATCTGCTGGCGGATTCTATCGGCGGTATGATTATCGCCTGTTTTCAGGGCAATTTCCAGTCCCCTGGCGAACATCTCTTTGGCTTTGTTCCCCCTGCCCGCCTGGCGATACGCCTTGCCCGCTTCAACATAGGCGGGAAGATAGTCGGCGTCGGCATGAAGGCACAAGTCGAACTGCTCGCAGGCTTCGTCAAGCCGCCCGGTGGAGGCGTATTCCATACCAAGACTGTAGCGGAGAAAGACATCCTCGGGGTTTTTCGAGAGCATCGCTTCTATCGCCGCGGTTCTGTCGCTCATATTCATACTGTCCGTGGGCATCGTTACCCATTTTATTAATACGACTATTATGACCTACGGGTCCGGAAAAACCTTTTCTCCTGACGGTATCGCGTGGGCATTTTACACGCTATATTCAGCCCCATAAAGAGGCACAATGATGACACAACTACCGTATTTGACTGCTGATCTTCCGGGCATAGGCGGAAAAATCAAGCAACAACCCGAAGACTTCAGCGTTGACGAGATCCCCCTGTACCCGCTCAGCGGGGAGGGAACACACGTGTTCTTCCGCGTGACCAAGAAGGGCGTGCCCACGCCGGCAGCAGCCGACAGAATCGCCCGTCACATGGGCGTGAGCGTCAAGAGCATCGGCGTCGCGGGGCTCAAAGACTCCAACGCCGTGACGACCCAGTGGATGAGCATCGAGCACGCAGACATCCATCACCTTGAACAGTTCAGCGACCCCAAGGTCGCCGTCAGCGGCATAACGCGGCACACGAACAAGCTCAAGCTCGGACACCTCGCAGGCAACAGGTTTGGTATAAAAGTGCGAGATATCGATGCCCAGGCACTTGAGCGGGCGAAGCAGGTGATGGATATTCTTGTGCTACGAGGGGTTCCGAATTTTTTCGGTCCGCAGCGGTTCGGGTTACGTGGCGACACCGGCCAACTTGGCAGGGCGCTGGTGATGAACAAGCTTGATGACTTCACGAGGATCTTCCTTGGCGAGCCCTCCCCCGCCGACCCGCCGGACATCCGCGAGGCAAGAAAGGCCTTTGACGCGGGCGATTACGACCGGGCATACGACGCCTGGCCCGGCCACTACGCCGACCAGCGAAAGGCTTTGAGGAATTTTCGCAAGCGGCATGATCCGCAATCTGTTGTCGCATCGGTGGACTGGCGTCTGAGGCGGCTGTTCGTCTCGGCGTTCCAAAGCGAGGTGTTCAACCGGGTTCTTGAACAGCGTCTTCATGATATCGACCGGGTGCAACCCGGCGACCTGGCCCAGAAGACGGGCACGGGCGGAATCTTTCTTGTCGAGGACGTTCAGGCAGAGCAACCCAGGTGCGAGCGTTTCGAGATCAGCCCGACAGGCCCCGTTCCCGGTTATCGCTGCAGGCTTGCCGAGGGCGAGGCGGGACAGATCGAACGCAAGGTGATGCGGGCGATGGAGATCGAGAACGTCGAGATTCGACGGGTGGGCAAACTTGAAGTGCGAGGCGCGAGACGGGCGTTGCGGTTTGGGCTCACCGAGCCGGAACTTTCTCAGGGAACCGACGAGCATGGCGAATTTCTGTCAGTCGCATTCGCCGCACCCAGCGGGTGCTATGCGACGATCGTTCTGGGCGAGATCATGAAGGTAGACCCGCTCGGGCGAGGGGGCGACGATCAGCCGGGCGAGGCCTCCTGAGCGCAGGCAAGAGGCCCGGCTGCGGCGTCAGACACGGGTCGATACCCGATAGCCGATTGCATCCGACGAAGCGCGGCACCCTCCAGGTAAGGCAGAATGGCGGTGTTCAGGTTGACGTCACTAGCGCCGTATGTTCGTTCGTACCGCTCGATGAGCACATCCCTGAACTGCCAGATCACCGGATGATATCGAACCTCCCGCCGCTCACCGTCGATAACGAACCTGTCGCGATTGCTCACGTAACCGATGAACCGCCGCCGAATTTCCATCCGGATGGTTCGCGGTTCGAATGGCGACTGGGTCAACCCGCCCCTTCGAAGTCGAACGCAAGGGGCGGCTGCGACTGTCCTCCAATCCTCATCGCGAGATAGAATTTCGTCAATTCCTGCCAGCGTCATCATCCTGCCGTCAAGTTGAAAAGACCTGTGTTCAAGCAGGTCCGCGGACGCCCACTCCATGCAACCGATCAACTCCGCCAGCTTGATCGCCCACGCCGAGCGGGCGTTGAACCAGTACGCCAGGCGATCTTCGGCAGTGGGATAAAGCCCCGGGGTGATCGACGGGCCAGTAACCGCAAACAAGGCAAGCTGGGCATCGAGCCGATCCACCACCCCGTCAACCTCGTATGATTGTAAAAACCCCCTGCCGTCAACCGCCCGCGACAGCACGGTATGGAGGTCAGAATAATCGACCCGCGGGTCAACATCGACGGCCGTGATTACGACCGGGTCCACTGCGGTATTGCAGCCGACGGCAACTAACGCCAGACCCGCAAACGCAATGATGTGAATGTTCGTCTTCATAGCATAAAGATTGTATGCTACCC
>CAZWAT010000284.1:0-2722 GCA_964632015.1 uncultured Planctomycetaceae bacterium
TTGGCTGTTCCGACGTTGGAGTTTCTTCATTACTCGGCGGTGTAGGAGGCATAAGCGCCGCAAGACGAACCTTACCCTTGGGGGGTTCTTCAGGCTTGGGGGGCGGCGCGGGCTGTTCTTGCGACATCGCCAGCCGAACTCGCAGATTGCGATTGGCGTCGGAGTCCTGTTTCTTCATGGCATTTGATAGATTGCCCATTGTTAGGTCTCCTGTTATGTCGGCGGTGCAGCCTGACTCTGCGCCGTGGTCTTGACGTTCCAACAAGTCATCTCTCGCAACACTTCGGAGATGATGTTCCGGTCGATGCAGTGCACGTTGCGGGCGAACCCGACGAGCAACGCATTGTCGCACAGAATATTCACCAGGCGGGGTATCCCCCCTGTCGCGGCGAATATGTCGCTCAGTGCGTCAGGCGTAAACTGTGCGACAGCTCCTCCCTCCAGCGACGCCACCCGAAGGCGGTGAGCGATATACGCGTGCGTGTCTTCGCACGTCAAATGCCCGAGGTGATAGCTCAGCACGATCCTCTGACGTAGCGATTCCCACTGGGGCTCCTGCAAACGCTGCTGAAGCTCGGGCTGGCCTATGAGAACTATCTGGATAAGCCTCTGACCATCCAGTTCAAAATTCCACAGAAGGCGAATTTCCTCCAGCGCCTTTGGGCTCAGGTCCTGACATTCGTCAAGGATCAGCGCCACAAGTCTGCCGCGGTTGTGCATCCGGACGAGATGCCCTTCGAGTTCTTCGACGAGCCTGAGCGTATCAATGTCGGTTTGTAGGTTCATTCCCGCCGCGGCCGCCAACGCGCGCAGAAGCTGTTTGCCGCTTTGTGGCGGATGTCTGACAATGGCGGTTGTGCACCCAGGCCCAAGACGATTGGCCAGGATGTGTCCAACGAAGGTCTTCCCCGCGCCTACCTCGCCCGTCACCAACACCATGCCCTTTTTCTGTTCAATGGTGTACTGCATGTTGGCAAGCGCCTCGGCGTGAATCGAGCTTTGATAAAAGTACCGCTCGTCACACGCGAGACTGAAGGGAAATTCTCGCAAACGGTAGTAGCTCAAGTACATTTGGTCACAGGTCCTTCAGGAAGCTCGCCGCGGGTCGGTAGATCTCCCTGCTGACGTAGTGGAGGGGTGCTTCCCGCCACTCCATGTATTTTCTAGGGTTGTTTAGTCGCAGTGTGATGCTCATGGCGGCCAAACCCATGGCGATAACCAGAAGCACAACCACCATCGGCCTGATCGTCCAGCGTTTGATGCGCCTGATGGCGAGAGTTCTTACAGGCACGATCTCGGCGATGACACCATGCACCGGAATACTGAAGAACTTTGATGCATCTTCCGGGGCCATGATCGAGCGGTCCAGCGCCTTTATCGCCAGCAGCATCAGCCCAACCGCGGTTGCGGCCCCCGCCAGAGTCATGCCTATTACATGCGCCATCTTCGTCCAGGACGGAAAGAGCTGTTCATGCGCCGGCTGAACAGTCTTGAGGTATGTCAACCTGTTATTCACAGCCGCCGCCAGCGCGAGCTCCGTATCTTCCAGTCGCTCATGCCATCGCTGCGCCATCTTACGTTGGTCTTCAAGGGTTTCGTTGAACTGTAGATATTCCTGTCTCAGCGGCCCGAAGTTCGCCCACAGCGACTCATAAGCCGGAAGCAATGATTCCAACCTTGTCAGATTCCGCTTTGACACCTCGACCTGCCACTGCGCCGACGCTAGCGCCGATCCGATATCAGCGGGCATTGCCACAGGCGCGAAGACGCGTTCGCTGACTATCTCAGGAGGCGTCTCTTCGATCAGCTTGTCGGTGTCTTCTATCTTCGCCCGAAGTGCGATTACTTCGGGGTGCTTCTCGGTTTTCCGCTCGCGCCACAGGGCGGTATCCAGCTCTTCCCTCAACTTCGAGGCCTGTTCCCGAAGCCTCACCAACTCGGGGTTGATCTGCCGGACGATCTGCGTAGGCTGATCGTCTTCTAGCCTGCCCTTGTCGCGGAGCTGCTTGAGCTGCTCTACGGTGCGTTGACTCATTTCCTGTTCGTGCCGCAGGTTTTCAATGGAAGACCTCGCCTGCTGGATTCGCTCCTGGAGCGTTAGAAGGTCAGTCGGAAGCATACCGCCATGCTCAGTTTCAAACTGGATGCGCCGCCTTGTCAGCTCTTGCAGGGCCTTGTCGGTGTCTTCGACTTTTGCCTGAAGAAAAGAGTGCTGCCTTTTGAGGCTGTTGCGAAGCGTTGCATATGTCCGTTCGGTGTACGCCGAGACCAGTTCATTGGGCAGGTTCTGGGCCAGCCAAGGGTCGTGCCACGTGAAACTCACCGATACAAGATCTTCCTTAAGCGACCTCGCTTCCCACCTGACATCGATCCCGCGCATGACCTGTTCGACAAGCTGCTGCAGTTTCGCCCTTCCGTCAATGGTCAGTTGCCCGTCAACGTCGTGGGGAAGTCCCTTTACGAGCCCGAGGCTCATCAGCGCTTCTTCGACCGCATTGTACCCGGTCAAGTCATGCCTGAGTCGCTCCTTGATCGTGCCAAAGGAGTCTTTGCTCGATTTGGAAATCTGCTCCGCTGCCGACTCCAGCCCGAACTCGAACACGGCGGTTCCCGTGTACTTGAGCGGCAGAAGGTGAGATGCGACCAGCACAAGCGTCGCGCACACACCCGCCACCAGCAGAAGTTTCCACCGGTGCCCCACCATGAGTTTGAGCATGTCGGC
>CAZWAT010000285.1:0-2706 GCA_964632015.1 uncultured Planctomycetaceae bacterium
GCACGAACAACCGCCGGGCAGTTGGTGCAACTTAAAAACGCTGTTGGCGACTTGGTCGAAATGATCGGCGAGCGATTATTGGGCACCTTGGACGGTGGCAATAGCCTGCTCGGTACGATGATTCAGCATGTGACCGCAGCCACGATGTGGGTGCAGAATCTGACCGACAGCCAGATCGGGCTGATCAAGACTTGGGCCGGTATCGGCTTGGGCATACTGGCTTTTCTGGCACTTGTGCCCAAGGTAGTTGGTGCCGTCAAGTTCATGATCGGTGCATATCGCGCGCTGGCCGCCGCCCAGGCCCTGAGCAATCCCTGGCTGGCTGCCGCCGGCGTGGCTGCGGCCACCGCTGTCATGGGCGCAACGGCTTACCTCGGCGGCCTGGTCGACGAGACTCTCCACGAATTTTCCGGCTCTTGGGACAGGGCCATGAAGGAAGCCGAGGAGCGGGTCAAGGGCATCCAGGCCAACGCCGAAACGGCCCTTCAACGGGCAGATCGCTCTGCGGCCGCACCGGTCGAATCCTCGTCGAATACCTTGGCCGCTCAACAGGCCCGCTCGGCTGACGCCACCAAGGAGATGGCAACCAAGGCGGCCAGCGCACAAAACCAGCAGCTGGAGATCCTGAGGCAGATCGAGAAGAACACTCGCAGCGCCTTGAAAATGCAGTTCTAAGGGGCCGTAGATTATGGCGAAGACATCACGACTGATGAATGAAACAGAGGCCGCTGACGGCAGCAGCGCCGTACGCGTCTACCGTACCACCTGGAATGCCCGGCGAAGCGACAGTGACATTCCCGCGATGCGCACGCCGTATGGAGAAGACTTCCCCGACACTCTCGTTGTACAGCGCCGCCTGTTCGAGCGGATACCGGTGACTAATGGTGATGATCTTTGCGACGTGACCCTGGAATATGCAACGCCAAGGCTGGACCAGCCTGATATCGTGCAGGATGCCGACGAAGAACACGGCGTTCCCTTGACCAGGCCCGAAGAGACGCATTGGGAAGCCGAAACAATCAAAACTCGCGGCTGGACACGCACGATGACAGAGGATCTGCTGGACGTTGAGGTGGAGTTTGAAGTGCCGATACAGGTCTGGTCTGCTGAATATCTCTTCAGCCAGAATCACCAGAACCATTTCGCGACCTATATCAAGACGGTTAATGCTGCCAATCATAGCGAAGGAGTCAAAGCATGGATTACCGGCACAGCCGGCGAACTGCTGTTGGATGAGGTCAGCATTGTACCGGACTATCGTCAGGTGGCCGGGGCATCTCTCACACGTTATCGTACGAGCGTCAAGATCAAGAAGCGAGTTCCGGATTGGAACTACGTTTATGTGTCACCCGAACCGGCCTTTGACGCCATGGGGCGGCAATTAATATATGAGTACAATCCGCCGTTTCAGCACACTCCTATCCACCCACTTGGCACTCCGGTTTACAAACCCTGGAAGAAGGTGGCGAGCGGCGAATCTTACAACTATTACCTCGACTTTTTTAAGATCGGCTGGCAAGACCTGGCCAATACTACGAAGGATCCTTCAACAGGCAATCCCATCGGCAAACGGTTCAAAAGCAAAGATTGGTCAAACCTTATTCCCGATGAGGCCACATAATCATGCAACCATTCGGAGACCACATTTTCGCCAGAATCACCGATGCCACCGAGGATGTTGAAGGCAGCAATCGCTGGGTCTACGACTTCGAGGAGGTCTGCAAAACATCTCCCGGCTATGACGGGTGGTCTGCCCGCACCGAAGGCCGCACGGGCACGGCCTTCAACTTCCGCGAGAATATCAATTCCGAGTTGGCCGGCATACAAGGCAACGGCATCGATACCGGCGGCCCATTATGGCTCAACGTCGATTTTGAAATTCAGCCCGTGCCCGTTGGCACCATTGTGGTTTTGTATGCCGTGCGACTTGTGGACTCCATCGAATGGTGGTTTGGCTACGAGAATGCGGTTGACGGTGACTGCGGAGAGTGATGATGAGCGCTACCTTCCTGATGGCCGCCTGTTGCTGCTGTGATACCTGGCAACCGTTTGATTCGTTCTTGACGACCGCCACCCTTCGCGAAGGATATCACTACTACACCAGTCACTACGAGGATCAGGGCGAATATTTCCCTATCGTCCCTGATCCGCTGGCGGACTCCGACTGGGCGGCAGCGCATGCCGTGACGCTGGCGTGCACGCCCTGGCCGGAAACGAATCCGACCGCGTACCATGTCGGCCATAAGTACAATGTATACGGTCCGACATGGCCTCCCCCGTATATGGTTGATCCTGTGCTGTCGTACTTGGATGGCTACCTGTACACGATACAAAGCGATGTTGATTTCACAATGAACTTTGACCCGACGACCGAAGAGGCTCATTCAATCGTCATGCGCTTGACCTACACGCACAGCGGGCCGGCCTTTGACGTTGAGGTTTTGGTGGACGGCAGCCCGGTTGATACCTGGACGGTTGACGGCGATGGCACGCGAGACGTAGAGGTTGCGCAGTATGGCGCGACGTATATTAATTTTGTCATCAAGCCCGCGTCTGACCCGGCCTATCCGGGCAGCACCGGCAGCCCGCCAGTGGGGAATGATTTTGAAGCAGGAATGGCTGTCACGAATGCGGAAATCAAATACCAGGTACGAGACAAATGACCGCCTGCAAGCATATTAACCGCTACTGGACTGGCATAACCCG
>CAZWAT010000286.1:0-2688 GCA_964632015.1 uncultured Planctomycetaceae bacterium
ATCGGCCATCGGCATCACCTTCTGGACGGGTTCGACGGGATCGCGGGGACGTACCCCCTGATCCTGAGGCCGGATGATAGCCGCATGTGACTGTTTCTGTCAACGCTCGTCTTTTCATGGCAACGTCCAGAATACCTTGTGGCCGCGACAGATACGGTCGCACCTGCGGCGATTAGGTACTTGGAAAAAGGAAATCTCCCTGACGCCACGGGAACGCGTCGAGCCCTGGGACACAGTTTCTTTGGAACGCGCCGTGCGACCTGAAGGTCGCTAATGCTTCTGTTACCACGAGTTAGATTGGAGGTAACCATTTGTTCTGCCAAATGTAGCCTACCTGGACCGGCGTAGGGAGCAATCCTCTCGTCGGAAGCTCCAGGGACACCCCTTCCGTAAGCAAATCCGCGAGGATGAGCGTGGCTGTCAGCACCGAGATGGCTGGGAAGGCGGCTTGGACATTCAGGGCTAACGCAAGTGAACCACTGTTATCACGCGCCGAAATAACGAGTCGAGCCAAAGGTGCTGACAGGCTCGGGCCAAAAGGCAAGGGATCAGGATGGTTGCCGGCGCAGCGACCATCGCAGATGTCGCATCCTCGGCGTACAGGTGGAGCCCGGCTTGTCCGGGAGCAGTAGCGAAACAGGGTAAGCCCGTAGCCCTCCCTCTGGGAAAGCCTGCCGCAAGGTCGGCCCATGGGGTTGCGGGTATGGGATGTTCGAGGAAGCGAACGCCCGGCTGTAACGGTCGGGATAGCGGCGTGGTGCCGCGACGCGAAAGCGTGCCGACTTCGAACAGGTCTCGGATCACGATAACGAATGGAGAAGCGACCCGAATGAAGCGGAAAAGCGAAACAACGAACGTATCGGCTTCGACCGATGACGTGCGCGTCCGTGGAGTGGTTGACTACAACGCCATTGACTGGCGGAAGGTCGAGCACACGGTGCGCCGTCTTCAGGCTCGAATCGTGAAGGCACAACGGCAAGGTCGCCACGGAAAGGTCAAAAGTCTTTCCCGCGTCCTTACCCGCTCGTTCGCAGGCCGGGCCACGGCGGTGCGACGAGTGACTTCCAATCGTGGCAAACGCACACCCGGCGTGGACGGTCAGCGGTGGACGACCGCTGCGGAGAAGGCCCAAGCCATCGAGTCACTGCGACCCGAGCGGTACAAGGCCAAGCCGCTGCGCCGAGTCTACATCCCCAAGTCAAACGGCAAGAGACGCCCCCTTGGGATACCCACTATGCGGGACCGGGCGATGCAAGCCCTGTACCTGCTGGCGCTGGAGCCTGTCGCGGAAACGACAGGGGACGGCGTGTCCTACGGCTTCCGTCGCGGACGCCGAACGGCAGATGCTGCCGAACAGGTGTTCCGCTGTCTGTCGATGAGGTCACAGGGACGATGGGTGCTTGAGGGTGACATCAAGGGCTGTTTTGACAACATCAGTCATGCCTGGCTGCTGGACCATGTTCCCATGGAAAAGCGGATTCTCAGGCAATGGCTGAAAGCGGGGTATGTGGAAAACGGTGTGCTGTTTGATGTGGAAGGCGGAACCCCGCAAGGCGGGATCATCTCCCCCGTACTGGCCAACATGACCTTGGACGGGATGGAGAGGCTGCTCAACAGTCGGTTCAAGCTCTGGCGATGCTGGAAGGGCAAGTGGCAATGGGCCACCCCTCTGAATCGCGTCAATGAGCGGATCAACCTGATTCGCTACGCGGATGACTTTGTGGTGACAGGACGCTCCCCCGAGATCCTGGAACAACAGGTCGTTCCGATGATCCGTGCATTCCTGGATGAACGCGGCTTGACGCTTTCAGAAGAGAAGACACGAATCACTTCCGTAGATGATGGATTTGACTTCCTGGGCTTCCACTTCCAGAAGCACAGGGAATCGCTCCTGTCGACCCCGTCACGCAAGAGCGTTAAAGCCCTTCGGATGAAGGTCAAAGGGATCATCAAATCCAGCCGAGGGTTGCCTGCGCACGTCCTGATCGGCCGATTGAACCCGGTCCTTCGGGGATGGTGCAACTACCACCGTCATGTGGCCAGCAGTAGGACCTTCGATCATCTCCACAGTTGGCTGTTCCATGAGCTTTGGCGGCATGTCCGCCGGGCTCACCAGCGGAAAGGTGGCACATGGTTGGCACGCCGATACTTCACCACGCACAACGGTAGAAGATGGGTGTTCCACGCAAAGACGCCGGACGGGAAACGGGTGTACCTGTTCCAGATGAATCAGGTCAGGATCATTCGGCACGTGAAAGTGCGGAACGACCTGAACCCGTTCGATCCCGAATGGCAGGAGTACTTGCGCCGGCACCGGTGCAGAAATGCCCGAATCTCCATGCTGACAAGGCGAAGCGAACGCTTGGCGTGGCTGCGACAGGATGGGCTTTGTCCCATCTGCCGCAGCGCCCTGCCGGAGCCAACCGAAGTCGGCATGGACGAGGCCGGACCTTGCTTGACGATGGACTCGCAGTTGGTGCATCGGCACTGTCTGCGACGTTGGAATCAACCGGAAGTAGATGCCGGATGCAAACGTCTTACCGAGGCTTGAGCCGTATGCGGAGAAACTCGCACGTACGGTTCTTAGGGGGGTGGGTGGCGGCAACGCCACCCACCTACCCGCCGAATTGTCGGCGCTTAACCCCAAGGCACATGGAGGTGCTTTCATGACCGCTACCAAGGATGCAA
>CAZWAT010000287.1:0-2675 GCA_964632015.1 uncultured Planctomycetaceae bacterium
CTTCAAGGACGGCGGTCTCAATGCGATTGATGACTTTGAGGTGATCGGTGGACCAGGCCAAGCTGAAGCTGTCCGGAAAGTACGCCTCACAGAAGCGCTTGAAATCTTTCTTGCATTCCTCCTTGAGTTCCGGATCGATAACTTCCGGCAGTTCTCCGATATCACGTCCAGCCAGGGCCAGGGCGATGTTGCGGTTACGGACAGCGTTCTTTTTCTCGTCGTAGGTCTGATTCACCGTCGATTGGCGGGTGTGCAGCTGTTCTCTGAGCCAGGCCGCGTATTTATAGAGATTCACCGTCTCGCCGCCGTCGTCCGTGATGCGGAATCCCGCTCGTTCACGATGCCGCCGCAACTGGCGATCATTCAGCACCGCTTCGAGCGGTGTGCTGTTCACCAGCCGCACGACCTCAATCGGCTTGAGTTTGCCCGGATTCATTGCCGCCATTGCCATTCACCTCCCTTATCAGCCATGCCATGTATTTCACCAAGTTGATGGTACCGTCGTCATTGACCGGCATCCCGGAATCGATGTCCATCTGGAGCATCTCCATCGTCATGATCCGACAGCCAGCCCGACTCAGAAGACGTACCGCGTCTTCCGGTGGCAGGGCTAACGGATTAAGTTGCTTTTCCATGTGCAACCTCCTTATTCTGAAAAAAATCTGATAAAAATCGATAAAGACGGGAAACGGATTGGCTTATGCCGCGATGAGTGCTTTAATAGTGTCAGCGCGAACGCAAAGCGCTTACGAGCAACAAAGTAAAGCAATTAAAGGAGGCAAGCATGAACAGCGAAGTCAGCATGAACCTGGTCACACCCGGAACACTGGTCAAGGTTAAGGTCGGATGCCGGGTCATCGAGGCCGTCGTCCTCGAATCCCTCGAACACGGCTGGAAAGTCAGGAGCAAGGCATCCGGCAAGGAGTTCGAAACAACGCGAATAATTGAAGTCGTCAATACGGTTGAAGCGCCGCAGGCTGGCACAATAGAAGCAGCCGAGTCGGAACTGGTCGAGGAAGTGCATACGGAGGAATCGCCTACGGCTGAAGTCGAAACTGCCGCGGAACCACAGGTTGAAGAAACTGCCGCAGCTCCGGCAAAAAGACACTCGCTCATCGATGCGGCAGCCGAAATCCTCAAAGGGTCAGGTGAAGCGATGAATACGCGTGATATGGTCAAGGCGGCCATCGAACGCGGCCTCTGGACGCCGACAAACTGCAAGACGCCCGAGCAAAGCCTCTACGGCGCCATCTTCCGTGAAATCAAGGTCACCGAGCAACCCCGCTTCCGTAAAAGCGCAAAAAAAGGCGCCTTCGAGTATGCCCTCTAAGCAAAGCGCCTGAATGCGCCTCCCGAACCGTATCGTCCGGGAGGTTTTTGTTTTTGTCGGCAGGAGCGTCTCAACGAATGCCATGCAGCAGACCATTTCTGCACATTTCTCCGAAGCGCGGCGAACGCAGGCGGAAGTGTTCAATAGCCTCCTCTGGCGGCACCGTTTCCCGATGGTGTCGCAGCTCTCGCATATGCCCATCGAAGAAGGTCACAAGAATATCCGGACTGCCGATGCGGCACGAGATGGCGCAATGGATTTCCTGATTGCCCGGATGCTCCCGGATGAAGGCGAGGGCATATGCCCTTGCGAGCAGGTTGAGTGAAAGGTCGGCCTTCGTGCCGTCTTTTGTCCACGGGCTCCCTCCACCGATCCGGCAGTTGCCGCCGTAGAAGTCAACAGCCAGCTTTCGCCCGGTGGTACCGCAGTCGCCTACTGGACCGTGCGTCACAAAGCGTCCTGTCCCGTTGATGACAAGATCACAGTCTTCGTTCTGATTTTCGCAGCATTCCTCAACCAGAGTGGCGATCTTGCGTTCATCATGGCGCTCCGTCATCGGAATGGCTACCACGATCTCACTGATTTGGTGATCCGACATCGTGACCTGAGTCTTGATGTCCAGCCCGGCACAGCGGCTGTCGTAAAGGCGTCTGCCGATCTTCGCCGCCAGAAAATGGTCGGGCGGCAGGAAGTCCGTTCCAGGCGAATCAACGGCCATGCCCCAGAAAATACCCTGGTCTCCCCAACCCGAGCGGTCGACACCCTGCGCGATGTCGGGAGACTGTCGTCCGATGTGGGAAGTGACGACCAAGTCCTCCCCGGCGACGGTGTTCTCCCGACCCCATGTTTTCTGGTAATCCCGAGTGTAGCCGATCTCACATACGGCATCACGAACAATCGCGGAGATCTCCTCGTCGGAGAATTCTGCCGCCGTGGTGATTTCGCCGCCGAGAGTGACGAAATGGTCTTTGATCTGCACCTCGACCGCAAAACGGGTCTCCGGATCAGTGTGGAGGTGGCGGTCCAGGAGGCGGCAGGAGATGTAGTCGGCGATTTTATCAGGATGGCCGAGCGACACCCATTCCGATGTCTTATGCATTGGCTTTCTCCTGGAGTCTGATGCCGTTGTTCCCGAGAATCGGCAGAAGCGTTTGCGCGAACAACTCTTTCGATATGTAGAGCGGGAGCAGAAGCTGTACGAATTTTTCCACCTGTGGTCGATGTGGACGCTTGTCGCTTCGGAGATGAGTGGATATAATCTTATCCTTCGGCAGACCGGTTTTCCGTGACAACTCACCGAATTGGGATTTGGGCATAGCGGCAAGAGTGAGCTTCTCCAGTTGGC
>CAZWAT010000288.1:0-2630 GCA_964632015.1 uncultured Planctomycetaceae bacterium
GGCGGCAAGCTCCTCAACGTGATCAAGCACCGCGGGGCAATCATCAACGCACACTTTCATCAGGTACACGCGGTCGTTCATCGGCCCATGTTGAAAAACGCTGTTTTTATAATTCTCGACAATGTCGGGAGATGTCATTGCGCCTCCACTACCTCGACCAGTTTCCCCGCGCGCACGTGACTGACGATGTTGTCTATGCTGTCACAATCGACAACCTTGCCTCCAGAAAGATAAACTCCGCGTGAGGCGACCTTCTGGGCGAACAGGATGTCATGGGTAACGATGATGAAGTTCGTCTCACCGCGCAGGTCTATCAACCAGTCTGCGAAGTCGTCGGTGGTGTTGGCGTCGAGCGCGCTTGTGGGCTCATCAAGCAACATGTAAGCGGGCTTGAGCATCAGGGCCCTGCCTATCGCCGCACGCTGGGCCTGGCCGCCGCTGATCTGCGAAGGATACTGATCGGCAGTATCGATGATGCCTAGCCTGTCGAGCATCTTCTTCGCCTCTCGCCGCGACGATGCCTTGGATTCTTCAAGCACATAGACAGGCGCCATTATCATGTTTTCCAACACCGTCTTGTGAGGAAAGAGATAGAGCTTCTGAAACACGATTCCCACCTTCTTGCGAAAGTCTTTTTCTGGAATCGTGAAGATATCAACGCCCGAAAGCTCGATGCTTCCGCGACATGGCTGCTGAAACCGTCCCATGCACATCAGCAACGTCGTCTTGCCCGAGCCGCTCTCGCCCAGAACCGCGGATATCTCACCAGGCGGAAACTGCACGCTGAGGTCGACTATGGCTTCCTCGTCCTGGCCGTAGGAATACGATACATTTTTGACTTCAATCATGGCCGAATCCCCTGGCCTTCATTTTTGCCTCCATTCGACTCGCCATCTTCATCAGCGGAAGCGTCACGGCGAAGAACATACCTGCCGCAACCAGGTACCATACCGGATTATAGGTAACAGAAACGATCGACCTCATGCTTGATATCAACTCGCTGACCGCGATGACCGACACCAAGGCGGTGTCCTTGATAAGTGCTACAACAGAATTCATCAGCGGAGGCATGGCGATGCGGAAGGCCTGTGGCCAGACAACAAGCCCGAAAACCTGACCCGACGAGAGCCCTATCGCCCTTCCCGCAAGCTTCTGACCCGGATCAACGCTCATCAGGCCCGACCGCACCACTTCCGACATGTACGCAGCCGAGTTGATGGACAAGGTGACAATGGCCGCCGATACGCTTCCCATGGGCAGACCTATCAACGGAAGACCCAGGTACACAAACAACAGTTGAATCAGAACAGGCGTCCCCCTGATGAAGTCCACACAGGCTCGGACGATCTTTCCCGCAACAGACGCACCTCGATTGAGAATCACACCAAGAGGAATGGCGGCTGCGAATCCAATAATCAGCGACAAACCCGCCACCAGCAGGGTTATCGCAAAACCCTTGCCCAGCAGCTTCGCGATACCACCGGCAGTCATGCCTCGTGAAATCGACCTGGCGTCAAGGCCGAACCACTTGTCGAACAGCCTGTCCATCTCGCCGTTTGCGTGCATCCGCTCGAGCGCAAGATTGATCTGCTCAAGCAGCTCGGTATCCTGGGGCCTGACGGGTATGGCGATTCGCTCGCTGTAAAGCATGTCCCCGGCGGGTATGAAAGGCATTTTCGCCGCCTTCGCCTGCCATGCCCCAACCAGCCTGTCGCTTACGAATCCGTCTATCCTGCCGGAATTAAGCTCTCTGAATATAATATCCGTATCATCATATGTGACCACCTTTACGGAAGGATGATTCTCGCGGAGGAAGTGTTCATAGGTTTCGCCCACAACCGCGGCGATGCGTTTGCCGTCGCAGTCCTTGATACCCTTGATCTCGTCTTGCCTGTCAGCGTGGATAAAGAGCTGCGCCCCGGAGTGGTAGTACGGCTCGGAAAACGTCACCTGCCGGGCCCTGGCGGGTGTAATTGACATCGATCCTATGATCGCATGATACCTGCCTCCAAGCAGCCCGGTAAGAATGCCATCCCACTCGGTTGTGACTATGTCGACATCCTTACCCAGTTCGCGGGCAATGGCCTCAGCGACATCCACGTCGAAACCTACCACCTCGCCGGTGTCGCCAACGAAACTGAATGGCGGATATCTGCCCGACATCGCGAACCGCATCGTGTCAGGCTCATCAGCCATCGCCAGTGAAGCGCCAATTGCCACGACCAGCGCCGTGACTGCGAGGAGACGACGAATCACGACTTTCTCCTCTCCATTCGTTCGCTATCGTTGGGAACCAGTGAGATGGTTTCATCATGATCGCACAGCAGCTTGAAGATGCCCACGGGGTCGCCCTCGGAGGCGTCCTTGAGATTAAGCTGAAGCTTACACGCGTCGCAATTCCTGTCGCACTGAATGGCGGGGTAGCTGTCCGGTTCGCGATACGTCGTTATGACGCCCTCGTAATTCCTCAGCACCACCTTGTTGGTGGACCACGAAATCAGGTAGTTGGGCATGATTGGGATCTTGCCTCCCCCGCCGGGAGCGTCGATGACGTATGTCGGCACGGCCAGACCACTGGTGTGCCCGATAAGACTTTCGATTATCTCGATGCCCTTGGAGATGGGCGTGCG
>CAZWAT010000289.1:0-2621 GCA_964632015.1 uncultured Planctomycetaceae bacterium
GCACTGCTATTACTGCGAGGCTGCGGGGGGCGGCTGGGGTTCCCCAGGTTCCGGTGAACCCTCGTCAACCTGTTCGTTCTGTTCCGCCAGTTGCGTCTGCTCCTGTTGGGGCTGTTGGGGCAACTGTTCGCCTGCTGCGCCTTCTTCACCCGCTGCGCCTTCTTCGCCTGCTGCGCCTTCTTCGTGTCCAATTTCCCGGGCGAGTCTTGCCTTTTTCTCGCGTGCGGCTTCGGCGAGCTGACTGACTTTTTTGGCCTCTTCGGAGCAACGAGCGACGATGGCGGTGGCAAGTTGGCTTTCCATCCCCAACTCATTGACCATGGGCTCGGCGCCTGCTTCTTCGACGTCCAGCACGTTGACCATTCCCATGGCGACGATTTTGTCAACAATTGCCGAGTCAACTCCGTTGACCTCTCGCAGTGCTTTTTCAAGCACGTCCAGGCCGGCGTTGAACTCTTCGGGGGTAAGAATTTCGATATCCCAACCGGTAAGTCGAGCCGCAAGTCTGACGTTCTGCCCACGCTTGCCTATCGCCAGCGAAAGCTGATCGTCAGTCACAACAACCGTCGCCCTACCCAACTCGAAGCATAATGCGATTTCATTAACCTCGGCGGGTTTGAGGGCAAAAGCTATCAGCACCTTGGAAGAATCGTTCCATCGAACGATGTCGATCTTCTCGCCTCCAAGCTCGTCGACTATGTTCTTGATTCTGCTGCCGCGAATACCAACGCACGCGCCAATCGGGTCGACCTTGGTGTCAAGGCTGTTGACGGCGACCTTTGTGCGGTAACCCGCTTCGCGTGCAATCGCCTTGATCTCGATAACATTCTCGGCGACCTCGGGAACCTCCAGTTCGAACAGCGCCCTGATGAAGTCCGGATGGGTTCGCGAAAGCACTATCTTGACCTGGCTGGGCTGCTCCTTCACGTCAAGGATCATCGCCCTGATTCGCTCTTCCACCTGGTGCGAGTCGCCGGGTATCTGTTCGCTTCTGGGAAGAATGGCTTCGACGCGTCCAAGATCAACCACAAGCGAGCCGCCCTCCCAACGGGCGACGCGCCCGGTGACAATTTCACCACGACGATCGAGATATTCCTCGTACAGGCTGTCACGCTCCGCAGCCCGAATACGCTGGATCATTACCTGCTTTGCGGTCTGGGCGGCAATGCGACCAAGGTCGCGCACGCTCATGGCAACACCATTGACCGAAGCCGAAATGTCGCCGCTCTGACGGTTTATGCGAACTACAATGTCGTCAGTCTGCGCATTCGCCTTGCGGATCGCAGAGACCATCGCAGCCTCAAGATCCTCAAACATCGTTTCCGGATCGATGTTTTTGTCCCTCGCAAGGGCATCTACAATACGAAGCAGTTCCTGATTCATGTCCGTCCTTCGCTACCGCTCCCGCAGGGGCGGACGAAACCGTCCCGAAAATGTCCAACGCCCAAATGGGCGACAAAAAAAGTGGGTCGCCTGGCCCACTTGCAATGACGACAATACCACCGTTGCCGCCTCACGGGGAGGACCGCCGCGCTATCGCGAACAGGCCTCCTGGCTATATCGAGCCTATGGAGGCCCCTTTAAGGCCTTATGCCAAATCGGCACACACATGGCGTTAAGCCTGTGCACCGCACCGGCCTCGAATCAGGCGAATGATCACGACCGCAACTCCCGGCCTGATATCGCGTTCACGTTCATCTCTTCCCGTTAAAGCAGGTTTAGGCCTGAAAACTCATCAGGCAACCAATGCACAAAGCGGGTACAAAACCCGCCACAATAGCTACTTCCGCAAACAAAACGGAATTACTGCGGTAAAGCTTACTAAACCCTGTCCCAAGGCGTCAACGTAAAAATACCTAAGCGCATCATTACATCAGACCACTTGGGCCATTGTGTCGCAGCCCAACAGATCGACCCTTGACTTGTGCCAAAGCCTATCCGCCCCCGCCTGCAACGCTACGATCTTATTACGTACCATAATCCATGACGTTCGGGATTGACATTTACTAATTGCCCACAACGCAGACCAAGATCGAAATTATACGCACCATAAATACCTCGCATCATAAGTCCTTTTGTTTCAATAACTTATTAATTGAGACCAATTTGTACTCTACCAAATCCAGGAAAATGTTCAGGGCAGCTTGTTTGGACGCATTTTCCGAATACATAAGAACAGTAGATTCGCCCTTTGTTCGCTTCGCTCGCTCGGGCCCGGAGGGCACGGTGAGGTTCATCGTTCAATCCTGTCCAGGTAGGTTCTTTGGAAGTAGAATGTCAGCAGGTGAACCATGGCCGACAAATCAGGATCGCTGGAAGAGTATCGTTCGAAGCGGGAGTTCTCACGCACGCCTGAGCCCGATGGTAGCCAAGGTGCCCCAAAGGCGAGGGCTTCGGGGAGAGTTTTCTGCGTTCAACAACATCTTGCCAGCCATCTGCATTACGATTTCCGTCTTGAGCACCGGGGGGTTCTACTGTCCTGGGCGGTTCCAAAAGGCCCGTCGCTGAATCCCAGGAACAAGAGGCTGGCGATGATGACAGAGGATCATCCCATCGATTACGGCGATTTCGAGGGGGTCATTCCTGAGGGTTACGGCATGGGGGTGGTGATGCTCTGGGAC
>CAZWAT010000290.1:0-2577 GCA_964632015.1 uncultured Planctomycetaceae bacterium
GTGCGCGCAGGACTCTGCCCAGCACGCCCGAGTTGATCACCGACTTTGCCATTTCGGTTATCGCGTTGTACCGCATGACGAAGTTCACCGGTGCGATGGTTCCCGCCTGGCGGGCAAGGTCGAGAATTTCATCCGCCTGGGCCGTGTTCAGCGCAAGGGGCTTTTCGCAAAGACAATGCTTGCCATGCCTCGAAGCCTGAATCGCCAGCAGGTGATGCGTCGACGGAGGCGTGGCGATGTGCACAAGGTCGACGTCATCGTGTGACATCAGCTCCTGTGCCTTGTAGAACGCGGGCACGTTATATTGACTCGCCGCGTAATCGGCGAGGTCTTTTCGCAGGTCGGAGACCGCGACGATTTTTACCCGCGTCATGGACGAGTAGGCGTCGAGACAGAACAGCCCGAAGCTACCGCAACCAACCAGTCCGATACCGACAAAATCGTTGTTGGGCACGATTGGGTTCCTTTCATTGTCGCTGGTAAATGATAGACCCTCGCCTGGAGGCACAAAGAAATACTCACCACCATCTTCACGAAAGCTGATTCGGGCGTGCTACAATTGGGCGAATTCTCGTCAGAGATGAAAGGAGATTCCACCATGTTCAGCTTCATGAATCGCGGCGATACGATGGCATTTCCTCTTGATGGTCGGCAGTCTTTCTCGCGGGCGGTGTTCAGGGCTCGCGAGACCCACGCAGGAGGCCCCGGTAGGGAAGAACCACCAGACGAACGACCTGCCAGCGGCGAAGGAAGCAGGCTCCCCAGGACACCGCATGTAAAGGGATATTCGCTGTGGCGGATATTCACCGCAGTGGGCGGGCTGATAATGATTATTTCGTTCTTTACGCCGTGGTGGGGCATGCGAATTGACGTTCGAGGCACACAGGTGGGCGATGAAACCGCGCTGCGACGCGAGGCGACCCAATATGGCCTCCTTCGACAGGACCATGCTGAATTCCATAACCGGCGTTTCAGCGGCTCGCAGCTCAACAGGTTCAACCGTCCTCTTGACCAGCCTATCGGAGGAGCACAGGCGCTGCGCGCGTGGGGATGGGATTTTGGCAGGGGCATTGTCACACTGGTGTTCGGAATTCTCGTATTGGCGGTGGCACTGGTGGTGGTGTTCGTGCCCATCATGAGATACCTGGCTTGGACGGGAATGCTTCCGGCGGCGCTGCTGGGGTTGATCGTCATTATCATCAGTCTGACGGTATGGATTGGAACCCCGGGCGAGAACATGCTTGGTTCATATCTGCGGTTCCGTCAGGGCGTGCATGTGGGGCCGTTCCTGGCGATGCTGGGAGGGTTGCTAGCGCTTGTAGGTGGGCTGATTGACGGGCTCATCAACGTGACGTGGCATCACAGGCGCAGACGTCGAATCGTTGCCTGACGACGATGTGAACTATTTCAGCCCGAAAAACCGACGGGCGTTGGCGGTGGTGAGAGCGGCGAATGTGTCGGGGGACGTTCCTCTTGTCATCGCCACTGCCGAAGCGGTATGAACGACGTTCGCAGGCTCATTGGTCTTCATTCGACGAACGGGTTCGGGGCTCAGGTAGGGAGCGTCCGTTTCGACCATGATCCGATCGTCGGGAGCGTCTGCGGCGAACTGCCGAACATCCTGCGCGTTCTTGAACGTCGCAATACCCGAGAAGCTTACCATTGCTCCAATCCTCAGTGCCTGCTGTCCCTGTGTCTGGCCATGCGTGAACGAGTGAAACAGCACATCCTCGCCGGTGATGCCGCTTTGGGCGATGATTGCGAGGGTGTCTTCAAAGGCCTCTCGCGTGTGAACCACCACCCGCTTGCCAAGCCTGCATGCCAGTTGGAGCTGTTGGGCGAAGACCTCCTGTTGCCGATGGGGCGGCGAAAAGTTGTAGTGGTAGTCCAGCCCGATTTCACCAATCGCGACATTCCGCCCATCGCTTACGAGACGCTCAAGCTCTTCGAGATAGTCCGGGGTGACGTCCTGCGCGTTGTGGGGGTGTACGCCCGCGATGAACCACACATTGTCGTGCGTGCTCGCCAGTACCTGCGCCTGTCGAGATTCTTCGAGGTCCGCAGATGCGCAGATGCAGCCGACGACTCCCGCTTCGTCGGCACGTCGCAATACGTCGTCAATGCATCCCGCAAGCTTCGGGTTCGCGAGATGACAATGGGTGTCGATCAGTTCCATGTGGGCACAATAGCGTCGCCTTTGCCAGGGGGCAAGGTGCGGGCGGCTTTCATCTGCGTCGATCAGTGATAATTAGTTCTGGCGACGAGCGTGGCGGCATTTGTGAACGAAGGCGTTCACCGATCGTCGGCTGTTGGGCGAGACGCTAATGCGGCATTTCTTTTCTTCGATTTTTCTCTTGCCATTTTCCCCTCTCCAGTACATTTTATATTTTATAAAACGTAAAAGCATTTTTGCAGCGGCGATCTGGGATTTGTGCGAGGTCAGGATGATCGGAAAGGACATGTCATCGAAGCATGGCGGCACAGAGCATCCGCCATCCTCACGTCAGGTCAAGCGGTTCGACAGGCTGACGCGACGGCGTAAGCCAATTCCGCCCAAGCTTTATAAGATTGGTGAAG
>CAZWAT010000291.1:0-2550 GCA_964632015.1 uncultured Planctomycetaceae bacterium
CAAAATGGTCAGAAATTCGGCGGGGGGAGAGATAGTGTCGCGGACGTTTTGACGCACAGGTGTGTTATCCGCGGCCATTGTATGGTTGATCGCTGGCGTCGGAGTTACCCGGAGTGGGAAGATTCAGCGCGCCCTTGATCGTGTTTGGATAGATAATCCCGGTGGTGAGGCTTACGTACCAGCCCGTCGAGTTATCCCTTGGCGTGGATCTGCTTTCACCAAAGGTAATGCTTGCGGCCGTGGCAGTGGGCGCGAACGGGTTTTCGGGCCAGGTGTCGAGATAAGGCCCCATCTCGCCGTCGGGGTCGAGCTTGCCTGAGTTGGTAGTCTTGCCAGTCAAACGCTTGATGTAGTTGTCGGTATCAAGCACGCCGTACTCGTCGTACTCCGGACCTTTGCCCATGTGATGGGCCTTGTATATCTGTATCTGGGTCCGCATCGCCTGCAGGTCGCTCATCAGGGCCGAGTCGCGCGCGTCGTTCGAGGCGTTGAGATACTTGGGCACCACGATCATGGCGAGAATAGAGATGACCATGACTACGATGAGCATTTCGACAGTTGTAAAAGCAGCGTTGCGCATTTTCTTCAGGCCTGCGGCAAAGAATGAGGTTCGCATTAATAATTTCGTCAATTTTCAGCCTGTGCTTGACAGGATTATGTGTAAATGTTGCTGAACCATCCCCTCTTAGGTGTCGATATGCCCTTCATGAGGAAAGCACTGTTGTTGATGTTGCTGTCCGCTGCGTTCCTTGGAGGGTACTATGTCGGGCAGATTCCCCAGAGCCCCCATCTTGTCACCGTGCACCGAAAGGTGCTTGGATGGGTAATGAACCACGTTCAGTCGGCAAACGCCGAGGTGATCGACGAGGGCGAGGGCGAGAACGAAGAGTAAGTGCCTGTAAAATAAGCATTTACTCTTAGCAAGCAATATGCTGCTGTTTTCGCTCTATTCGGGGCTGATCTGTCCGGTCGGCGGAGGTGCTGTCGAACGCGCACGATTCTTTTTTTTGAATTGTGCGATATGTCCCGGAGGTTACTTGATTTGCCCCCACCGGGAAAATACGATGCACGCCTCCATGATCATCAGACCCTACAAGCTTTCGCAGATGGAATTCGGTACCTTTACGGTCGCTGGCTACAGCGTCGCCGGGGAGGAATCCGTAATCATTGCGCCTGAACTCGATTGCGTGTTTGACATTGGCAAATGCCCGCGAGAGGCATTGACTGTCAATCACGTCCTTCTGAGTCATGGTCACATGGACCACGCTGCGGGTCTGCCTTATTACTTCTCGCAAAGGGACTTTCAAGGTGCCGGGCAGGGAACCGTACTGGTGGGCGAGAACCTTGTTCGTCCTCTGCAAAACCTCATGCAGGCGTGGGGAGCGGTGGAGGGGCATGTTCCCCCCGCAAGGTTTGTGGGGATGAGAGACGGCGACGAGCATGAAATCCGCAGGGGATTGGTTGCTAAAGCCTTTTCGGTAAAGCACTTGCCTACATCGCTGGGGTTTTCGGTTGTGGATGTACGTCAGAAGCTCAAGCAGGAGTTCTCATCTCTGGACGGGCCTGCCCTGGTCGAGCTGAAAGCCAAAGGCGTCACCATTACCAATCGGGTGGAATATCCCCTGATCGCGTATCCGGGCGACACGGGACGAGCCAATTTTTCATCGTTGCCTCACGTCGCCAATGCCCGGGTCCTTCTGCTGGAGTGCACATTTTTCGATCCCGACCACGTCAAGCGAGCCCGTGCGGGTAAACACCTTCATATCAAGGACTTGCCAATGGTGCTTGAAGGCATGAACAACGAGCATATCGTGATTGTGCATGTCACCAGGCGCACCAACATGGGCCTGGCTCGCAAGATCCTCAAGAAGTCACTTCCCAAAGAGGTGTCTGAGCGGATCACCTTCCTCATGAGTCGCCGACTGATCGAGGAGCAGTAAGCATTTCGTTGTAGAGTACACAATGTCCGTTCGCGCAATGAATGAATTTATGCGTTACATTGTTGCGTGTTTTGTGTTACAAGAAGAGCAGGGAAAGTGGGTCTTTCCGCTCAAGGAAGCTCGCAAGACACGGATGGCTATGCAGATGCTCATGAAGCACGTTTCCATTATGCTGCTTGGCCTTGTGGTAATAATGCAAGGCTGCGCCCCCTCGGAGTACGCGCGCCAGGCGGATCTCGCTGGCGAAAGCATGATCGCCTCGGCCAGGCAGGTGGCGTTTGGTGAATCCAAGCCGCTTGGCATCAACTTTCGCCCGATGACGATCAAGGGTACAGGTCCCGAAGCCCACATAGAAGTGGGCGATCGTGAGATTCTTGTGGCTGACGAGGAACCGGGAATACTGGGGCTTCAGGACAGCCTGGAGATAGCATTTCGAAATAGCATCGACTTTCAGAACCGTCGGGAAGAGTTGTTCCTGTCGGCGCTGTCGGTTGCAAACGCCCGTCGTGGGTGGGACTGGCCCCGTCTTGGAGGCCAGGTCGAAGGGGAAGCGTTTCGAGAGGTGCAAAACAAGGGCGCGACTGTCAACTCTGGGCTTTTTAGCGCCGGG
>CAZWAT010000292.1:0-2534 GCA_964632015.1 uncultured Planctomycetaceae bacterium
CCCCTATAGGGGGGGATAATGGGACTGCCCGAAGGTCTTACGGGATTTCAAACCCTGATCCCGACGCGTTAACGATGATTTCTCCAGCGTCTTTCATCGCTGACAACACTCTGAATCGTGAAGTGCGGCTCATCCCGTCCTTTTCACATTCATCGTGCCATGTCTTGATATCGACGGTTCCGCATTCTGACATGGCGGCAAGTCGCTTTGCGGCTGCCAGTCCGATCTTTTGCCATTTTCCCCGCCCCGCCTGTCGCTGTGTTTTGGTTCCCTGGGCGACGATCTCGGCAACATCGGCGTCTAGTATCTCGATCGCTGCCGATGTTATGGGGTTGCCGTAAGTATCCGTGATGCTCGGCAGGTCCACCGATTCAAGCTTCATTGCCAGGGGTGAAGGCAGTTCGGCTTCCTTCATCTTTGTGGCTGTCAGCAGCAGGTTATTGCCTTCGCTGATTTCCAGGCGGTATTCAGCGTCAAGGGCGGCTTTCAGGGCGATTGCGCCACGTGCGCGGCTCTTGTCGCCGTGCCCGGTATGGTGCACCACGAGAACCCCACATCGCCACCGATTGCGGATAGTGTCGCAGGCACTAACAAAGCGGTTCATGTCTTTGGTGGAGTTCTCGTCGCCTTCTCCGAAGCATCGCGCCAGGGTATCGACTACCACAAGGGCGGGTTGTGGGGCTTTGGCTTCAACGCCGCGCAGAATCGTTTCAAGCTGGTTAGCGTCGGATATCGCCAGGGCGGGCGCGATGAACAACGGCGCACCTTCGATGCTTGCACCGTTGTGTAGCTGCCATGCCTTAATGCGTCTTACAAGCCCGTTGCGGCCCTCTCCGGCGATATAGAGTACCGGGGCGGGTTCAACGGGGTGATTGCGCCATGGCGTCCCTGTAGCGATTCTACAGGCCCAATCAAGAGCCAGGAATGTCTTTCCGTTGCTTGGGTCGCCAAAGAGCATGGCGAACGTGTCACGCTCAAGAATGCCAGTCATCAGCCATTCTGGCGAACATAGTTCAAGCTGATCGGCCCGAACAACATCTAAGCCGGGGCGGCTTTGGGGTGGGCTTGTGCCTTGGATTTCGGCTTTGGGTGCAGCCTGATATCTTAATACCGTGTTGCGGTTATTATGCGTGCCGAGAATGATTCGCAGCGGGATATTATGCAGTTCGCTGCTATCCTGGGGTGCGTATACTCCAACGGCGCAGCACATGCTGTTTAGCTTGGCGCGTGCCCGGCCCTTTTCTGTCGGTGACTGGTGATTAATTGGTAGTGCATCGGTGACGATATGTCCGTCATACGCGCCCCCCATGATTTCGATTTCAAACACGATAGAGCCCGAATACGCCGGGGTGTTCCGTGAATTGATAATCCGCGCGTCGTATTCGCCCCACGGGATACGGCGAAACCGGTTCTTGGGCGACACCAGGTTCTGTTTTGTTGTTGTGGCGGTCATTGTTGCTTACCTTTGGCGGTCTTTAGGTCGGCGGGCAGGGCCGGGGCGCTACTCCGGCCCCGCCGCACCAGACCGCCACGAATTATTTATGCTCAGTTCTCAAGTGTTCAGCCTTTGGACATACAAGTTGGAAGGAATCCCCAAGACCGGGGGGACAAGTCCCGGCCCTGGGGTTCGTCGACAGCAGGCACTACGGCCCGCCGACAGGAGCTCTACTTACCGACAGAACGGATGATTGCCTTCGGGTCGCCAAGGGCAACGCCGAAGTCAAACACGCATCGAAGTTGAATGCCAAGATAGTTGGCTCCAACGTCGAACCGCTCCACGGTGGGCGCGTCTTTGCCGTGCAGCAGGGCCACAAACAGCCCCGCCGAATGGCTGGGAACCGTGCCAAGATACCAAGTGTCATCATCCCCGCCGTTGGCGGCGGCCAGGTGGGGAACAACGGCCAGCTTGGCAAGCCCGCGCCATGGGTTTGTGTTGAAGTCGCCATCCGTAGCAACTTCAACCGAACCAAGAAGCATTCTCGCGGGCGCTTCCAAAGCTGGCGGCACAATAAGCGCGTGCGGCTGAAGCCCGATAGGTTCGCCCGCATCGTCTGCCATCTGTCGCAGGGCGGCAACGGCCTTGCTCAGCCCTTCCACGCTCAAGGCGCTGTCAGTCCCGGTGATCTTGTTGCCGTTGCCTTGGACAAAGAACCCGCTGGCGTTGCGCAGGGCCAGCCAGGCGGCCTTGTTCAGCGTCCTGCCGGCAGAAAGCCCAATTGCCCGCTCGATCTCGAATACCCCGCCAAGCTCACCGTCATTGATAAGCGTCTTGCGGGTGATACCTACCATGCGGGCGAACGTGTGCGCCTGCACCGGGTAGGAAGCTTCGCCAAGTGACGTATGCTTGACTTCACCGTCAGGGCCAACCTGTTCAAGCAGGCTATCACCGGTATAGGGTCGAATGGCCTGATTCTCTTTCAGGTCGGGAACGGGAACCATCCTGGCAACAAGTCGATCGTTCTGTTCGGCCTGATGGTAGCCATGCAGAAGCATGTCCCGCGCGGCGTCAGTCATCGCGTGATCGAATTCGGAAG
>CAZWAT010000293.1:0-2521 GCA_964632015.1 uncultured Planctomycetaceae bacterium
ATGGCTCGGCACCACGGGTGATAGGCTCGTGGAAGGCTATTTGACAATTATCAGAATGCGACTTTGGCGAAGAATGCCTGACATCTGATCGACATATCAGACGGACGATGTTAGAATTCTCGCAGAGGATGCGAATAGATGAACGTCAGGGATGACAATCGTCCAAGCAGACGTGGAACCCAAAGGTTGGTGCCAGGGGTTCATGAGGGTCTTGGCAAATGCGTGGCCAGATGCTTCTCCGCAGGCGTGTCTGAGGGTCTGAAGATTGATATGGAGGCCCTGGACGTCAGCATGGAGAAGTCATCCGTGGGCGCGTTCAACGATTCGCTCGAAGACCCATCCTGCGTGTTCGTCCTTGAGGCGTGTGCATCCGCTGCCCAGGTCGGTTCGGTCATCTGCGGCTTTTCGCCTCCGATCGCGTTCGCCATGCTGGATCGCCTGCTTGGCGGATCGGCGCAGGACGCGTACATGCCTTCACGAAGTCTTACCTCGCTGGAAAGAGGGTTGATGGGTGCGGTGCTCGATTGCCTCGCCGGCGCCCTTGGCCACGCGATACCCCAATTGGCCCCGTTTTCGTGCAATCCCGACCGGGCATACGGGCGTGGGGATGATTCCGCTTCGGTGATCATTGCCCGCTTCGCGTTGACCATGGGCGTGCACTCCGGGGCGATGCGGCTGGGGTTTGCCGAGCACATGCTCGATAACACGATGATTCGTCCGCTGAACCAGACTGATTCGCCGGTGGAGTTGTCTGTGATGGTGGAAGAATCGGCAGTCTCGTCTGAGGACCTTGAACAGCTTCAGGACGGCGACATCATTGTTACCCAGTCGCCAGTTGAGGGCGAGGTGGTTGTTCGCCTGGCGGGGATTCCCAAGTTCATGGGCAAGTTGGTGAGTTCCAACGGTAAGCGAGCGATACGCATCACACGATGCATAAGCTCACCGGCCCGGCGTGATTGAAAATGGGGCAATGGCACGTTTGCGCCACTGCCCCAATGGATCGATGTTGCGGGTCTGTTATACGTCGAGGTTCTTGACGTCGAGTGCGTGTTCCTCGATGAATGCCCGTCTTCGTTCGACGTTGTCGCCCATCAGCAGCGAGAACATTCTCTCCGCCTCTTCGGCTTCGTCGGCACGCACGCGTTTAAGAATTCGCCGTTGCGGGTCCATTGTGGTTTCCCACAGGTGCTCGGCGTTCATCTCGCCCAGGCCCTTGAAGCGTTTGATCTCGATGCCCCGCGATCCCATTTTTCGAACACCAACGGGAATTTCCGGGATGTTCTCAAGCTCAAGCGTTTCGTCATCGCTGACGAGAATGTACTTGGCGGGTTCTTTTTCGCCGGTAATGCTTTCTTCCCGCTTGGCGAAGTAGTCTTCGATGCTCAGCCCACGTGAGCGTATCTGGTCGAAGAGTTTTTCGATGTCGCGGACTTCGTGCAGTTCAGCCCGTTTCTGTATGGGGCTGACAGGCGTTTGATTGTTCCTTCCGTTGCCATTGCCGTTGCCGTTGCCACCGGGCATTTCGTCATCCACAAGCATAGAGCCATCGTACTGTACGAGCGTCGATTGATACTGCTCGGTGGAGTGGCAGAAGACATTGTGGCCGTCGATTATCAGCCAGTGTGTTGGCAGCTTGCCGTCTTTACGGTTTTCCATCAGTTCACGGAAGCTCAACCCTCGTCGTTCCATCATATGCACGCGGTCGCTGAGGCGATCGAGTATGTCGACCAGTTCGGTGAGCTTGCTGTTGCGGAACTCCATGATCGGCTCGTCGGACCCGCCCGCGGTGTCCATCACCTTCAGGGTAGTGCCTTCAAGTCCCATGGTGGTGAGGCTTCGGCGCATCTGTCGCTCGTCGATGACATACTCGCCTCGCTTCCTGCGGACGAGTTGATACAACGGTGGCTGGGCGACGAACACCCTGCCCGCCAGGACGAGGGGCTTCATGTGCCGATAGAAGAACGTCAGAAGCAGGGTTCGAATGTGGCTGCCGTCGACGTCGGCATCTGTCATGATGATAACCTTGCCATACCTGAGCTTGGTAAGGTCAAACTCGTCCTCGCCGATGCCGCAACCCAGCGCGGATATCATATGCTGAAACTCCGCATGGGCGAGAATCTTATCGAGGCGGGCCTTTTCGACGTTGAGAATTTTCCCTCTCAGGGGAAGTATCGCCTGAATCGCCGAATCCCTGCCCTGCTTGGCGGATCCACCTGCCGAGTCGCCCTCAACAAGAAACAGCTCGGTTGTCTCGACATCCTTGCTTCTGCAGTCGGCGAGTTTGCCCGGAAGCGATCCGCTTGACAGCGCGCCTTTTCGCCTGGTCAAATCCCGCGCCTTGCGGGCAGCCTCCCTGGCGTGCATCGCCCCCACCGCCTTTTGAACGATTCGTTTGGCGTCGGTGGGGTGTTCTTCCAGCCAGGCGCCAAGCTGTTCGTTGACGACCTGGGTGACAAAGCTCTCGACTTCGCTGTTGCCCAGCTTGGTCTTGGTCTGTCCCTCGAACTGGGGTTCGGGAACC
>CAZWAT010000294.1:0-2516 GCA_964632015.1 uncultured Planctomycetaceae bacterium
TACCCTGACATAGTCCTAACCCTTGACATTCCCAAAAACGTCTCCGCGCATGCTCGCCGCCGGGGAACTTGATCTGGGGCTTGGGGCTCTTTTTGGGGCATACAACATATACTGAATCAGGCCTGATAAAGGAGTATGTATGAACATCCTGGTGCTATTGGCGCATCCGAACAAGAGCAGTTTTAACCATGCCATCGCCGCCGAGTGCCTCAAGGCCCTTGACGAGAACGGCCATGATGTGGAGTTTCGTGATCTGTACGATGAGCAGTTCGACCCCGTGCTCCCGTATGAAGAGATCAGCAGGCAAGGTCGCGTGCCGGATTCCGTTCGCGAACACGGCGAGCAATTCGTCCAAGCGGATGGCATCATCATTGTGCACCCGACGTGGTGGGGCCAACCCCCCGCCATTTTGAAGGGATGGATCGACCGGACGATCAGGCCTGGCGAGGCGTACGAGTACGTTCCGCAGGCCAATGGTCTGGGCAGACCCAGGGGCCTGATCCGCGCTCGGGCGGCGATGGTGTTCAACACCGGCAACAGCCCGGCGATCGGCCCGGTCAATGAATACGAGGATCCACTTCAGACGCTCTGGCGCGATGTCGTGTTCGGGGTGTGCGGTGTACACCACTTTCACCGGCGCGTTTTCGGCCCGGTCATCATCAGCACGCGACAACAACGCATACAATGGCTCGAACACGCCCACGCCGATGTCGCGTCAACTTTTCCCCAGACAAATTGAGGTTGTTGCATACCCATACGGACGAAGAATCGCTGGAGGTGGCTCAGGCCGTCGAGATGGCCATGCCAGATTTGGAACAGGCGACGGCTACGGACACGTCTGGCGTGGAAACGCCATCGGCGATCTGCGGTACTTATTGATAAGTACCGAGTAATCGTCACGCTTCACGCGAAACAACAGGCATATTGCACCCTTTAGGGTATAACAATGCCGTTCGCCTTAGTTTTGCACGCCTTCTTTCTCGCGGCATGAGATATTTGTACCCCATAGGGTATAAATAGTGTTGTCTTTTCGGCGGTATAGCCGATAATGGTTGAGTGACAAGGCATATTGTACCCGATAGGGACTCTCATGGAACTGGCTAAGGAAATCACGGAAATGCGGAAGGCCGCTGGCCTGACCCAGGTCGAACTCGCGGAGCGTGCCGGCGTGGGGCTTCGCTTCGTGCGCGAGTTGGAACAGGGCAAGCCCACGGTTCGGCTGGATAAGGTCAACCAGGTGCTGGCGCTCTTTGGCTGCGAACTCGCGGTTAGGGCGAAATCATGACTCGCCAGGCCGACGTGTTTTTCCGCAACCGTCTGGCTGGCCGGCTGACGGAGCTGCCTGACGGCTATCGGTTTGTCTATGACGAATCGTATCTCGCCGACGGCCCGGCCATTTCGCTTACGCTGCCATTGCAGGCCCAGCCGTTCGAGTCGGAGACGCTCTTCCCATTCTTTGCCGGGCTGGTGCCCGAGGGTTGGTATCTCCACATCGTCTCTCCCACCATCAAGGTGGATGAGCACGACACGTTCGGCCTGCTGATGAAGACCTGCGGCGATTGTATCGGAGCTGTCAGCCTCCGCGAGGTGAAACATGGCGACGATTGAGTACGACGACAAAACGCTGCGGGCCATGTTCGGCAAGCCGATCCAGCCGACGATCCCCATCTCGCTCAACGAGATCGCCATCGAGGCCCAAAAGCTCGCCGGCAAACTCAGCATCTCGGGCGTTCAACCAAAGCTTTCAGTGCAACTGGATGGCGAGAGCCTTGTTCCGGTCGAGAAGGATGGCCAGTACATCCTCAAACCGCAGACGCAGGACTTCCCTGAACTGCCGCAGAACGAATACCTCTGCATGCAGATGGGCAAGCGGTTCGGCCTCAACACCGCGCAGTTCGTTCTGCTGGGACTTTCCGACGGGTCGCCGGCCTATGTGGTGAAGCGTTTTGACCGCTTCAAGAAAGGCCGACGTGTCGAGAAACTCGCCTGCGAGGACATGCACCAGATTCTCGGCGGCCCCGACAAATACGCCGGCAGCCATGAGCAAGTCGCCAAGGTGATTAGACAGCATTGCCGTTTTGCGCCGCTGGAGCTTCAGCGGCTGTTCGAAATGACGGTCTTCAACTTCGCCATCGGCAACGGCGACGCGCACCGGAAGAATTTCTCGCTGCTGACGAATGAAGACGGAACCGTTGCTTTAAGCCCCGCCTACGACCTTGTCTCATCACGGCTGGTGATCCCCGAGGAAGACGAGGAACTCGCCCTGTCCCTCAACGGGAAGCACAACCGCCTGGGACGGGCCGACTTCCTGGCCTTCGCGGACCATGTCGGCATCGCCGCCACCTACGCGGAAGACAGGATTGCCGGCTTGCTCTCCCTACGCGATCAATTCCTGCAGATGATCGACAACTCGATGCTGACGGCTGAACTTCGAGATCGCCTCAAGGATATCCTAACCGAACGCCTGAGCCGCCTGGAATAGGTACTTGGAAAAGATCGCTTCAGGTGACGCCAGC
>CAZWAT010000295.1:0-2477 GCA_964632015.1 uncultured Planctomycetaceae bacterium
AGGGCGCCATCATAAACACATTATTTGTTGGAAAGGTATAAATATGAAGGTAATCAACATCTTTGGACACATCATCGTGGCCCTTGCGATGTGCGGAGTCGTAGCGCCAGGTTCACCCGCAAACGCGCAGGAACTCACCAGCCGCGGAGAGGTCAGCATTTCTGAGCTGAACGTGCAGGGCGAAATAGAAGGGTCGAACATCACCTTCACCGTGGAATTCAACGCCAGGGTCGAGCAACACGATACCGAGATTCCGCTAATCGCAGGACCGGCGGCCTTGGTTGAACTGAATGAATCAACAGGCCGGGAAACGCTACGATACGACCCGTCGACAGGCGCTTACTACATTAACTGGCGTTCGAAGGGAAACTATCATCTCAAGGCGACCTTTGCTGCCCATGCAAGACCGGTTGCCCCCGTGACGCGCCGCGAGCAGACGCGCGTAGAGAATCAGTGGCTCGAAGCCAGCTTTACCTTGCCGCCCGCCCAGGTGCGCACAATAAGTTTCACCTCCAGCCGGACGGATATGGATGTGCGATTTTCCGATGCCATGCGCCTCGAACGCAAAAAAGAGGGCGACAAAGTGGTGCTCTCGGCAATTCTTGGTCCGGGCAAGCCCCTGACCGTCAGATTCAAGCCTCAGGTGCAGAGAATGGATGCCGATCTTGTGTGCAGCGCCATGGGCAATGTCATTGCGACAGTCAGCGCAGCCAACCTGCGGGTGGACTCGCATTTCACTTTCGACATATCTCAGGGCTCGCTGGGCGATATCAAGTTTCTGGTGCCAGAGTCGTTAAGCATCACGCAGGTTCGAGGTCAGTACATTCAGGACTGGTCGTTGGAGCAAACCCCCAACGGGCGATTTCTCAAGGTATCTCTCAGCCGACAGCAGGACAACAGATACTCGCTACTGGTGCAGGGCGAACACCCTGTTGGAACATTCCCCACAGACCTTAATCTTCCCGTAGTCGATCCGGTGGGCATGCTCCGCGCGAGTGGATATTTGGCTGTGGGTACGGACAGCTCAATTCAGTTGCAGATAAGTCAGACGTCCGGGCTGACGCAGATTGACGCCAGGTCATTCCCGCTTGCACAGGTTGATTCGGCACCTCAACGACTGCCCGCAAACAAGGTGTTCGCGTATGCGTTTTCGGCATCACGATATAATCTGTCACTTCGCCTTGACGATATCACGCCCGCCTTTGACGTGCTGTATCACCACACCGTGAGAATCAAGGACGAAGACCTTACCGTCGATGCGGAAATGTATCTCGATGTTCGCGAGGCCCCCCTTCGCGACCTTCTTATCACATTTCCGGCGGGATACCAGGTCGCTGCCCTTCAGGGGGCGCTGGTGGATGATTATCGTGTTGACCCAGCCAGTGAGGATGGAAGCAAACCCACAAGGGTTCATGTGCAGTTCAAGCAGCCGGTAATAGGAAAAACAAATCTCACAATGCGTCTTGAGCTTGGGCAAGGCCCGCTTGAGGAAGAGCAGACCATCGAGGCGATCAGTATTCCCGGCGCCAAGACCGCCCGCGGTTTTGTTGCGGTGTCGGCGGACGACGGGCTTCGGCTGAGCATGACCAAGACCATCAACCTGCGCGAAGTCAATGTCGCATCGCTCGATGTCGTTCCTCCCGATGCCCGCCTGGCCTACCGCTTCCGCCAGGAAGACTGGACAATGTCGGTGTTCGCGTCGAAAGAACCACCTTCAATTCGCACCGAAAGTTTTCACCTTGTGTCGCTGGGCGAGGGCAGGGCTCATGGGTCGGTGGCGATAAGCTACTTTATCACCGGCTCGCCGGTGGATGAATTGTGCTTCACACTGTCGCCACTTCTTAAGAATGTTCAGTTCGTAGGCCTGGATGTGCGACGAGCGGTGCGGGATGAAAACGACCCGACCCGCTGGAGGGTTCATCTGCAAAGACGCGTCATAGGCGATTATAACCTCGGCGTGACATATGATCTTCCTTACGAGCTCGACGAGCCGATCATCGCCGGAGGGGTGCAATGCGAAAATGCCGATTCGACCCAGACGGGTTATATTGTCGTCACCAGTCACCTGAACATGGAACTCGAAACCTCCGCCAACCTGCCGGTTGATGATTCGATCATGGAGATTTCTCGCGACGAGGTGCCCGCGAATTATCGCCTGCTGGCGAACGCCCCGATTCTCAAAACGTTCAAGTACGATCGTGCGCCGCACAGCGTGGCGATGGCAGTCAGTATGCACCATCGCGCCCAGGTCGTACCCGTCATAATCGAAGTGATGAACGCATCAACAAAAATGGCGGTCAGGCAGAACAACAGGACGGAATCCGTTACCAGCATCAGGTACATGATAAAGAACAGCTCCAACCAGTTCCTGTCGCTACGAATGCCCGCAGGGGCGACGGTCTGGTCGTCAAGGCTGATAGAAAGCAATGACAACAGAGGCGAGACCACGTCGAGACAATCAGTTTCTTTCTACAATA
>CAZWAT010000296.1:0-2476 GCA_964632015.1 uncultured Planctomycetaceae bacterium
GTCGGAGGGAGCGAGCTTCTGCCTTGACGATGGAACATAGATGCCGCCAAACAGATCGTTCTGGGATTTGATGAAAGCGAATTCCGCAACAGGCTGAGTTGTCAGCGGGTGGATCTTCGAGAAGTCGAACAGGTTTCTCTGCACATCTCGAAACTGCACCATGTCTGGATGGTCCAGCGTGAGCTGTCTTCCGACAACCTGCTCAAATGCTCCTGACTCGCTGTAGATTGTTCTGCACCCCGCAAGGTAGAGATAGAACTGGCTCAAACGCCACAGATTCAGCCGTTTTTCCGAGTGACGCGGGTCGAGATACGCCATAGGCTCGCACATGGTAAGCCCCCCGTAAGCCTGGCATTCGAACGAATTTATTGCAGCCCATCCTGATTTACGAAACGCCTTCGCAGCTCCGCGACAAGCAGCAATGTTCAAGGTGCAGTGAAGCGGAAACAATTCCAGCCCGGGCAAGTCTGCACCGACCTGACAGTATAAGTCGGAGTACAATGATGGGTCTGTGATCCATACCTTGCTTCGCGGTGCAAGGGTTTTGAGTTCGTCAATGACCTTGGCGGCTTCACATGCAAACTTCTTGATGGCCACATCACGCCGGTGGCTTTCGTCAAGGGCTTTTCGCGCATGTCCTCCGAATTCGTGCGTGGCAAGGCCTACAAACGCACTGCCCAGGTCCGAGACTATTGTGCGAACCTCTTCATGATAAGGACGCTCTGTCGGAAATGAGGCCCTGCTAGCACCATAATAGCGCAAGGCGACCTTCATGCCGCTGTTCTTGATGTCCTTTATCGGGAGCATCTGGGCGGTAATATTGTCGCCGGCCTTCGGCGGCGCAGCCAGCCAAACAAGCAGATTGCCCTGCCTTGTATCTCTGAACAGTTCTACAAGATGCCTGTAATCATGATTTATGGGAAGAGCTGACAAATGGCCACCCAGAATATGACCCAGCAGAAACGCTCCCGCAGGCGCGCTCGTGGCCCATTTAATTATGACGGACGAATGGCGCCCTGTGGTTCTCGAATGAAAAGCTATGGATAGATCGCTCCCCGACTCATCTGCCCTGAAGAAGAATATATTCCTGCCCTGCCTGACGGACGGAACCTTGAGTGCCTTGATGCCGTCGGACAAACGCAATTCCATATCATGCTTGCGTGTTGCGAAGAGCTCGACTGCGAAACGGTTTGCAACATTCACAACGGAAGGGCTATTCATGACTTCCAGATCATTGAATGTCCGCGTCACAACATGAATGCTGCTTAAATGAAACAAGGTGTTGTTCTTTATCTGGGCTGGTATGTCATCTGCCGCAATTCCGCCAGGTTGATTGCTGTATGGTTTGTAATACTCCGGGACATCCTCCAGAAACGGTCGAGTCCTATTCTCAAACACCAGTGTGTTCATGCCTGGCTTGAACAGATTTTCAGGCACATCGATCGTCACGCACGGCCAGAACTTCCACCGTCGGTAATTCCAGAAGAACACATAGTCGTCAAACGCGACAGTGCCGTTGATGGTAATTCGGAACTTGCCGAATGTGGGCATGGTCTTGTGGAGCGCCGAGTATTTGAACGCAAGCTGTTTGTACAGATCCCACATTCCGCAAATCCACAGCATATGGTGGCGCGAAACGTCGGGGCCGCCGAAGAAATCATCGCCAAGCCGGAATGTCGTCTTTGCAGAGTTACCTTGTGCAGCATCGCCGGGAATTGAAACTACATCGCGAGGAACCGATATCGACGAATACTCAGTTCCGTCGGCTGTTTCAAGAATCTCCTTCGCGCTGAACACCTGCTTGCCAATCCCGCCGACGAAGTTCTTGGCTACAAGAGGCACTTTGGCAAAGCTGGGTTCACTGAACTCCGAGAAAGCGTCGGTTACAGGGCTTTGGTCCTTGCCTGTGATTATTCCGGGCATCGCAATCTCCTTCTATTACTCATGGCGAGCAGAATGGCATCTTCATGAAGGTTATCAATGTTGCACAAGAACACACGCGCCCCGCCCGGTGGCTCCTGCTTCAGATCGATTGAGTTGATCAGTGCACATGCCCCCAGAAGCTGTCGTCGGCAGTGTTTCCGTTGGGACCGTTGCTCGAAGCCTGTACAAGATATTCGTAGTCTCGCGTTTCGACGTGTCCGTCGAGAAAGCTGAACGGCGATCCGCTTTCATGCCACACATAGAAGTCTTCATTCAACGGGTGCGGATATGTATTCGACGGGGGATACAGTCGGCGAACCAAATGACTCGCCCCCACCACGCCTGGAGCGCCGCAACCAAACACGAAGACCATCGAGGGGCTCGAAGCCAGTTGCCCATTGGGGTTCGGGTCATTCGTGTTGAAGGATTGGAACGCGGTGGTGTATTCCATGCGAAATGGAATGTCGTAGCCGTGCGAGCGGCTCATTCCGTACGTGATGTTCCTGTCCAAAGGGTAAGCGTACGACGGGCACCGCCAGAAATCCGTGCTTCC
>CAZWAT010000297.1:0-2472 GCA_964632015.1 uncultured Planctomycetaceae bacterium
GTTCAGGCGGGCGGGCGAGCTTATGCAGGCCCAACTGGGCATGAAATACGGCACGATTCGCGCACAGGTTGACAGCTCCGAGGGACCTAACGACTTCAGGGTCGCAACGCCCACGGCGACGCTTAGCGTTCAGGGTTCCGAACCAGAGGTCGGCTTCTCCGCGGACACCGGCGCCAAAGGCAGAAGTCACGAGGGCAGATTAAAGTACGTCTCGCGACTGACAGGCGGATCGCAGACGGTCAAACCCGGCGAAACAACCGACGAAAACCGACAACCCCCGACAGGTCTGCTTGCCTGGTTCTTCAGGGCCAGGATGTTCCCGCGAGGCATGACACAAAGGGAAATGCTGTTCGTGAGGGACTACAAGACAGGCAGAGGTTTCTTCGGCGGCCTTGGCGGGAGAGACTCGGGCGTTCCTAGCATCAACAGGACCTCAATAATTCCGTCATCCCCGGAACCATATGACGGGTACCACGAAGAAGAATGGGACTAGACTCATTGCCCACGAGCGTATCCGTTAACGCCAACCATGAGATCAGGACACTCTTCAACAAACCGGTCTCGTCATGCCCTCTGCCTTGGCTTGGTCGCCACAGCCGGGATGATTCTGACGCATTTGTTCGGGCTTGACGCGGGGCTTGAACGGGCAAGTCTTGATCTTCGGTTTCGCACGGTAGGCACCATGGCGAGAACGGTCGATGTCGTAAATATCGAGATCGACGACAACAGCCTTTCCGACCTGGGCAGATGGCCCTGGCCAAGAGAAACACTCGCAGGCATTATTGATGTACTGAACGAATGCGGGGCCAAGGCAATTGTGCTGGACATCATCCTTCCGCACCCGCAGGAGACGCGGTTCACCGCTCCGTTCGCACAGGTGTATGACGACGACACGGGCGAACTGGTCGGCACAGGCCCCCCGGTGGCGATACATGATGACGCCATCCTCGCCCGTGCCCTTTTACGACACAGATCCCGTGTCTGGATGCCCCTTCACGTTCAAAGTCCCCCCGCCGCCACCTCACCTGTCGAGCAGGCAATGGCACAGGTGATGCGGGACGATGATTCCATGAGCCTGCGCGATGCCCTTGATGCGATACCCGCGTCGATTCGCGCCACCACCAACGCAGACCAGATGAGGCGAGCTTATCTTCGCGTGCGGGGACTCAGGGCGGTCGCGTCGATGAGCATCGTCAAGGATTGGTCAGGCCCGGCCTTGCATGGCGGCATGATCGGACCACTGGTGATATTCGCCGAGGCGTCGGGCAACACCGGGTTTGTCACGTTCGATGCCGACCCCGACGGCGTGGTCAGGCGCATACCGCTTGTCGCCAGCACGCCACAGGGAACGTTTCTTCAACTCGCCACGTCAGCGGCGGTGAGGGAATTATTCCCCGATACACCGCCCTCGATATCATCTACCGCCAGTGGAATCGTCATCACCGATGGACGCAACCGACGGCAAATACCAACCGACGACGCCGGCTGCATGCTCATAAATTGGATGCCCATGCCCGACGGACGCCCCATCTGGCCGGCTATTCGAGCGTCAGCGGTGGCGAAGGCCGCAATGCTCAAAAAATCCGCCGACGCCCACAAAACGCTGTGGCGTCAACGATGCCTGTCGCTGATAAAACTCAGCGGCGGAAACTTTCGAACAGACACACTCCAGGAGGCGGTCTTTGAAGCGGCGATGCTCCAACACAATCTCGACCAGTTGTATCTTCGCCAGGTCGAGTTGGAGGCTCAGCGTCAGCGGGCAGTGCTGTTCGACCCGCTCGATGTGCCCCCCGCCCCGACGCAAGAACTGCTTGAACAGCAACGCATGCAGGATCGGCTTGACGAGTGTTTTCTCGTCGTGCTGTCAGAACTCACCGACGACGGCCGCATAGCCGCCTTTGTTGCCCAAGGTGACAGCGCCCCCGCAGCCGACAAGATTCGCCAGGCGAAGGAAATACTCGAACTGCTGGATTCGATTCCGGCGGCGAACGATCGACTTGCCACCAAAAGACAGGAACTTATCGCCAGCCTGAGCAAGCAGGTCGCCGGCAGAATCTGCGTGGTGGGTTCCACCTCCACGGGGGCCGGAGATTTTGTACCCACGGCCATGAACAAGCGAACCGCCGGGATGAACGTTCATGTGAACATCCTCAACACCATCGTCTCGGGCAGGTTCATACGCGAGGCGTCAATAGCGATCAACGCTGGAATAATCACCCTTCTGGGCCTGGGCGTAACATTCATTGCATCACGCAAATCGGCATTGGCGTCATCAGCTCTTCTTTTTGCTCTCGTTGCTGTGTATATATTTATATCTTTCGTCTTGTTTCGCTGGTATGACATATGGTTGGCGATGGTCGCCCCGCCCGCAGGGGCAGTACTGGCGTTCGTCATGATGGTTGCATACCGCCAGTTGACTGAAGAACGACAGAAGAGGCACATCAGGCAGATGTTCGCCAGGAGCCTTTCGCC
>CAZWAT010000298.1:0-2450 GCA_964632015.1 uncultured Planctomycetaceae bacterium
GGCTGGGCAGTGCGGGATACCCCATCAATGACCAGACCTACCTATACTGGGGAAGTACTACTTGGGTGGCAATTCAGTTCGACCTGCCGCATGAGCCTGGTGAAAGCATCAATTCCGTAACTTCGGCGACGCTGAGGCTGGTTGGCAGGCAATTTGGTTCGACGCGCCAGGAATTCGAGATCTGGTTGCTGACGGAACCCATTGATGCGGACAACCCCCGATACTTTGAGGAAGGCGAGCTGCCATCGCACAGCGACGTGATTAAGGTGACGTACGATCCGACCGGGATGCCGCTTGATCCAAACGAGTCGGTTGATGTCACGCCGCTTGAGATTGATGTAACCAGCCTGCTGGCCAACAACGCAGACCGCACAACCTTCGGCCTGTTGCTGAGAAACTCTGATGACAAGATGCAGATCTACTCACGCAACTACAACAACAGGAACTGGAAGCCGAAACTCACTGCGGAATACTCCGCTGTTCCCGAGCCAGGCACTGCAGGTTTAATTCTGGGTGGATTGGCTGTGTCGCTGCTGCGCAAGAAGCGCTAGGCGACGCTGAAAACTGACAGGGCAGGGCGGTGGTGCGACAGGTGCATGACGCGCCGCCGCCCAACCATGCAAAGCATGCTGACAGAATTGACATTGCCGAGATCAGGAATTAGGATATCTATAGATGATATATCCTGAAAGGCATCTATAGAATGAACAAAGCAGCACCATCACAGCCGTTGTACCTGGGAATCAAGAAGGACATCAAACGCCAGATCGACTCGGGAGAGTTGGGCGCTGGTGAGAAAATTCCTTCGCTGAAGGTGATCAGCGAAAAGTATGGAGTAAGCTCCATCACTGCTGTGCGGGTTCTCAGGGAGTTGAACAAAGAGCGATATGCCCGGCACGAGCGTGGTAAAGGCTACTTCGTGCCCGATCTTCAGGATCGCACCCAACGACGCAGGCTGCACGGGGTTGTGGGGGTCGTAATGCGTCCGTACAGCCCGATTACAAGATATGACAACTACATAAACGAGGTAATTTCTGGAATTCAAAACCGGACGATGATGCTGAAGTACGATTCACTTCACCCTGGTGCGGCGTCAGTCATGGCCGAGTGGATCTTGACGGCCCAGGGATATGCTTCGTTGGAGCGTGGAATTCTTCACATCGCCAGGTCGGTTGACGGGCTTATTCTGGACGAGCGAGTTCCGGATGAAATGGTTCGCGATCTGCGTAAAAAGCTGTCGCTGCCGATGGTAATGATAGTCCGGGAGTGCGAGGTTGATGGGGTAGTTTCTGTTCCCGCTGCCTACAAATCGGGGGCAAGGCGTGCGATGGAGCTGGCCCTTCGGTCTGGTTACGAACAGTTCATTTTGTGCCTGGGCAACCAGGAGCTTCCATGGTTAAAGGAGGCGGGAGAGGCAGTTCGGAAATTCTTTAGTGAACACAACATCGCGCGGGATAACATCGTCGACTCGGTGGATTGTCACACCCCCCCCTGGACGCGAAGCGAGGCCGAGGTGTTATCTCACGTGCGGCAGCGAAGTGCGTTGGGCAAGACGCTGGTGATTGGCAACAGCGACAGCGTTGCCAGGGTTGTCTGCGACAGTCTTGGCAAGGATGGGCTTGTCGCCGGCACTCATTACGGATTGATTGGTTTTGGCGGAACGGATCACGCCACCTTTAAGTCGCCCCACATCGCCAGCGTCAAGACCCGTCCTGTGCGCATTGGCGAACTGGCAGTGGATAACCTCATGCATGTGCTTGGACGAAGCGAAGAGCCCGAATGCAATAGAGATGCGGGATTCGATATCGCCATGGGTGATACGTTCTAGCGAGTAACAAAGTAAGGAATGGGATATGGATTATCCAAGACCATCAATACGTCATGGATTCACCCTTATCGAGCTGTTGGTGGTAATCGCCATCATTGCATTACTGGTGAGCATTCTCCTGCCCTCGCTTCAAAAGGCAAAGGACCTTGCCCAATCGGTGCTGTGCATGAACAATCTCAGGGGAACTGGCGCCGCCCTGATGTTGTACGCACAGGACCATGATATGTGGGTACCCCCGCCCCAGGATCAGAAGAAGCCCCGCGAGTATTGGGACTGGACAGTCACCTTATCATTGATGGAGTACGCGCCCGGGCAGGCGCCATACCAGGAATATTCGAGCACCGACGAGGATATCGGGCAGGCATCGATCTTCACGTGCCCGTCATACGAGCCCTTCGTGTTTCGCGCAAAACACCCCGCACTTGGGTCTTACGGCTTGCGACGTTGCCGTTTCTGCAATGTTTATTGGCGACTTAGTGATCCTGTCTATGCTGTAAGCGCGCATGATGACAGCAACTATGGAAAAGCTAACCATAGTATCGACAAGATCGACCCCACTGGGAGGGCAAAGACTCTCAGCACGTTTCTGCTGGTTGGCGACAGCCACAGGCAAGAAGGGGTT
>CAZWAT010000299.1:0-2437 GCA_964632015.1 uncultured Planctomycetaceae bacterium
TCCGATGCGCCCAGCTTACAACCTCTACCCGGGAGTCGGCGTCCTTTGTGGACAGCGTCCATGCATCCTGTGCGTCCTGGGTGTCGAATGCTCCTGCATCGTTCAGCAAATCACCTCCCCAGACCACTTCCGCATTTGTGACGGATGTCACGGTACACATAACGGCAACTGACAGACACAAGCACATAGATATTAATCTGGCCATTGTCTTCTCCTTCTCCTTTTCCTTGTATAAGAAAATGATCGCCAGTCACGAACAACCTATTCCAAAGGTTGTTCTTTCCATAAGCCGTCAAAACGTTTGTACAAGCGAATATGTTCGAGCGTATATCTGATTGGTGGTTCGTCGGCGCTTGGCACTTTCTTGATCAGTTCGAGGGCCTGTTGAACCATCGTGCCAATGCTGGTGCAGAACGCGGTCATGGGGCCAAGTCCCCTGTAGCTGGCGCTGAGGTTTTCAGTAAACATGTGTCCCAGCACGTTTTGAGCAGAGAAATGGCCGTCCATGCAATGATTGATGATGTCGGTGATGGTGCATTCGTAACCAGAGCCGTGAATCAAGGCGGTTGGCAGGTGCCCGGAGGTCTTCCAACCGCTGAATCTCTCCCGCGCCACCTGTGCCTGCGACGGTGGGGCTGCCTCCAACTCGCACGCTCTGAGCGGAACCTTCGGCAGGTCGACAACCCAATCTTCGTTATAGTCCAGCCCGAAGGCGTCCAGGGCCTGCCTATAACCCAGGAGAATGTCTCTACCGTTGGGCTTCTCAAGCTCCCAGTCGAGCAGTGCTATCTTCTTGTGCCCTCTGCGCACGAAGTACTCGACGCAGCGGTAAGCGATCGCGCGATAGTCGGGAAGCACCGCGTGACAGGCGGCTGCGCTTCGGTAGGGCTCATCGATTTCGGTCAAACTGACAACAGGAACCGTTGCCCGCTGGACCAGGCGAAGAATTTTGTCTCGCGTGAATGAGCCCGCAAGAATCACGCCGCACGAGTCGATTCGCTTGCGCAGAATCGAAGGCCACTCGGCTGCGGGATCGTCCGAATTGACCAAACTCACCGTTCTTCCGAATTGGTGCAGATGATGAGATATCGCGTTTGACAGAAGCGTCTGGTAGGTGAAGTGCGGGCCGTGACTGATAAGAATGATGTCCTTGAGCCTGCGCTGGGGGTCCAGAATGAACGTGCCCTTGCCGCGAATCGACTGTATGACATTGTCCCGCTTGAGCCTCTCCAACGCCCTGCGTATCGACCCCTTGCTGACCTGATACCGCCCAACCAAAGCATCCTGCTTGGGAAGCATGGTGCCGGGGGCGAAATTGCGTTGGGCTATCTCTTCTCGAATTTCGCGTTCAATTCGATCGACCACGAGCAGGTCGCTGTCTTCATCTTTTTCTGTTGGTTGAGCTATGTTTGTCATGAGCGTACATTTATGATACCTGTATGTACATTTAGGTCAAGGCTTTTTTCAGGGGGAGTCACAATTTTCGTCTGAATGCACGGCCAGGCAATTTGTTGGGGGATGTGTAAAGTGTTGGCAGATAAGAGGTTAAGATAGCTTGGGCTTGTCTTGGCCAAGTGTATGCAAAGTCATGGGCATTATTGTACTTTTACTGTTTTTGCATCGTGATGACTCACCCAGCTCACACAAGACGCTCGTGACGTGCGAAAGCCTTCTGCGTAAGGACTCGTTTTCACGTGGAGGGCCAGCATTATCTCGATGTGCAGGCCGCGGGAGGGTGGTGGCTTCTGTGGCTGCACAGCTTGTCTTATCAAGATGACAGGCGTAAGACAGAAAGTTGAGAGTTGAAAGCAGACCGGCCCCGAGTGCCTCTGTGAGTGCCTGTTAACATGTCACTGGCGTCTAGTGCGGCCCAAACATTCCGCTTCGTCGAAACGTGCCCGGGGAGACCCCATAGGCTTTGCGAAATACCCGGCAAAAATAGTTGCTATCGCCAAAGCCGCATCGCATGGCGATTTCCTTGATCGACAAGACCGTGTGCTGAAGCAACGAAACACTGGTGTCGAGTCTTCGTCGGGCAATATATTGGCCGGGCGATATGCCTACACTGTGGGTGAACAGGCGCGAAAAATGGTATCGACTCAGACCCGCCGCTGCCGCCAGATCGTCAACTCCTATCGGATCAGATAAATGTTGGTCGCAGTACGACCTTGCTGCCGCGACAGCCGGCGACGATTCGTGTTGTGACGATCCCTTTGGGAGCCCTGTGGCATACTCCATCAACAGCGTTCCAAGTTCATATGCTCTGCGCGAACAACACAGCGGCGTCATGATCCGATCATTCAGAACGTCGACGCACAAAGCAGCGGCATTCATTATCGCCGGGTGCGCCATAGCAAGACGCCATAGCGGGCCGCGGATCCCGATCATGTGTTTCCACATTCTGAGCATCTCGCTGCCGTTGAAGCAGAGATAGAAG
>CAZWAT010000300.1:0-2431 GCA_964632015.1 uncultured Planctomycetaceae bacterium
GATCCAGAACATATGTCCCGCATCAGCTTTCAGGGCTGGCCGTGGAATATCCAGGCGGTGAGTAGTGCAGCCTTCTGTAGGCTTCGGGGGTCATGCCAGTTGTTTTCTTGAACGCTCGGCAGAAGGCGCCGGGAGCGGCGAATCCGCACTGCCGGCTGATCTGCTTGCTGAGCATGTCAGAGGATATCAATAACTCTTTGGCCGCCTGAAGCCTCCGGTCAAGAAGCATCTTGTGAGGCGTGGTGTTCAAACGTCTTTTGAATACATCATGCAGGTGAGCGGTGGACCACCTGGCTGTTTCGGCAAGATCGTCAAGTACGAGGGGACTGGCGTATTCGTTGTCGATACGCTGCAATACCCGCACTATCGGTGGTGGGATGTGGGGAGGACGACTGGGGTTCTGATCCAATCTCACCTGGTAGAGCAGTCTTCCCCATACCATCGCCATGAGGGAGTATCTGTCGATCGAGTTATCGACGAACGCAGCAACCGCCATCGCGGTAAAACTGCGCAGCTCGTTGAGGTCTTCCCATCGGCTGAACCTTGGTATGTTGCGTGTCACCCCAGGTTGAACCGCCAGTCCAACAGCAAGGCAGCGATAAGGTTCATCAAAATCGCTTCTGCCGATAGTATTTTCACCCTCCCAATGCCACAGAAGATCGCCCGCCTCAACCTTCACCCATTCGTTGTCATGTTCCACCCAGCCTCGCCCGGCGGTGACAACCTCCACCCGCTGCATTCCCCGACCAAGATGAGTTCCTCCCGGATGCCGGCCATGAGGCTGATGGTAATGGCTGATGCTCGTTAATGACAACGGCATGACTGTGTGAAGCTGATCTTCAGGGCTCATGGCGCCACTCCTGATTTATTTGCAATGAATCCGAGTTTTTGCATATTGCTACATCGACTCTATGTTGTATAGCTTAGAGTGTATCAGCAGCGTGTCCAAGGTTTTGTTAATGGAGTGATCACATGAAGAAAGTTAGACTTGGCGTCATAGGGGCCGGAAAGATTGCGCAGGTGTGCTGTGGGAAGATACTCGAACATCCCTGTGCATCGTTGACGGCGGTTCATGACTTAAACGCCCAACGGATGGAGCAACTCTGCCAGGCGCACCAGATTCCCAACGCGTGCAAGACTATCGAGGATCTGCTCGGGCGAGATGACGTGGACGCTGTTTATATCGCCGTGCCCAATAGATATCACAAGCCCATGGCCGTGGCCGCTCTCAATGCCGGCAAGCACGTCCTGCTTGACAAGCCCTTCGCGATGAACCTTGCCGAGGCGCAAGAGATTGCACACGCCAGTCGAAAGGCAAACAGGGTGCTGATGCTTGGAATGAACCAGCGCTATGGCCTTGATTCGCAGAAGATTCGTTCAATCGTTGCTGATGGCGTTTTGGGCGAAATCTACCACGCCAAGGCATTCTGGATGCGACGGGAAGGTATTCCCAGGTTGGGCACTTGGTTCTGCAACAAAGAAACAGCAGGCGGAGGGTGCATGCTGGACATTGGTGTGCATGTTCTGGACCTGTGCCTGTTCCTGATGGATAACTGGTCGCCCGTGTCAGTGTTCGGATGCACCTACAGCAAATTCGGATGCAGGGGACTTGGCGAGGGTGGCTGGGGCCTGTCGGATCGCGAGAATATCGCCTTTGATGTTGATGATCTGGCGACGGCGACTGTCAGGTTCAGCAACGGAGCGAGCATTTCGCTTGACGCGTCGTGGGCAGCACACATGGATGTACGCAATAAGAACGACGTCATTCTGTTCGGAACCCAGGCCGGGGCGGGAACCTACCCAGCGAGGCTCTTCAGGCGAGACCCGTACCGAGAGGGATATAGCGTGATAGACGATGTGAAAGCAACTGTCGCGATGGAACATGCCGATCGCTTTCACAACTTCATTAACGTGATTCTGGGCACCGAAGAGCCGCTGGTCACTGTCGAACAGGCACTGGTGGTTCAGAAGATCATAGATGGAATCTACGAATCCTGCCGGACAGGAAAATCCGTAGAGCTTGTTTAAAAGGAAACCCCATGAGCAAGCCGCTTGATTTTGGCGTGCAGAGCTACTGCTTCCGTAATTCCAAAGACAACGCTGACGTCGCGGGCATGGTGCGAGAGATCGGCCTGGACAAGATCGAAGTATGCGGCGCCCACGCGAATTTTAACGATCTCGCCGGGTGGAAGGATGTCGTCAAGGCCTACAACGATGCGGGAGTGTCAATCGTTTCTATCGGCGTGCAGACCTTCAACGGACTGGATGAGGAACGCGAGTGGTTTGAATGCGCCTCAGCCGCCGGGGCTCAGCATATATCGGCCCATTTCAGGGTAGACACGTTCACACAGGCAGTCCCTCGCACGGCAAAATTGTGCAAAGACTTTGGCATCAAGCTGGGAATCCACTGCCACGGCGGATATGTGTTCGG
>CAZWAT010000301.1:0-2416 GCA_964632015.1 uncultured Planctomycetaceae bacterium
CGAAAAAGGGCATGATGTTGTCGTGCTGGATAACCTCTCTACGGGCAAACGCGAGAATATCGCTGCCATTGCCGACAAGATCGAGTTCGTTGAAGGCGACATCCGAGATCGCGGCGCGGTGGACAAGGCGATAGCAGGCTGCACCGCCGTTTTTCATGAAGCAGCGCTTGGTTCGGTTCCCCGAAGTGTCAAGGATCCTGTCACCAGTCACGACGCCAATGTCAATGGTACCATAAGCGTGCTTGAGGCAGCGCGTGCGGCAGGCGTCAAGAGATTGGTTTTTGCCGCGTCTTCAAGTGCTTACGGCGACCAGCCTACATCGCCCAAACATGAGGGCATGGTTCCCAAACCCATCAGCCCTTACGCTGCCAGCAAGGTTGCCTGCGAAAGCTATCTTCAGGCATACGCCGCCGCATATGGGATGGAAACTGTATGCCTGAGGTATTTCAACGTCTTCGGCCCGTATCAGGATCCCCAAGGCGCATACGCCGCCGTGATCCCCGCGTGGGTGAGCAGGTTGTTACGGAAGCAAAAACCCCTGGTCTACGGCGATGGTGAACAAAGCCGGGATTTCTGCTACATCCAGAATGTCTGCAAGGCGAACTGGCTTGCGGCAAACGCGCCTGCGGAGGTTTGCACTGGGGTGTCAGTCAATATCGCCTGCAACCAGGCGGTCAGCCTGAACGACATCCTCAACCTGCTCAAAAAACTGCTGAACGTTGATGTGCAGGCGGAGTATACAGATACCAGGCCTGGAGACGTCAAACACTCTCTGGCTGACATCTCGCTGGCGAAAAAGACCATCGGGTATGAGCCTGAAGTGTTCTTCCAGGAAGGCCTGGAAAGAGCCATTGATTGGTACAAAGCCAATCTTGGATAATACCTGATATTTCAATTTCAGACCCAGGACGCTGAGATACAGTGCCGCTGTGCGCACTGGGTCTTTTGGTAACGATAAGTTATTCAGGGCAAGGCATTTACGCAACGAGGCCCTGCGGACACGTCGAGAGGTCGCAGGGATCTGTTGATGTCGTAAAGGTTTATTCTCAATTCCAGGCGCGCATAGATTGGCATTTTTAAATGACCTGTGTATGCCGTTCGCGTATATGTATGATCTGGTTGAGCTAACTGATTGGTGTTCTGGGTGTCTTACCGTAAGGAAGAAAACGACGGCGAGCTCTCGGCCGAGGCTGTTGGTCGGCTGGTGCAAAGGGCGAGGCGTGGCGATCTGTCAGCCTTCGACAAGCTTGTGCGCCAATTTCAAAGGCGCGTCAATGCCGTCGTGTACAGATTGCTTAACAACGTGGATGACTCGCTGGAAATAACCCAGGATGCCTTCGTTAAGGCTTATGATAAGCTCTCGACGCTGTCGAGCGTCAATCAGTTCGGGCCGTGGTTGATGAGAATTGCCAGTAATCTGGCGTTGAACCGTCGTCGGTCACGGGCGTTGAGATCGGCGGCGACAATTGACGCGCCCGATTGTGACGGCAGGCCATTGAGTCTTCCCGATCGAAGCGCGTTCAGCCCGCTCGATTCCGCCTGTGCAAGCGAATTCGATGAAGCCTTGTCGGAGGCTATGTCAGAGTTGCCCGAAATTCAACGACAGGCGCTTACCATGTTCAGCATAGGCAAGATACCGCAAAAAGATGTCGCCAAAGAACTCGGATGCAGCGTCGAGGCGGTGAAGTGGCACGTATTCTCGGCCAGAAAGAAGCTCAAGGATGTCCTGGTGGATTATCTGTAGGCAACGCTGGCCGCAAGGTGGTTATTGTTGGTAGGATCATGTGATGGCAATTGACGAACAACTTGAATTCGAGCTTACGCAGTATCTCGACGGCGAGTTGTCCGGTGCTAAAAAGCGCCGCCTGGAAGCCCTGCTCGACAAGGACGAGTCGCTGCGCCGGGAACTTGCACGCTATGGGGCTCTTGAGGGAAAGCTCGCTGAATTGGCTTCTGTGGATATCGCTCCGCAATGGACGCAATTTCAGCGTGAGCAGATCATTACATCTTTGGAGCGTCGAAGCCTTCTTAGTCCCAGTCCCCGCAGGAGACTTGTATTCAGACCTGCGTTCCTTTCGGCATTGGGAGCCGCCGCGGCGGTTGTCGTGGCGGTGGTGATGTTCTGGCCGGTTTCCACTGGATCGCGGCAAATTGCATCTGAAGAAGCCCCCGAATCCGAAATTGTCATCAGCACCATCGCCCCAACTGTCGAGCCTGGCGAGGTGGAGAACATCATGACCTTTCGCCGGCTGAATTTTGGCGAGCTGCATTTTTCCATGCCCTCCAGTCCTCTTGCCAGGGAGGATACGCCCATGCCACCGGGAACTATTGTGATTTCGGTAGGCGAGGGCTTGCAGGAAGAATTCAACCTTTGGCAGGAATTATGACAGGTTAAAGCCTGGTCCACAGGAGAAGC
>CAZWAT010000302.1:0-2414 GCA_964632015.1 uncultured Planctomycetaceae bacterium
AACCAAGTCCCACATGGCCTCCAAACGGCTCTTCTCGTGCGGGACAGTCAAGAACGGGCACTTTCCAAGTCGTTACGCCGCTGACATTTTCCACGACGTCCTTCATCAGCGAATCCGTACCGTGTATGTAATGCGCAAAGGCTTTAACTGTAGGCGCGCCGGTATCGGCTGTATCACTGTGGAGAAATCTACCATCATAGACCTCCAGATACATCGCCGACAGAAGCCCCAACTGACGAAGGTTCGATCGGCACGACGCGTCCTTAGCCAGGTCTGTGGCGCTTCTGAGGCTGGGCATCAACATAGATACCAGAAGCGCGATAATCGCGATTACAACTAATAATTCGATAAGCGTGAATGCCGTTCGAATATTCTTGTGACTTGTTGCTATCAGGTTCATTACAAACTCCTCTCGAACCATTTATTAAGCAGGTACGAAGCTCCGCCTATGAAGACGGCCTTCGAGAAAGGCAATTCGCCCTTGACTATTCGTGCATGATTGACGTGCACCTTTCGGATTGCGTCCTCGACAAGCCGCTTCTGGATGAACTCAACCGAGGAATCCTCCAGCTCCACCAGTCTGCCGCCGAGTATGATCACCTCTGGACAGATCAGGTTGCAGATGTTGATCATACCTCGCGCCAGCAGATCGAGACGTTTTGCAAGCAGGCGGCGAACTTTGGGATCATTCCCGCCATCACCGCGGGCAAAGGCGTTCAGATCAAGGAAGGTCTCAGCAGTAACTTCCCGCTTCTCTTCGTCACTCAACCACACCGATGGCAGGAACCGGCCATCATGATATTCGTACGCCTTGCCCTCAATAGGCGTATGATCAAAAAAGTACCCGTAAATCTGTCCCGCCGGACCCGCCTTGCCTCGATATAGCCGCCCGTTCAGACAGAAGCCTATAACGGACCCACGGTTGTCATAATAGATGTACGCGACGTCATGATGCTTCAGGCCTGCACCGCTCCACATCTCTGCGGACAGCGATGCGCTGACCTCGCTATCTATGACCACGGGCACCTTCACCTGCTCGCGCAGCAACTCCCACAATGCGAACCCGTCGGGACCGCACTTGACATGATTGGAGTCGCGTATAGTGCCTGCAGTATGATCTACCGGACCACCAAGCATGACCGACAGCCCATCGCAATCCGACATATTCACTCCGGAGGCGAACTCCTTGAACTCACGAACAAGCAGCTCAAGAACATCCTCCGCCGGCATGGCGGCGGGCTTGGGAATGCTCTTTATCGGTTGGACATCAAAAGCAAGATTAACCTTTGCAATGTCGACCCGAAGAGTCGAGACATATATTCCCAAGGTGAAACGGGCATCAGCGTTTAACGCGAGATAGGCTGGAGGCCTTCCGCCAGCGGCTGTGGTTTTGCCCTGACCTATGTTCACGATCCACTTGTCGCGAATCATTTGCCCCACTATCTGCGACACTGCAGATGGAGTAAGCCCCACGCGTGACGCCAGATCGGCCTGGGAGACCCTCGATGAGGCTCGAAGACCTGTCAGTATGGCCCGCTTGCCATCTATGCGGTTATACCTAGCTTTTCTTGAATCCAACATAGGATGCCCTGGTCAAGTTGTGAGCGCCTGAAATAAACTACTGACACTACATATTTCAGACGCCCACTCGTGTTAATGCCTGAACTGGTTACTGTTGTCTTACTTGACCGCACGCCTTCGCCAGCGCTTTGACGCCGGGGCACCGAAACATTACCTGAACAGCGACAACCCGACGTTTGTTAATACTCTTAATATACTGCGCTTTCTTAACTTAGTCAATTATCTTTTCCGCGAAAACACATAGTGCCGCAAACCTTTATTTGGCAATATGTTACGCATGCCTGCCTTTGTGGTTCGAAATTGTGGTTCGGCACATCGAGATCGCCGAGACAGTTGCCGCGCGCCACCGCCCTGACGATGAACATCGACCCGGTCTGCGCTGGAAGAAAGCCCTGAGTTGATGGCAGAAGGCTCAGACCTTACGCTTGTCCAGGCCGTTGATCAGGCCGGACAGCATGCGGGCGATTTCTTCGAGATCCTTACGAAGGTCATTGTGCTGTGATTCGTCGATGAACCGTCTTCGCTTAGATATCTCCAGTAGCGGAACGCATTCCTGGGCTGAGCCGCGGGCGATGGTGAAGAAGTTCTTTCGGTCGGCTTTTGTGAATCGACCGTTACCTTCCGCGAGATTGGTCGAAATGGAAAGAGCTGCACGATTCAGTTGATCGACGAGGAAGTAATAGCCACGCGGGAAGTTCTCTGTCAGCCCGGCGATCCTGTCCGCCAGATCGACTGCTTTCTGGTAGACCTGCAAGTTTTCGAACATGAAGGCCATCGCCACCCCAACAGCAAGAGCAGGAGAACAGGAGAACGTCCTTCGCTTCGCTCGGACT
>CAZWAT010000303.1:0-2400 GCA_964632015.1 uncultured Planctomycetaceae bacterium
CCCCTACCTCGGCGTCGCCCAATCTGCGATTGGAGACCTGACTTTGCCAAAAACGTCTCCGCGCAACTTGATATCCACCAAAAACGTCTCCAACTCTTGCGGTGTGGTAAGGTCTAGGTAGATGGACGCAGGACGAATGCTTGACGGGTCTCTGGCGGGTATTTATAGTGCGGTATCATACTGATCCCACAAGTTGAACATGCATAACTCATGAGGTTGACATGAATCTGGTAACAGGCGCGACAGGTCTTCTGGGGAGTCACATAGTTGAACAGCTTTGTGGTGCTGGTGAGCCGGTGCGCGCCATAGTTCGCCCCGGCAGCAATTGGGTTCTGCCGGATTCGTGCAAGGTGGAAAAGGTTTCCGGAGATATCACTGATCTTGAAAGCCTTCGCTCGGCAATGAAGGGTGTGGATACGGTTTATCACGCTGCCGCCCAGGTTGGCGATTGGGGTCCGTGGCACCGATTTGTCGCCGTGACCATTAAAGGCACTGAAAATATGTTGCAGGCTGCCCGTGAGGCGGGGGTCAAGCGGTTCCTTCATATCAGCAGCATATCGTCTTATGGGCACCCTGATGGAAAGGGGCTGGTGCTGGATGAAACCGCCCCGCTGGGGGTGAATCTGCATAAATGGAGTTACTACAGCCGGGCCAAGGTCGAAGCGGAAAAGCTCGTTCGGGCGGCTCACGAAAAGGGGGAGGTTCCCGTTACGATAGTCAAGCCAAGCTGGCTTTACGGCCCGCGGGATCGGGCGTCCATGCCGCGTCTCATCAGGGCCTTGCGGGCAGGTAAGGGCAAATTGCTTGGAAATGGAAGCAACCGTCTGAACCTTACTTACGCCGGGAACGAGGCGGAGGGATGCATCCTTGCCGCCAAGTCCCCAAACGCCCTGGGGGAAACTTACAATCTGTCCAATGACGGCATAATCACACAGGGCGAATACTTCAACAAGATCGCCGAATGCATTGGCGCCACGCCGGTAACAAGGAAGGTTCCCTACAAGGTGGCTTACAATGCAGCCTTCCTGATGGAACTCTTCGGCCACGCCATCAACAAGAAGACGCCTCCGCTGGTTACTCGTTATTCTGTGTGGCTGATGGGTCGTCGATGCTTCTTCTCTTGCGAAAAAGCTAGAAAAGAACTTGGCTGGACGCCCACAGTATCCTACGATCAGGGAATTGAGCTGTCGGTGCGGTGGTGCATCGACAATGTTCTCAAGGATTGATTGAGCAAGCCGAGCATCTGTTATCTGTGTCGCTCTCGCTGTGTAGCGGGGAGTCACCATCCTGATGACCCACTCCCCATCCCTCAATGCTTAAGCATCGCATGTGTGATATCCAGCTTAGTTAGATAGAATAAGAGAGAGGCGCGCGTCGTCCGGGTGTTCAGGACAGCAGCCGCGGTTATTCGGGTCGGGTCTATACCGTCGGCAGCTTCGCGCGCCTCTTCTTTCCAATAAATACAACCGGTTTGCCTGCAACCAGATGCTTCATCCCCCTAGCTTAAATCGTTGATACCATTGGGTTTTACCACTGCTTCGACTTCTGTCAGAAGCAGCGTAAGATTTAATGGCTTTGTGAAGCAACTTCTTGCGCCGCATGTCAATATTTTCCGCCGGACTTCCTTCGATGGAACTGAGGTCATTGCAAAAACTTCGGCCTTCTTCATGAGCTGATGCGACTTGATTTGACGGCACATCCTGAACCCGTCCACTGCAGGTATCGACAGGTCCATGATGATCACGTCGGGTGTTTGGGTTGCCGCCACCGCCCCGGCCATGAAGGCGTCGCTGACTTCGGTAACATCATAATCCGGATGAGCCTTCTTTATCGCGTTGGCAATGCGATTGGACACCCTTGGTTCATCAACGATCATGATCCTTATACGCCTCCCCGTAACCATGGTCGGAGGAATCGGCATGTCATGGTTTTTGAGGAAACACAGCAGGTTTCCCGCCGTGACGCGCCTGTGCCCGCCAGGTGTACGATATGCTTTCAGCAGCCCCTGATCGATCCAGTTGGCGACCGATCCGGGATCCACGTGAAGCATCTGTGCAATCGCAAAAGTCGAGTAGTTCTTGCCCAAGGAGACTCCCAGGCCCACCGCTGTTTGCCATTAAAATCATCGGCATACATTCCGAATAAATCAACGCATTTTTCGTTTTTTTCCGAGAATTCCGATTTGTTCCACCCCTGTGCCGGACGTACTAGGTTACAACGCGTCTGCACTGAAACACTTCCGCGATGGCGGTTGCGATTGGTGGTCGCGCACCTTTGGGTGCCCGGGAACGTACGGATCGGTGGGTGATTGCACGCAAGATCGGTGCTGAGAGAGTGTTGCGGCGCGATTGTTTTACTTGACCGATTTTGCCTGTATAGTCACAATGGGCAGTTCTATGA
>CAZWAT010000304.1:0-2399 GCA_964632015.1 uncultured Planctomycetaceae bacterium
GCAAGTCTTTCAACCACGTGCGAGCTGACAGACGGGGTTTCTGGTTCGGCAGGGCTTGCGTATCGAGTAGACAGCGCGGGCGCACACAGCATCAAGGTCTCACTTGCCGATACCGACAATGTGATATGTGAAAGCAGACAGATTCACGTCATGGCGCCCGACGTGCTGAATGTGCAGTGTCCAAACGCGTTCTACTCCACCGCGACTTCTGGCGCCGCGGTCACCACGCTCAACATTTCTTCACGGTCGCTGGCTCGGGTTCAGGTTCGATACAGCGTTCTTCAGGATGACAAACACATTGACCGTCACGAAGTGATAGATGTCAGTTCGCCAGTCTTGTACGCCGACATTGCACTTGAAGGTCTTCAGGAGGATGTTCCTCACCGGCTGAGGGTTGAGGTGATCGAGAAGGACTCTGGTAAAGTGATCGCCACGGAGGATGTGAAGTTCAGACGCGTTGGTGCGATGTGGTAACGACTTGAAACGATTCGGAAAAGAGAAAGCAATGCTCAGAAAGATGTATGTAGCTGCAAGTTGCATTCTGTTGGCAGTGGCGACAATCGCCTCCGCCCGGACGCCAAGACAATTCGAGGCATGGGCAAAACACGCCCCAGCCGATTGGTCGCAACGAGCCACCACGCCTGATGACTGGTTCGAAGCGATTCCCAACGTTTGCACAACCATGCCTCCATTCGATGCCGCAAGCCGCCAGCTTGGATGGGTCGCGTTTTCCAAGTCGCCGTATGATATGGTGTTCCCGATGACTGCGCCTTTTCCGGGCGAAGTAACTCAAACCCTCCGCGCGTTCGGAACGCCGGGAGAGTACGCCACTGTCACCTTCAGCGTTCGGGGCCTCCGCAAGCTTGAGGGACTTACTGTTACTACAGATACGCTCGCGAGCGAGCAGGGACAGACCATCCCCACCTCTCATGTCGACCTTCGCGTGGTGCGATATATGCCCACACCCGCGACGTTCATTGACCTCCGGTACAGGCCCGAAGGCGTTACCAAGGCCGATAACCGCTATGTCATCGCACCGGCCTTCATGGAAGCGTTCGACGCCGTCAATATAGAACAGGATACGACCCGGCGATTCTGGATTACCATCAAGATTCCAGATCACGCGCCCGCCGGAGTGTACCGTGCGCCTGTCGCTCTGCGCGATAAGTCGGGAAACCGACAGGAACTGACCCTGCTGCTTCGCGTCCTGCCTTTCAAATTAAAAGAGCTTGACCCCAAAAGAATGTCGTTCTCGATTCTCTATAACGGCACCGATAAACGAACGACAACACACGGACGAGGCCTGTTCACCGAAAACCTCCCCAAGCATTTCGTAGACATGGCCGAGAATGGAATGAATTCATGCGGATACTTCCACATGGACCCCGTGTATAAGCTGGTTGACGGAAATCTGGTGGTCTCCTTTGATGAGCCCGCCGGGTGCTCCGCGTACAGCATGAACGAGATCATGCGCCACTACATCGATGCAGGCCTGACAGGTCCGCTGGGGCACCAGAAAGGTCCATACGTGCAGCTCAAGAGCATGATTACCTTTCACCTGGGCCACAAGATCTACACGCCCGAATTCGACGAAGCCTTTCGTGAAATCACCCGCCAGATCATGCTTAAAGCCAAAGAGGCAAACTGGCCAGAACTGGTCTACTTCATGGGCGATGAGCCAGGCTCGAAGGCGGATCGGCACAAGATGGGGATTTATTACGGAAAGATCGCCCGTGAGGTGGCGCCGAATCTGCGACGCTCGAACTTCTTCAACGGTGACTGGGGAGGAACCAAAGACTGGCTGATAATGAAGGATGGTACCGATATCTGCTGCTCGAACTATGTCAACGAAGGCCTCATCGCCGAGCGACGACTCGCCGGGTATGACGATCAGTGGATCTATAACGGTGGATCAGGTGGTGGTAGAAGGCCCGTAGCCGACAGGTTCTTCTATGGCTTTCATGCGTGGAAGGTCGAAGCCACCGGCGTCACACAGTACATCTATCAGAAGATCAAGGGCGACGCCTTCAACCACATGGATACCCACGATAAGGTTATGGGCAAACATGGCCCCTTGGAATGGATATACACCTATCCCACACCCGATGGACCATTACCGACGCCATGCTGGCAGGGCGTCAGGGCGGGCATATATGACTGGCGTTACCTCTGGACGCTCGAAAGCCTGATACAGCAGGCCCGGGATTCCCAATCGCCTGCGGTTCAGGCGGCAATCGCCCAGGCACGCAAAGAGATGATAAGCGTGATGAACGAGTTCCCTTATGACTACCAGACCCAGCGACGAGAGGAAGTCCTCAGCGACATACAACCCGCCAGCCTTGACGTATACCGTTGGCGCATCGCCCGCCAGATTCTGAATCTGCACGAATGCATCGCCC
>CAZWAT010000305.1:0-2379 GCA_964632015.1 uncultured Planctomycetaceae bacterium
GACGTTCGCTGCTCAACTGTTCCACTTTCGTGGGCGAAAGCCCGCGTGCGGGGCCCGGAGGGCTGGCAACTATCTACTGTTCGCGTGTGCTGCGGGCGCGTCGATTCAGGTGGCAGATGTTTTGGGGGCTTGGGGCGGCAAGCTCATCGAGCTTCGCCTCGCCGGGGTCAAGTCCGATGTCGTCGGCGCGTGATTGGCCGAGGTTGCATACCAGTCGGAATTTCCGTCCCTCGGCTGTTTCGACGGTCAGCGCCCTTACGCCATCGTCTGTGCCGGTTTCGGCAGTAGCGTTGGCATGGAGTTTCCGCACGGCCTTGGCGTCGAGCGAACTGGTGGCTGCGAAGCCAATATCCAGAATCGTATCACCCTTATCCCAAGCGGTCATTCGTGGATTATGCGTCCAGCATATTTCTTCGGTATGCAGGCCGTTGAAAGGCCCGCCGCGCCTGGTCGGGCACCGGTCAACGACCAGCGAATCTGCGCCGTAAAGCCCCACAACGCCCATCTTATCATTTACACATGCCCATGGGCTTTTTAGTGATATCGCCTCGTTGTGGGCTGGTGGCGCATCGAGGGTGATATCGCCCGAGACAGTGGTTATGGTGCGTTTCATTCCGTTGAAGATGTCGTTTGCGATATTCAGGTGCATGCCCTTTATCGCACGCGTGAACACGCGGATATTCGCGGTGCAGCGGTGCATCACGAGCATGGTGTGTCCGTCGGGCAGGGCGCAGTAGACAACCCTGCTTGTCGCCTGGTTGGTCAGCAGCAGTCCTTCGGGCACGAAGTTATGGTTGCCCTCGGCGATGGTGGCCGACGCCAGAAAGCCCCCGTCGAACAGCGACATGTTTTGCTCGACAATCGCCCTGATGCGATCGTGGTTATTCGTCAAGGGCTGGCAGCTGTCGCCGAGGCAGCAAATCATGCTTACCAGGTTCAGACGCCAATCTACCATGTGCCCGTCATCTGGAGGAAGGCACAGCGCCTGCGGTCCTTCGTGTGCGCGAAGGGCAAACGATACGAATCTTGTGGGGCTTCTATGCATTACCGCGCCGTGTTCGGGTTCGATCCATCCACCTTCGACCTGAGACTCATATTCTGCTGCGGTGGTGGCGGGCATCTTTTTTTTGTCCACCATTGGCAGGTAGTTGACGAGCATCGCCAGCACGGCCGCCCTGTCAGACTCCAGCCGAACATAGTAGTACGGCGAAGATTGAACCATTTCGCCAAGTCGCGCACTGTAGTAGCTACCGTCGCCGTTGGCGCGAGACTCTACATCGATCATCTTCAACTGGTTTGTCAGCAGCCCCCAGGTGTGGCGCTCGTTGAGATGGTCAGCGGCGTACAGCAATGACGGTAGCATGTATTCCTGGCAATATGTGTATGGTATTCGCGTATCGCCGCCGATCCGCGCGAGCCTGCCGTTTGAGAAGACCATCTTCCGCACCGAGTTCCACAAATCCGCGGAATGATGGTACAGCGACTCTGGCGTATCGCAGCCGAGACGGCGCATGTCGAAGTGCAGAAAGGCAGCGTTTGAAAGCGTAATGATGCTGTAACCAAGGTTAAGATAACCGTGATGGTCAAGCGCGTACGACGGAAAGAAGTTCGCTCCCACGTGACGGTCTTTGACCTTTTTGCCCGCGACGATGGTTTCATCCTGGGCGTCGGCGTCTATGCTTGCGGCGTTGATCAGGAAGTCATGCGCCCGCTCGTGCATCTCGTCAGCTCGGGCATTATCGGGGTACATCGAGGCGACTCGCCACAAGAACGCCCCTTCCCACAGGTTGGACTCGGGGCTGTTGCACCCATCGGCTGCCCACTTGCCTGCACGAATTCCCTTGTGTCCATGTCGTTCGTGTTCATCGAGGCCCCATTGTGCTTCGCTGAGCAGAACCCGCCGCAGGTCGTCGCGGTCGGCATCGGTAAGTCGGTCCTGAATGTTGGGCATGGCGTAAAGCATCCGTTCGAGCCCAAGGACGCTTATCCACGTCCTGCCCCACCTTGAGCCGTCGGTTCGGTCAACATGTCCGGTGGTGTGGGTCGCCAGTTCATACCGCAGCGCCCTTAGTGCCCGATCGAGTGCGAAGTCTCGCTGATCTTCAGGTCCAACTGCCGCGAGGGTCGCCATCGCCCCGATGTATTTCTGGTTGGTCTGTGCCGCCCACTGCTGATAACCCGTGCCAAAGCATCCAAGCCCATCGCAGCCTGGCAGGTCATACCACCACCGCTGGGCCCATCGCGACCACTTGCAAAGCGAATTAATCGCCCAAGAGATCACGTCTTCATACGACATTTTCTCAAAGCCGGCGGGGTTACTGCATGCGTTCATTTGGTGCGTCCTTCACTGATGGTTATAGCCGGAAAATCAGCCTCCCC
>CAZWAT010000306.1:0-2375 GCA_964632015.1 uncultured Planctomycetaceae bacterium
GCAGATCGCGCCCTTGGCCAGGTCTCGGGCCTTCTTGAGGGAGGGCATTAGGATGCTCATCAGCAGAGAGATAATGGCGATGACGACCAGTAGTTCGATCAATGTGAACGCCGGTTTGCATCGCGAGCTACGGCAGTTCGATCCGGCCTTGCTTGTCCTGCCTTGCATGCTGTGTACTCCAATTCAGGAAGATTCTCGAACGACCAGCTTTGGCGAAAGCTGAATGTGCCTGTCTCGCACTTTCTTGTCTTCGAGCAGGTCCATAAGCATCCTAATTGCTGTCTTCGCCGTCAGTTTGACATTCTGATCGATTGTGGTCAGGGGAGGATAAAACAGTTCCGCAGCCTCGATATTGTCAAATCCGATGACGGCGACGTCCTGTGGAACGCGAAGATTCATCCTCCGCAGCTGGTTTATGGCCGCAAAGGCGAAATAATCATTATGGGCAATAATGGCATCGACATGGTGGTCGTTAATCAGGGTATCCACAACCGGCGCAACTCGCTGATCAATGCTCTTGGCAGATTTAAGATACTGAATCAGGCCTGGTTTGACTTCCATGTTGCGGGCCGACATCGCTTGCGTATAGCCATCCAGTCGCTGTTGAGTCGTATAACCAAGGTTCTTATTGATAATCAATCCAACGCGCGATTTTCCCCGATCCAACAGATGCTCTACCGCAAGGCGGATACCTTCGGCACGATCAACGTTCACGCTGTAGGAACTTCTCGTTGAAATATCGCCAAGTACCCTGCCGATAAACACGATCGTCCTGAAATCGCGATGCCATTCAGTCAACACGTCGTCCACCTGCGGGTTGTTGCCATGGTGGGACACATATAACAGTGCGTCTATTCGCCTTCCCGCAAAATCGCGAAGGTAATTTTCAACCCGTGAAGCCTCCCCATGTGATTGGCCAACGATGAGGCGATACTCATACTTCGCCACCTCTGCCTCGATGGCATCCAGCCGTGAAAGATGTACGGAGGGCGGAATGCTGTCGATGATCACACCGATAACGCGATTCTGCCCTCCGGCAAGCTGCCGGGCCACCAGGTTAGGGCGGTACCGCATCTGTGCGGCGATGTCGCGTATCTTCTTGGTCGTCTCTTTGCCGACTCGGGCAGTTCCCGCATAACCATGAAGAGCTTTGCGCACTGCCCCTTCAGAAACACCTGCCTTCTCCGCAATGTCCTTGATACGTACCGCCACTGTCATTATCCCTGACTGCCGTCTATGTTTCGCATTCAACTGTTCACAACTGTGAATTGCACAGCAGGATACTCCATCTACCGAAGACTCACGCCGTCCCGACGCCTGCGCCCCAGCAGAAACGCCGCGCCAGTCAGAAGGGCGCATGTTCCAGGCTCGGGTACGATTGATAGGTTGTCAACATATATATATCCACCGTTTACGCTGGAATTGGTCCAGCTATTAATGCACACCCATTCGATACTGTCCATGTTGTTGCGAAAGGCAATGTCGCTTTGGGAGTAGTCAATCCCCGCTCCAGTGACAGTCAGGTCGAAGGTGTAATTCTGCATGTCGATCTCGGCCCTGACGTGATAATACTCACCAGCCGTATACGCCCCGATCGTCATGGTCGATGCGCCGTCTTTATACAACAGATTACCACTGTTACGATCAAACCATACCTGCACAGCGGCATTGGCCGTTCCAATGTTACCACCGCTTCCGAGGTATATCAGCCCTTCGTTTGGGGCGTTGGTGCTGTCTACTGCTATCTGCACGTCCAGTACCGGATAGACTCCCGCTGAGATGTCCAGGTCAACCTCGCGATAGGTGGTCGCAACTTTGGGGGCAACCTGTCCTACTCGCAGTGATTGCTCCCCGGCATATGGCAAATCGTCACTTATAACCATCCAGTCAGCATTTTCCTTTGCCTTCCACCCATCCACGCCAGCAACCGTCTGCCCCACTACGTAACCGGCATTGTCTGATGTTTCAAACCCGGTGACGATATCTCCAAATGCAATCCCGGACAACACCATTGCAAACATCAAAGCCGTTACCGCAACGAACCTCTTGCCAACCAGTGGTCCTGACATGATTTCTCCTTTGTATGCCATTTGATCAGTCCTTGCCTTGAATCCAGCACAGATGATTCTACGCCGAATCAACACGTTTATTATAGATTCGGCGGCGAATCTTGCAAGAGGTTTTTTTGGGTTTGACAGTGATTTTTTCAAGCGAGTCAGATATTCAATTTCCGGCATGCAATTTCGCCATCAGACACCCCTGCTTTGCTGACACTCGCTTTAGTAGTGTGGGGACAGGTCGCACCCGGATACCATAGTTCCCGTGGAGGCGGCTATCAGCGTGGGTGTGTGGGTGGTGTGCGACATTTTATAGTT
>CAZWAT010000307.1:0-2368 GCA_964632015.1 uncultured Planctomycetaceae bacterium
TAGACACGTTCACACAGGCAGTCCCTCGCACGGCAAAATTGTGCAAAGACTTTGACATCAAGCTGGGAATCCACTGCCACGGCGGATACGTGTTCGGGGGAAGCAAAGACGTCCTGAAGCATCTTCTCGACCTGGGCGGGGAGATGATTGGAATCAACCTTGATACCGCATGGTGCATGCAGACCGGCAAAACGCAGGGCGATCCGGTGCAATGGGTGGAAGAATTCGGCACACGCGTTCATGGCGTGCATTACAAGGATTTCGTCTTCGGCGAGGACGCTTCATACCGCGATGTGATCGTTGGAACCGGCAATCTTAACCTGCCCGCCTTTGTGGCGGCGCTCGAAAAGGTGGGCTTCGACGGAATGGCTGTCATCGAATATGAAGGCGAACCCGACAACCCACTACCCGCCCTTAAAGAGTGCGTAAACAAGATGCGTGAACTGGCAGGAAGATGATTTTGGGCCCACGTCGATAGAGAAGCCTCGACGCGAATCGAAATCCAGCAGCACGTCCATGGTTTCGTCATGTGAGCTGTTCACGATCACAAAAGTCTAAATCGATGTTTGTCGATTTTAATGTTGTCTGTCCGGGGAGTCTTGATAGAGTAACGGACTTGCGTGGAAATCGATAATTTGAGGAGTCATAGAGATGTCCCCCAAGACAGTGGCGATTGTTGGTGCTGGCGGAAGAGGAACCCTGTTTTCGAACATAATTGCGGAATATGGCAATCTGGGCAAAGTAACTGCCGTAGCCGAGCCGCGGGATGCATACCGAAACCACATTGCCAGAATGTTTGATGTTCCTTCGGACAGGTGCTTCAAGACATGGCAGGATTTCATCGCCAAGCCCAAGTTGTGCGACGCTGCCGTCATCGCCACCATGGACCAGGACCACACCGTCCCCGCCGTTGCGTGCCTCGATATGGGTTATGACCTGCTGCTCGAAAAGCCCATGGCGCCGACCCTTGGCGAATGTGTGCAGATCGAGCAGGCCCAGCGGCGATCGGGGGCCATTGTCGGCGTTTGTCACTCGCTGCGATATCACAACGAGTTCCGCAGGGTCAAAGACATGGTCGCCTCGGGCGCGGTGGGCAGGCTCATAACTGTTGATATGGTCGAAGGGGTTGCCTGGTGGCACCAGGCTCACAGTTTTGTAAGAGGTAACTGGGGCAACGAGGGCAGAAGCGTATTCATGCTTCTGGCAAAGTGCTGCCACGATATCGACTACCTGTGCTTCCTGACGAATCAGCGTGCACTGAAGGTGTCTTCGTTTGGCAACCTTTCCCATTTTCGGCCAGAAGACGCGCCTCAGGGCGCCACCGATCGCTGCACCGATGGATGTCCGCATGAACCGACCTGCAAATACTCGGCCATCAAGCGGTATGTCCAATGCGACCGTGAAAACTGGCCCGCGAAGGTGGTCAGCCATGATCACAGCATGGAGGCCCACCTCGAAGCCATTCGCACCGGCCCCTACGGCAGGTGTGTGTGGAAGTGCGACAACGACGTGGTCGATCACCAGGTCGTCAACATGCAGTTCGACAATGATGTCACCGTCACATTTACCATGACCGCCTTCACCCAGGAGAACGCCAGGAGGATACGAGTTCATGGTACCGAGGGCGAGATCAACTACGTTCCCGGCTGCATTACCCTGCGCACATTCGCCGATGGTGGCGTCAGCGATATCCGCCTTGGCGCCGAATCTGGCGAGCATGGCGGCGGGGACAGGCGTATTGTGCGAGAGTGGCTTAGCGCGCTTCACACGCGCGACGATTCACGCATAGTTGCCAACGCCCAGGAGTCCCTCCGCAGTCACAGCGTCGTATTCGCAGCCGAGGCTGCCCGCAGGCTCAACAAGGTTGTAGATATCGAAGAGTTCGTCAAGGGCGGCGGTGAGATGCCCAAGTCCGGCAACTGACGCGACGCTTGAGAATTCCGCTATCCAGAAATCAGAGCGGGCCTGAGCTTCCGCCTGCGTGCGGAACTGATGAATGTATATCGCTGGACTTCGCCCAAACAAGGCACGCCTGAATTGTTGCGGAAAACCTCAAATAGAACCGGCTGGGGAGGGGGCGAGGCTACCGGTTCAATAGATCTACCCGTACACCCTGTCTATTATTCGCGGGGATTTTGTCTCAGGTTCATTGCTTATGATTTGATGTTCGGCGTAGCTAAGACACGGCCAAGCAAAGACTTGCCGCTCAGCGGGCGAAGTGGTGACGGCATAATGAACCGGTTCGAACAGATACAGTTGATTCTTGACATGGTTGAACCGGCATCATATATTGGTTGGAGAAGGAGTTGAGGATGACGCGAGCGGCACCCGGTGGTCCCAAGCAGATTGCACTAGCGAAGGCTCTCAG
>CAZWAT010000308.1:0-2355 GCA_964632015.1 uncultured Planctomycetaceae bacterium
CAATCGTACAGCCTCGATCATTCCATGTCAGGAACGATCAAGAACCCCACTACCGTCCAGTTGGCATGGGACGATGATCATCTTTACGCTGCCTTCATCTGCAATGACGCGAACATGTCGAACATCGTCAATAACTGGACCCATGACGAAGAACGCGATAACAAAATCTGGATGGACGATTGTGTTGAGCTGTTCCTTGACCCATGGGGCGCGCGCGAACAGCATTACCAGGTGATCGTCAACACAAGCGGCGTCATCTATGACTCGTTCATGGGCGACATTTCCTGGAATACCAACCTGCGTTCAGCACTGACGAAGCACCCGGATAAGTGGATCATCGAAATAGCGATTCCCTTTAGCGACCTGAAGGTGTTTCCAAGGGGCGGCGAAACGTGGTTGGGAAATCTCTGCCGCGAGCAGAAAAGCGATCGGGAGAACACATCCGTATACCTGACCCCCACAGGATTTACAGACAGGCAGAACTATGGTCAGATTGTGTTTGTGCCCACCGCAAGCGATATCGCCTTTCATCTTGAGCAGGTCGGCGACCGCCGCGTTGTTGGCAGGCTCAACAACAACACCGACGCCAAACAACTGGTTCGCGTTGAAACCAAGAACCCCGAAGATGGTTCGATAATCGCCTGGAAGGAATACAGTATCGATCCCGCGGAGGCGTCATTTGTCGCCATGTCGTACAACAAGGGGCTCAAGGCCATCGAGCTTGCAGTCACTACCAGGCCCGATGGAAAGCCCGTATACGAAAACCGTATTCCCCTGACGAACGACGATGTAGCCGGGCAATCGCGCAAAAGAGTGTGGCAGGTAGACAGGCCGCTCTACAAAGAGCTGCTTTCGGATGAGCCAATGGGATTGGCGAAGGAAGGAACGCTGTTCTGGACGCACGGAATTGCCCATCACTCGATGAGGCCCTTTGCGCTTCAGTATGGCCTGCGTTATGTGTACGAAGAGTATCATCAACTGCTCGCCCAGCACAAGCTGCGCCCATTCTCGAACTATTTCGTCCTGACCACGGATGCCTACAACTTCGCGGACTACCTTCGGAAGCACGACTACAAGATCACCCTCTACCCCAGCCGGTCGAAAGGATCGGAATTCAAGGTCGGCAGGAACCCCTTCCTTTGCGACCCCGACGTCACGGAGGCTTTCTTAAAGACCTGTTATGATAATATCACCGAATACAAGGATGTCATCTGGGCGGTGACATCAGGCGATGAACTGATCGAGCACGACGAAAAGGTCGGCATCGAGCTATTCGCCACCGTCAAGGATAAGTACCCATTCATCCGCCAGGTGGACGAGGAGATAAAGACGAAATACGGCGGCGGCCTGTATGGAATGCCCCAAGACCTCAAGGATGACAACCCCTTCAGATGGATCGCCTATCGCAGATGGCTCAACGAGCGGTACGCGGATATCTTCAAGAAGCTCTACCGCACGGCGAAGGCGGCGCACCCCGATATACGGGTTGTTTCGCATGATCCGATCGCCTTCCATCAACCCTACGACTTCAGCAGGGCGTCGGAATACTGCGATATCGTGACACATCAGCTCTATCCCAAAAGGGACGCCAACCGCGCGTCGTTCGGCTTCATTACCAAGCTGCTGGTCGATCTGACTGGCATGGAAGTCTGGCCGTGCGCGCACGTCGAGGAATACGCCGCCTCCTACACGCCGCAGGAAGTGGTGGAACTCGTCAGCCAGGTTTTTCGCAACGGAGCCACCGGCCTGCACTATTATTTCTCGGACACCGTTGGTCGCAGGGCGAAGAAGAAATACATGCACATGGAATACTGGGGCGCTCCAGATCGCTGGCAGGTCGAGATAGCGCTGGCCGAGGAGGCCCGCAACATGAACCGCCTCAAATTCCCCACGCCAGACTTCGCCATCATGTACTCCTGCGACAGCAGGGCCTCGCAGGGACGCGTGCCATCCGACCACCCCGAAGTCGCCTATACGCTGCTGGGCCCGCGGGCAGGGAGCTGGTTCACGTTCATCGACGATTACCAGATCGATCGCGGAACGGTCAACCTGGGCGATTTCAAGGTTATCTACGTGCCCTTCGCCCCCTACCAGCGCCCGGGGGTGGTGAAGAAACTCATCCAATACGTCACCAACGGCGGAACGCTGATCTGCGGCGACACGAACGTCTTCAAACAAGACACCGTCGGGAAGGATCTGACCGATCTGCACGCCAAGTTGTTCGGAGATATCGAAGAAGGCACCGGCCCACAATTGCCGAAAATCGTGCGAGAGCTCATCGAGGCCGGCTCAAAGATCAAGCCACCCTCAATGCGACAACTGGGAAATGGCAAAGTGTACTTTTTCGCACAAAAT
>CAZWAT010000309.1:0-2348 GCA_964632015.1 uncultured Planctomycetaceae bacterium
ACAAGTGAATTTAGAAATGTTTGGATAGTTAATATGCCATGGAATGCATGTGCACCTAATCAACATTTTTGATGTCCTAAAGTGAAGTTTGCTTTATTTAGTCGTATCATCCTTACAGCGCCAATCACCATCGATGCCGGCGCGTCACATACGCTACGGTGAAGTGGTCCAAGAACAACTGACGGCGGTGGCTGAAAATGTTGGGCCGGTTTAATATGCCCCTGATAAGCTGGCGGTCATGCAGATTGAATGTTGATTCGCCCGATGCTCTCAACCGAACGAATAAGGGTCCAAGCAGTCGCTCTACTACAACGCCGGCAACCACTTGGGGAGCATCGTTCGCGCCTCCATCCCAACCACCGTAAGTCCAGCAATGGCAACAGCCCGACATTTTGAACCATTTCCGCTGGGATGCAAGAACCTGCTGCCTGGCGAATCCGTCGCTCCCGACCGCTAACCCCGAGTCTCTGACGGGTTTTCTTCATTTCCCCGTGCATGGTTCAGCATTATGGGTTCCGCAATGCTGATTACGGGGTGGACCACACTACTATGTCGGCATATTTCCCGGCCTCGGCGATATCCAATTGATCCTCCAGTGCGGCCTAACTTGATGAATTTACAATGGGGCGCGTTATTCGCTGCAGGCCACAGTGCTTATCCGCTGGAGTAAAGTGACTCCAGCGATTCCGGACATGTCGCCTTGGGCATCATAGATTTATGGAGACCATGCGTCAGATGCGAGTTCTTGCGGTATGAGAGATTGCTCACAAGCGAGAGGACGGGCCGCCGCCACCGCAGAAGGCCCCGCAACGCGCGGCGCACAATGTGTCTGAGCGAGTAGAATCGCTCTTCACAGGCGTTCATTTCGTCGATGATCTCTTGTCGGGACAGGTTCTTGTACCTGGCCGTGGGAAACCCCAAAGTATAATACTTCCATTCGTCCGGAAATCTGGTTGTGGCGATCCGGCCCTGTGATTCCATGGCATCCCATAGTCGCGTGCCGGGCAGTGGCGTCAGGAACAAGACATTCAGGATGTCGATGCCGTATTGCTCGGCCGTTTCGGCGATGCGAAGCCCGATGCCAGGTTCATCCGTATCGAGCCCCATAATAAACGATCCGACTACGAGGATCCTGCGCTTGTGAAACTCCTGTACAGACGTCCGAAAGTCGCGATTATTTAGCAAGTTGAACTTCTTGCCTACCTCTGCCAAGCCCTTGGCTGTGCATGATTCGAACCCGATGAACACTCCGCAGCATCCCGCATGGGCTGCCAGATCCAGCAGTTCCGGGTCGTCCGCCATGTTGATGGTGACCTGACAGATCCATTTCTTGTTCAATTGCGCCCGAATGATGGCTCTAAACAGATCCTTGGCTCGCTCGATATGTATCCGGCTGGTTCCGATCAAGTTATCATCGACGACTAGTATCCATTTCTCACGGATTTCGCGGAGTTCATCAACCACATGCTCGATCGGCCGATGGCGATAGCGTTTCCCATTGAATGAGGACACGCTACAGAACGTGCAATCCAGCGGGCATCCGCGCGTGGTTTGCACCGAGCCGAACGCATAGCCTTTGCTCAGCAGATCATGGCGTGCCAAAGGCAAGTGTGCCATATCGGCATGTCCGCCTTGGTATAGGGGGCGCAATTGCCCTCGTGAGGAATCATCCAGAACGGACCGCCAGACACCTTCCGCCTCGCCTGTCACAACGGCGTCGGCGTACTGGCCGGCTTCATTGGGTCGCATCGTGGCATGGATTCCACCCATGACAACGGGGACGCCAAGTGAACGGAACCGTGCTGCGATTTCATAGGCTCGGCTGGCTTGCGAAGTGAAGGCGGTCAGGCCTACGAGATCGGGCCTGGGCAGGTCGTCGTATTCCGTCTTGCCCAGGTTCTCGTCGAAGATGCGGACATCCCATTCAGGCGGCGTCAGTCCAGCCAGCACCATAAGCCCGAGAGGTTTCCAGACCCGGTAGCGATTCCAGCGACTGTCTTTGACATTCACCAGACTGACCAGCGGGTTGGACGGATTGATCAAATAGACTCGCATGTTGGATCACCTTGACTGTTAATTCTATCGTCTTGCAGCTTCGTTACCGGCAGCGCGCGAAAGTCACTTCTACTGCAGATGTTTAAGGCTGCTCAGCAGGCCACGGCTGCGCGATTCTCGCGTTGGCGGACCATGCTGCGACGGGGGCGAAGCAGGGCACTCTCAAGGCCCATGTCTTCAAACGATGCGTTTTGGGGGTTCAATGGTAACTTTCCATCTTTCTGTCGGATACAGGCCCAAGAAATCTTCGGTCCGTGAGCAAATGATGTAGTGGTGGAAACGCCCTTCTGCAG
>CAZWAT010000310.1:0-2325 GCA_964632015.1 uncultured Planctomycetaceae bacterium
GTGTAAATATTAGGCATACCACCACACCCACCGCAGGGGTCCCGGAAGAATGGGGAAGTGCGGGCAAATTCGTTTATGTTTATAGGCCATTTACCCAGATTGAATTCCCTTGGTTATCAATGGCAATAATGGACTCACAAGGTCCAACACCAGGCTACAGCAAGCTATGGGTCAGGCGGTTGACGACAACAACCTTCGATGGCATCACTGACATTCATAAGGGATCCACCAACGTTGCGTTTTTTGACGGCCATGTCACAAGTATGGATACAGAACTCGATCTGGCCGATCCGAATCGTCCATGGGCGCCGTTCTGGAACGCCGGCCTGTAACCCTGCTCGCCAGCAGGCATACCACGCATACTAATACCCGAAGGTCGTGAAATCGATCGAAAGGAAGCTATATGTATAACAGGGTCTCATTGTGTCTACCTTGGCTGATGATCGCGGCTGTCTGCATGGGGCTTACCGCACCCGTGTTTGGGGTTGGCATCATCGAACTGCGTAATGCTCACGTATCCTATTATTTTGACACCGATGCAGGTTATAGATTGGGAGAGGTTTGTCTTATCGGTGCCGATCAACCGCTTGTTCACAGTGATTCCGAGATATCCTCTGTGCTTTGGCGCGTTGAGCTTTATTTCCCTGCTCAAAAAACTTGTAAGACGGTGGATAGTCGAGACGGTGGAAACTTGTCGCACAAGATTGAGCAGGATTCGCATGGCAAGCTTCTGACCCTCAACTGGTGGGGTGTTCCCGTTGATGATGAGGGGTCATCGCTAGATGTGAAGGTAACTGTATATCTTCCAGACGATGATTCGCTGGCCCGCTGGCATATGACCACGAGAACCAATGGCGCATGTCATGTCTGGACCGCTGATTTTCCGATTGTTCAAGGCATTCAGGATCTCGGTGATGATTATCTTGCCGCCCCCCTTGACTGGGGAAAGGCTATGCGGGACCCTGCCACACGTCTTGAATACAAGAAGGGCGTCTATCCTGGATCACTGTCCATGCAGTTTATTACTGCGTGGGGAAGCCGGGCGATGATCGACGCCACGGCCCGCCTTAATCCAGATCCCGAGTCTCCACAAGGGTGGGTGCGAGGCGAGGCCGAGGATGAAGTAGGGTTATACCTGGCCGCCGAAGACGGAGAAATGTGGTATAAAGCTGTGCATATGCGGCGTCAGGCTAGTTCGAACAGCTATGACTGGTGCTTTACGCATTATCCCATGCTTCCGGAGTGGCCTCTATCACAGGAGCGTCGACTGGTGGAATATGCGGTGCCTTACCCGGTAATCTTCGGCCCATATGCCGGGGGCATTGACAAGGCCATTGAGCGTTATCGCCAGTGGGCGCTTAACCAGTTATGGGCGTCCAGGGGTCCCATCAGCAACCCTGCACCAAAGGCGGCGTACCCGGTATCCAACGCGATAAAGGATACGGCCTTCTGGGCGCGATTCCAAAGCAACCCGGCGAAGGTTCTGCGCGAAGTGAGCGCTTATCGCAGAGATCTTCGTGTGCCAACCTCACTGCATTGGTACCAATATACGATCAGCCAGTTCGACGACAATTTTCCGGAATATCTCCCAGCGGATCCCTATTTCGTACAAAGCTTGTCCGAATTAAAACGAATGGGCGTATCGGTGATGCCCTACATTAATGGGTTGATCTGGGATACGGATACTCAATCATTTAAACGTACGCGGGCTATGGAAGGAGCAGCTCGCGACCCTGATGGCAAGACCTATGACTGGCTGCTGAAACGCAACAACATCCATGTTCGTATGAATCCGACTTACCGTCCATGGCAGGACAAACTGCTGGAGGTGGCCGACAAGCTGGTATCAAGCTATGGCGTCAATGGCCTGTACTTGGATGTGCTCGCGCGGAACAGATGGCTGGACTATTTTTCAAATAGCCACTTGCCTCACGGAGGCACATACTGGGCACGGGGAAATCGCATCATCCTTGACCGGATGCAGCAGCACGTGCGTTCCGCGATGCCCGGTGCTTACCTCACCAGTGAGGGCTGTGCTGAAGTGTATCTTGATATGGTCGATGCTTTTCTTCTTCTTGATGTCGAGCGCTATGGATGGTCCCGAGAAAGGTGGGATAACTATCCCCTTTACTCGATGGTGTATCACGACTACGGCGTTCTGTTCGGTGGTGATGCCCAACCGCTTGTCAACCCTCGACGAACCATTTGGCAACTTGGGTTAGGAATGATCTGGGGAGCCCAGGCGATGTACGCGGGGCGTGATGTGCCTCCTATTGACGCTTCAGAACGCAGTCGCACTAACGGAAGATATCTGCGCGAAGTGGT
>CAZWAT010000311.1:0-2319 GCA_964632015.1 uncultured Planctomycetaceae bacterium
GCCTGATATCCGTCATGTGTGCTGGCGACCGTGCTTCTATCGTCCCATGCAAGCACCTTATCCAATGCCTGTCGGAGAACGGCTGGTTCAAACGCCCGCATTTCCATGAGGGCCTCTGCACGATCCGGAACTCGATTAGGCACCACCCCGCCAGATACGACACCAACGTTAGCCGTAAGGTCTTTGTCGTAATCAGTCAACTGGCTGACCTCGGAGATGAAATGGCTTAATTGAACAATCGCGTTGGCGCCCTTTGGGTGATGCGCTCCTGCGTGAGCTGCTCTACCTGTCGCTTTAATCGAGATGCGAGCTCTTCCCTTTCTCGCCGCCTTGAGCAGATGTTTACCGTCCTCTTCCCGCCCGCTTTCGAATATGAGATTCGCCAATCCGTCTTGACAAAGATATTTTCGCTCAAGCATTCCAAAATCGCTGCTGAGCCCCTCCTCGGCAGCGTTGAGCATGATGACCCAGGTGACCTCATCGAAAAGATTCGGCGCAAGATTCGCGATGGTTCGCAAGGTCATCCACATGACGACATTGCCGCCCTTCATGTCGATGGTACCCGGGCCGTAAATGCGGTCGCCCTCAATTCGCCAGTGGAAGTCGTTATCTCGTTCTTCCTGCTCGGTGAACACGGTGTCAAGGTGTCCACACAAGGCGATGCGCTTGTTCGTGCGTCCTTTGCGCACCATGATAACATGCCTGCCCAATGGCGGACGTTTATATGGAGTGCAATCCATAGCCGCGGGGCGTTCCACTTCAAAACCCATCGGCTCGAACATCTCGATCACGATATCACCGACCTTATCAACACCCTCGGCGTTGTAGGTAAATGAGTTCGTCTCGACCATACGTTTCAGGTATTCGAGAGCTTTTTCCTTGATGCCTTCGATTGCTTTTCGTGCTGTTGAAGTCTCTATAACAAAACCATTACCCGATTTGCTCATGCTTGACATTCCTTCTTTGTTGAATCAGTACAGTGTTTGGCTACCGCTGGTACGCTTTTGTCAAAACAGCGATTAAGATGTTCCTTCGGGGGCGGGCTCGTAAAAAGACTCACCACCACAGCCACCAGCGTTGATATCGGCAGCGCCACCACTACCGGATCGATCTCAGGCCAGTTGGGAAAACTCCACAGGATACTGTCCTTGCCACCAGTAAGCACTCTTACCAGCCCCAAGCCGCCGGCTTCGCGAGCCTTCACCAGTAGCAACCAGAAAGCTGTCACCCCAGCACCAGAGACCATTGACGCAACGGCAGCAGGTTTGGTCATTCGCTTGAAGAACAAGCCTCCAATGAATGCGGGAAGAAACGCCGCGGAGCACAGGCCGAAGAAAATCGCCGTCCCCCTGGCGATGAGCCAGTCCAGGCTCTTTCCGTAATAGGCAATACCCACGGCAAAGATGATTCCCACAATAATACCCAGCCGAACCACGTGGATACCGCGATTGTGCACAGACTCCCTGCGCGGGCTGGCGACCTGCTCATAAACATCTCTCCCCAACGCGGTTCCCAACGAATGGAACTGCGTCGCCAGGGTACTCATTGCTGCCGCAAGAAGTGTAAGCAGGAATATCATGCCAAACCACGGGGGCAGCGCGGTGGCGATGAACGTCGGGATGATCTGTTCGCGATCATTATGTGCGTATGCCTGGGCGATGGTTCTGCCCTGGATAACAGCGCCTGCTTCAAGGTGCTGATCGTCCACGGCCAGAACGCCCATTGTTTGTGACTCGCCCGCGGCCATGTCGATCCATTCACCGTTGCGATCCTGCGTTCGAAGAGGTTCTATAACTGCCTGTCCCCGTTCGCTGTCGATTACCCGAACAACCGTTCCTTCAATAATCGGGCCGTTCTTGACAAAATAGGCATTGGACATGGCGCCGACAACATAGGCCGTTCCGGGAATCAAGAGAATGAACAGTCCGCCAAGTCCAACTGCCCTGTTGAGCTCCCGCTTGCTTTTCACCGTCATGAAGCGGACCACCAGGGCAGGCTGGGCAAGCACTCCAATGCCCACTCCAAGAATAATTGCCGTGGTCAGCGACCACCAGGTATTGTACTTGATATCTCCGAACCCGAACGCCGGAAAATTCGTCCATCCGCTGTGTCCGCCCTGGGCAAGCTTCTCAGGAACCAGACCACTGATATCCGTCAGCGAACGGTGGGCCTCGGTAATGCCTCCCATCGCCCCATAAGTGAAGATCAGAAGGAATATCATTCCAAAGAGCATGATCGCGCCCTGTAGGGCGTCGGTGTACATGATCCCCTTAAGCCCACCGAATATCACATATAGCGCCACGATGCTGCTGAATATCA
>CAZWAT010000312.1:0-2318 GCA_964632015.1 uncultured Planctomycetaceae bacterium
TCGTGATTTTGTTCGCCGCCGTAGGCACCGTGCTTCGCTTCCGCCCGTTGTACTTGGACAACACCCCCTCAACCGTCAACTTGTCCTGGTCTTCATGATGATCGATCGGCTCGTTTTGGTATTCCGCCGCGAACGCCTCAGCATCCGCCAGCTTCAGATTGATAGCGTGCTGGATTGCCGACAGCTCAGTTTTACGGTCATACCTGGCCGGCCATGCAGGCTCTGCGCCTGCATCCATTGCCTCCCGGTGTTGTCGATAGAACTCTGTTGCCTCGTGGCCGTCGCCATCCGCCTTCAGTGATTCCTCTCGAATGCGTCCATACTCAGCCCACAACTTCTCATTTGGCGGGAACGTGTACATGAGCTTCGTTCGTTCGCCATGCCATGACGGGTTCTTCTGGCGGTCAAGCAATTGGTCAGCCAGGTCGCCGCCATGGATCACGGTACATGGAACTATAATCGCCGTCCGCTCGCCAGGCCCCGCCAGGCCGCTGATAGCCCCGTTAATGATGCTCAGCCTTTCAGCCGTTTGCAGCTCACTCCTGGCCGATTGATCCGTTTGCGGATCATCGCAGACAACCAATGTAGGCCGCACCTGGGTACCATCAGCCATCACGTGCAACGCGCCTCGGATATGGCCCGTGATACCCGACACACGGATAACAGAACCAGAACACCTGCTGCCTGGTATCGTGGGCATAACCAGGTCTTCAGCTCCCCAGCCAATCCGGGTCCGCACGCCGTAGTACCGCTGGCCCGACGCCTTGCGAGCTTCGCCCCCAAGACAATGAATCGGGTATACCGCCTCGGGATAATCGTCCAACAACAGGTCATTCCCCGAAATGTGGCTCTTGATATTCGCCAGCATAGCAACAGCGTATTCCTGGGCTGCCGCCACCAGGAACACGAACTTATGCATGCCGCTCAACACCGCCCACACACAAGCCACCAAACATAGCGTGGTCTTCCCCGAGCCACGAGGCATCGCCACCGCCAGGGTTTCGTAGTCCCTGACAACCCGCTCGATCTTGCCGATCACCCGCAAATGATCGGCACTCCACTCAAGCGTAAACAGGTTCGGGAAGTACGTCTCGCAGAAGAAACGGAAATCGTGGTCGCCATGATGACGACGCTCCGGGTCGCGCACGGGCGGCATCGGCGCGATGTCCTGGCCAGCCAACGTCATTGCGGCCGAACGGGCCTTTGATCTTTCCTTATGCCGACTGTATGCCGCATTCCCTGCGGATAATTTCTGACGCGATCCTTGCGTGTTCTTCAACTGGATACCCTTCGTGTGTCAGCCGCAGAGGTAAGAGATAGCCCGCTATCAGTTCCAGCTTCTTAACAGCTTCATGGGCTTCTGTGGTCGCTTCCGTGCCGCCCACCTCGTCTCCCCTCGAATACAACCCCAACAGCCTATTCAGTTCGCGCTGGGCCTGCAATGCCGTCCTGGTATCTTTGGCCGCGATCGACTTCGTGTACAGGTCTTCAAACCGCATAACGGCCTTGCCGATTTGCTCGTCGCGGGAATACTCAGCCGCCACGGCAATCCGTTGCCGAGCCTCAGCCACGCACTCCTGCGCTTCCGCCGGGGACATACCATGCTGCTTCACCAGCATGCCGGCAGCAGCATCTACCGACATGCCGTTCGTCAACAGCATAACAACCTGGTCCCGCGGGCCTGGTCTGTCCATCCTACTTGCCTCGCATGTTTTCTAAGTCCTGGTCGAATAGCCCCGGCTGCTTGGGCGTCAGCGCGTCGTGTTCTTCTAGGAAGAATTGGCGCTTGGTCTTACCAGCTTTCTTGCCGGCCCGAGTATGACAGTCATACGCAAAATCCGGAATGTCCTCGGGATTGGCCCGAGCCTCAGCAATATCCGCTTCCAGCGACGTTATATCTATCGTATTAGGGTCATACACCAAGTTCGTCAAATGGTCTGCATCCCTGCACTTCTTTGCCTGAGCCAGCAACAACGCCGCCTTGGCCACGAAAATCCTGCCGCCGCCCTTTTTCTGCCGATCGATGAACTGCCAGGAACGATACAGCGCCTCGATCTCATGGGTAATAACACCCCAGCAATCTTCAGCGCTCACCGTCAAGAGCCGCCTCCACACATAGTCCCGATACCCTGACTCGAACAGCTCAATCGCCCAATAACCAGCCATACGAGCATCGCCCCGCCGGATGGTCTTCTGGAGAGCCGACGCCACATCCAACAGCAAGTGCCCTCGAACCGTTGTGAGCTGCCTCACGGGGCACCTCCTTTTCCGGTAAGTTCGCGGGTGCACGATCCGAGATATACCTTGATGCGGATGAG
>CAZWAT010000313.1:0-2253 GCA_964632015.1 uncultured Planctomycetaceae bacterium
ATGTCGACACCGACAGGATGGGGTCGCTGCTTGAACGCGCCAGGCCAATCGCCAATGAGCGTGGTGTGAGGCTCGATGTCGTGGATTCATCGGATGAAGGGCTGCATGACTATTTTGCCTTGATGGCGCCGCTGGGGGAGCTGGTTGCCCATTCCATCAAGCAAAGCCGCAATGGCGCGATCATCAATATCTTCACCGGTATTCCCGCACAGACCAGACATGAGATCGATCTTGACGCGTATATCGAGCGGCGCTGTTTTATGTTCGGCACGAGCGGGTCGGTTATCCGTGACATGAAAATTGTGCTTGATAAGATCGCCCATGGCACGCTTGATACCGACGGTTCTGTTGACGCTGTCAGCGGCATGGCCGGGGCGTTGGATGGCCTTAAGGCGGTGGAAAACCGCACTCTTGCAGGTAAGATTATAGTGTATCCATGCCTGCATGAAATGGGCCTTGTTCCACTTCGCGAGATGAAACGGAAATATCCAACCGTCGCCGCCAGGCTCGAAAACAATCTCTGGTGCAAGTCGGCAGAGGAAGAGCTTCTCAAGGTGGCGAAATAATACCTGCCAGATGTACGAGTTCTGTTGTCACAACCGAATCTTGCGAAACCTGTCAGCGTGAGACGATTCGCGGCGTGACGAAGAAATACAGATCTGTCACCTGCCGCTGTGACCGGTGCGACTTGAAGAACCATCCCAGAACAGGAATGTCGCCCAGACCTGGGATCTTTTCCTCACCCGTAATTGAACGCACTTTCCGCAACCCACCGATCACGAGTGAACCACCGTCTGGAACTGTGACATAGGTCTCGGCCTCGCGGGTGTCAAGAATGGGGTTCATAATGGGCATGGTAAGGCTGTTGAGCGTATTGAGGTCTGGCAATTCCACGAACCCCTGCACAGATGACACGTTCGTGATGACGTGCAGCCTCACCGAGCCATCGCTGACCGTCTGCGGGGTGACGAACAACTGCACGCCAACAGGTTTGTAGGTGGTCTTTTCGCTGACGATTCCATCGCTGGTTATCTTGGCTGAGGAAATCGGCAACTCCTGCCCCGCAAGGATATAGGCAGTATTGCCCATGGTCACGGTCATGCGCGGCGAGGCGATTGTCTTGAGAAAGCCTTCCGACGCTAGCGCCTGAATAGTTGCCCCCACATCGATTCCCGATTGCCCAAACGTTTGCACCAGCCGAAGTGCGGAACCGGGGTCCGGGACGTTTCCCGGAAAGGCGCCAGAGGCAGTGGCGGCGAAGGCTTCAGCGCTGAACTGGCTCGCCAGACCCTGCTGGTTGCCTGTCAGGTCCATGTGATTGATCAACAGACGCACACCCGCCTGAAAGTCCATGTCGTGCGATACCTCGAATATCTCCGCCGAGATTTCAACCTGTGGCTGAGGGACGTCGACATGCGATAGCAAGGTCAATACCGACTGTTTGCTCTCGGCCGTACATTCGATGACGAGCGTGTTTTCCTCGGCCAGAAGCTCGACTGATCCGGCCTTGCCCAGACGCTTCTGCACGAGCTTGACGAGTTCGCCCATCTTGCGAGCGTGATACTTGCCGTCAGTGACAATTTGCAGACGTCCGGTTCCACCGTTGCTCTTGGCCTGTATGCCGATTCCGCCAAAGTACCGTACGCGATAATACATCGCTATCCGGCCTTCGCCGAGATCTTCAACTCGCGCGTCGGAAATTGCTGGAAGGCTCTTCTGCGTAAGCTGCTCAGGCGTCGCCTGGCGAACCTCATCCTTCAATGCCCTGAGCCTGGCATTTTGAGCCCGAATACGCTCCCAGACGTTTCGCGGCGCATATTGTTCGAGAACCTCCCACTGGGCTTCGGTCAGTTCTCTCTGCCCAGCGGTGTATGCGTTGGCCGCATCAGGATCCCCCGCCGAAAAGACCACAGGCTTCTCTGGCTGAGGGAAATCCGAAAGCTCGATTGTCTCTTCTGTCAGTGTCGACGTGCAGCCGGTGCTTGCCAGGATAACCCCAAGGCAAACGCAATAAATAGAGATAAAATGTTTCTGTGTCTTCAGAGGCGCCACTTCAGCAAGCATACTGAATTCTCCTCCCCACCGGAATATGGACAAACAACGCCCTTATCTTGTACAACCATCGGCGTAAAGGAACGTTTTGCAGAAATGAAAATATTTCTTTTGTCAAGCCCAAGAATATCCCAGGTTTAGTCACAATTCAAGCAATTGCCGTTTCTATATTGCCAACATGCGTAACTGCTTATGCAGTTG
>CAZWAT010000314.1:0-2229 GCA_964632015.1 uncultured Planctomycetaceae bacterium
GTGGGCTTGGGTCCTCGACGTGTTCGCCGAGCAGGCGAAGTATAGTGGAGTCGGTATCCATTCGAACCTGTGCGGCTAGCATTTCCGCCCGCACAACGTCGGATGGGCTGTTAAGCAGTTCGACCATAAGTCTAAGAAGCACGGGCCTGGAAATGGCGGCCCTTGGTACTCGCGTGGTTCCGGGTCTGGCGGCGGCGATGCGGCGCTGATGGTCCAGCAAGGCTGCAATCTGCCTGGCTGAGCGCATCTTGTCGTTGACCTTTCCGTACTGTGCGTACCAGGAAAGATGCCCGACGTATTGGTTGTATGCTTGTCTCCATTGTTCGGGGTCGTCGGTTTGGGGCTTTTGCAGCAGGTTCGTTCTGGTTACGACAATGGGCTTGGTTTTAAGGTGGCTGACTCGCGAGAGTATTCTTCCCTCGCGATAGGTCGGGTCGGTGACAACGGCTATGACGACGAGAAAATCCTCGAAAGGTCTTTTGACGAGGATATCACCAAGGGTTCCTATGTCCAGGCGAACCGTTGTGGTGATTGACTGTTCTGGTTCAAGCATCGCCGGCGCGGGCCACTGGGCCATTGGGAGGTTAGCGATTGCTTTTTCGTGGTCGCTGACAGTCGCGACGAAGGCGGCCTGCGGGTTGATCAGGCCATAGACGCCAAGCGGTACGCGGATGTCCGAGATGTTCTTCAGCGTCACCTCGACTTGCAGCGGGTCGCCGATGCCGACTCGTTCGCGTACAGGCTTTATTGTCACCGAGAGATAATCACCCGGCGTATGGCACATCATGATGGCCCGCTGGTCGAAGTTCTGTGCAAGGGTCTTTCCCTTTTGTGCGTGTTCTATTGGCGGAATTTCGACGCCGTTTTCTTCGGCGAGAGATTTAAGTCGCCTGTAGCCCGGCCCGGTTCTGCCGGCGTTGAGCCCTTTAAGCAGCACATCGCGTGCCTCGTCGGATTTTCCAAGCCTGTAGTATCGCCTCGCCAGGAACCAGGCTGCGAATGGATCTTGTGAGACGATTGGTTTGAGTCGTCTTTCGCCGCTTTCGGCGTGTGTGGTTTCAAGTTCGGCGATTCCGAGAATTCTGATGATCACCGGGTCATCTCCGGCGACGGCAGCGGCGCTTTGAATGTACGCCAGTGCTCGTTCAGGTCGGGGCTGGGCAAGCAGGTAGTACCAGGCGAGGTCGCGAGCATAGGCGGGCGAGCCGGCGGTCTGACTGGATGTCAAAATGCCTTCGAGTTCAGTGACGGCGGTTGCGGCCCGGTCGTATTCACCAAGTGCCTGGTAGGTTTCGATCTGCAAAGAAAGCAGATCAGGATTGCGCGGGTCATTTCGCAGCGTGTACTCCAGAATCTCCATCGCCTCTGAGGGCTTGTCCATATCGAGCAGAATGCTTGCGTACTGCAGGCCCAGCGATCGGATAATCTCGGTAGACCTGGCGTCTTTGGCGAGGGCCCAGGCGTGCTCGATGAAGACCATCGCTTCTTCGTGCAGGCCCAGGTCGGCAAAGCCGATGCCCGCGGATATCGCCTGGTCGACGCGTCTTGGTTGTCCGGTAAGCACGGCGAGCAGTGCTGAAAGCCGCTCGTCGGCGGTGGTGTTTTCGCGGGTTTCAAGCAAGGAGAACGCGGCGGTTGGGTGGTTGGGGTTGAGCTTCACTGCCTGTTCGAGGGCGGATTTCGCAAGCGACTTCGACGCCTGTCCGCGGTAGGTCTGGGCAAGCGCCACGGCTGCATCGGCGCGCAGGTGCGGGGAGATGTCCTGGCGTTTGACGAAGTCAGTGATGAAGTCGATTTTGTCCTGCGCGGTGGACATGAGGTCGAGGGTCAGTTGGAGCCACTGCGAGCCCAGCACATAATCGTCTGGGTCGGCCTGGTGACAGATATCGAGCGCCGCCTTGAGGTCTTCAAGCCTTCCTTGGCTTTGATAGATGCCTGACAGCAGGCGGTTGGTCGCGGGGTCGGACGAGTCGAGGCGGTAGGCCATCTGCGACAGCGCGATAAGGCGCGACGCCCGCGCGGTGGTGTCGGCGGGGGCGTAGAGCATCGAAAGGGCGTCCCTTCGCAGGCTTTGAGCGCCCAGAAGGTCGCCCTCGGTCGGTTTGTGTGGTGTCTGTGCGAAAAGTGCCTGTGCCAACAGGATCGTCGCGACTCCTGTCGAGAGCATATGTGCAATGCGCATATTACCTTCCCTTGGTGAATATTTTCCGGCGTTTATCGGAGTTCTTC
>CAZWAT010000315.1:0-2192 GCA_964632015.1 uncultured Planctomycetaceae bacterium
GTTGGCTGGGGGGCGATGTGGTACAAAATTCTCTCTGCCATGTAGGTAGGATAAGGAAACCCACATGAAAATCATCAGCGTAGCCGGTGCACGTCCCAATTTCATGAAGATCGCCCCCTTGATGGAGGCGTTTACAAACGAACCGGCCATTGAGCCCATATTGGTGCATACCGGTCAGCACTACGATGAGCGGATGAGCGACCTGTTCTTCCGGCAGTTGGGCATACCCCAGCCGGATATCAACCTGGGTGTCGGCGGTGGCAGCCATGCCGTGCAGACCGCGGAAATCATGAAGGCTTTTGAGCCGGTGGTGATCGAACACAAACCTGACGCTGTGCTGGTGGTGGGAGATGTCAACAGCACAATTGCCTGTGGCCTGGTTGCGGTGAAACTTGGCATCAAGCTCATTCACGTCGAGGCGGGACTCAGAAGCGGCGACAGGTCAATGCCCGAAGAAATCAACCGCGTCCTGACCGACTCCATAAGCGATTACCTGTTCTGCACCGAGCATAGCGGCGTGGACAACCTGACCAGAGAAGGCGTGCCACAGGAACGGGTGTTTCTTGTGGGTAACGTGATGATCGATACGCTGCTGAAGAACCGCCAGAAGGCCGACACCAGCGGAATTCTGGACGATCTGGGGCTCCGGCAGGGCGAGTACGCGGTGTTGACCCTGCACAGGCCTAGCAATGTGGACGATCCCGCGGTGTTCGCCAGGCTTCTCAATGCCCTGGAAGTCGTGCAGAATGACATGCCCGTCATCTTCCCGATTCATCCGAGAACCAGGAACAACCTTTCTACCAGTTCGCTTGGCGGCAGGGTGAAATCGATGAGCAATCTTCGCCTGATCGATCCGGCAGGGTATCTGGACTTTCTCAAGCTCACGTCCAACGCCAGGCTTGTCTTGACAGATTCCGGCGGCATTCAGGAAGAGACGACTATCCTCAAGGTTCCGTGCATCACGATGCGCGAGAACACAGAGCGGCCGATCACGGTTGATGTTGGTTCTAACTACCTTGTCGGCACCGACCCAAAGAACATCCTGAAGGCGTACGGAGAAGTGATGTCCGGCTCCGGCAAGGTGGCCCGCATTCCGCCACTTTGGGACGGCCACGCAGCCGAGCGAATCGCAGAAATACTGGTTAAGCAATTCGCTGAATAGTCCGCATAGCAGCACTTAGCGGGTGGTTGTCGCCATACATTTGTGCGTCTGCGCGAATATCGTCTGGTTACTGGCTGGTTGCTGCCCGGCATATAAAACAGCCCGCTGAAGAAGTTGTTCCTCAACGGGCTGGGCGTTTGAAAACAGTTGCACGCTAGGCCTTGATAATCTTCTTCTTGCCTCTTCTGACACTCTTGCAGGCGTTGCGGGTGTCGATCACCAGTTGTGCGTGATCGACGATCATCTGGTAGTCGTAGCTGCTGTGATTGGTGCTGATGAGCACGGCGTCATACTTTCGCAGGTTCGCCGGTGTGAGCCTGACGCTTTTCATCCCGCCGATGTTGTGTTCGCGTGTGCTGCGTGCGATGGGTATGTGCGGGTCGTTATAGTCGACCTTTGCGCCACGTTCCTTGAGCAGGGCGAGCAGTTCCAGGCTGGGGCTTTCGCGAACGTCGTCGACGTCCTTTTTGTACGCCAGGCCGAGAATCAGTACCTTCGAGCCTTTGATGGATTTGCTCCGCTCGTTCATCGCCGCGCTAAGCCTCTGTACCACGTACCGGGGCATTCCAACGTTCACTTCGCCCGCCAGCTCGATGAACCTGGTGGTCAGGCCGTACTCGCGGGCCTTCCATGACAGGTAGAATGGGTCAATCGGTATGCAGTGACCGCCCAGGCCCGGGCCGGGGTAAAACGGCGTGAAGCCGAACGGTTTTGTCGAGGCAGCCTCGATGACCTCCCACACGTCAAAGCCCATTCGATCGAACAACACCTTCAACTCGTTCACGAGGGCAATGTTGACGCAGCGATAAGTGTTCTCGAGGATCTTCGCAGCTTCGGCCGCCTCGCAACTGGAAACGGGAACAACGGTATCGATAGCCAACTGATAAAGCGCCACCGCGGCCTTGAGGGATTTCTTGCCATATCCGCCGACCACTTTGGGAATTGTCTTCGTGCTGTAATCCTTTCTGCCCGGGTCTTCGCGTTCCGGCGAGAAGGCGAGGAAGAAGTCTTTTTCAACCTTCAGTCCGCT
>CAZWAT010000316.1:0-2149 GCA_964632015.1 uncultured Planctomycetaceae bacterium
TGGAAACCAGCAGGGCCAGTATGGCAATTACAACCAGAAGCTCGATCAGGGTGAACCCGCCAATATATACCTTGGTGCAACGGGGGCGTATAACAGCGTTCATGATCTCATCCTTTACTTTTGCCACAACAGCGCCCATCGAGTCGGCGTTGCCATCCAACAGCCCGCCACCACGGGCTCGCGGAGCATGGTGTTCAGCCGGGCCTCAACATGGACCTGACGACTGCCTCGCGACGACAACAGGGTTGAACGCAATAACGTTGTCATGATTAGGGTCGCCGTTGTCTGGTTCCTTTGTGGTTTCCAAGTTGGTTATGAGCACCTCTGCCGCCCTGAAGCCCATTTCTTCCAACGGCTGGCGCACCGAGCTTAGACTTGGACGAAGAATTCTCGCAATGTCCGAGTCGTCCACACCCACTACTGATACGTCCTGGGGTATGGATACCCCCATTTCGCACAGGCGGGATACAGCACCGGCCGAGACAAGATCGTTATACGCGACAATGGCGGTGGGCCAATCGGATCTATCGCCAGCAAAGAACCTTCTGACGGCGCGGTCGCCTTCTTCCTGGCAGAACTCACAGTCGGAATCCAGCGTCGTGCCCGCCGTCTCGGCGTCAAACACCCACTCATTCCGCAATGTCATGCCTCGCTTTTGCAAGGCAAGTACAAATCCTTCCCGCCTCTGAATGGCATCGGGCAGGGGCTTTTCGATGCAGGAGCCAATAAACGCGATCCTGCTGTGCCCAAGTTGCGCAAGGTGCTCGACTGCCAGATCCATTGCGGCATGATTGTCAAACAGGACGCTCAAGGCGCTGCTGTGTGGGCAAATGGCGTCGATCATGGCTACGCTCGGTAAGACCGTCACAAGCTGGCGGGTGAAATCCTCGATAGCTCCAGCCTGGATCAGGATCATCCCATCCACGCGATGCTCGCGAACCTCTCTCATACAGGCATCGGGCGACTCTTCACCATGCAGGTTTATGAGCAGAAGCCGATACTGCCTTGCACGACATGCCTTCTCGATGCCCCGCAGAAGCCTGCCTTCATAATGTGAGTTTCCAACCGTCCCCCAAGGCCGGGGGGCGACATAGAGCCCAAGCGTCTTGCTTCGCCTCGATGCCAATGCCTGGGCGGCATGATGAGGGCGATAATTCAGAGAGTGGGCAATATCAAGAATCCTCTTCTGGGTCGCTGACGAAAGCCTGGTGTTTCCCCGTGCGGCGTTCAACACCGTGGAAACGGTGGCGGTGGAACATTTCGCCCGCTTGGCGATGTCCATCAGGGTGACCTTCTTGGTGCTGCTGAGCTGCGTTGGACGATTTTTACTCACTAGGACCCTCGTGCAACTAAACGCGTTAAATCTTAAAAACAATAGCAGAAAACGACTGACTAAACGTTTCATCATGCTACCGCCTGATCGTAAGTTCGTCAATATCTTTTTTGACAGATTCCTATATTTATGGATGTAATGGTTGTGCCCGGAGTGCCCAGTCCGTGGGAGCGTTTTTGTGGTGCGGGACTAACTACCGCGGGGGGGCTCGATCAGGAAGGGGTTCTTGATGCGTTCAGCCCTGATGGTTGACTCTCCGCCGTGACCGCTCAGGATGCGGGTGTCGTTGGGAAGGGTCATGAGGTTCTTTCGGATGTTGGCGAGAAGTCTGCGCCCGTCTCCGCCGGGGATGTCTGTTCTACCGATGCTCTGGGCGAACAGGGCGTCGCCGGTAAGAACAACCTTACCCTCAGCGGAATAATAACTTATGCCGCCGGGCGTGTGCCCGCTTGTATCCAGCACACGCCAGGTCCAGTTGGCGAATTTCAGTACCTCGCCGCCTTGCAGAAGCACGTCAGCGGGGGGCGAGGTTATGTTGAACCCGAAGCTTGCCGACATGTTCTTGTGCGGGTCTGCGAGCATGTCCGCATCCTGGGCGCCGCAGTAGATACGCACATCGTTCCACAGGCGCTTGATGTCTTCAACCCCGGCGATGTGATCAACGTGGCCGTGGGTGAGAAGAATCCTGCTTGGGATGAGCTTCAGCTCATTTACCCGGTCGATCAGGACTTCGGGCCAAAGCCCCGGATCGACCACCCAGCAATCAGGCGGGCTGATGATTAGATACGCGTTGGTATCCAGCGGGCCCAGGGGGAT
>CAZWAT010000317.1:0-2144 GCA_964632015.1 uncultured Planctomycetaceae bacterium
ATTCCAGTCAAGTTGTAATATATGCTATGCCCGATATGATGGCGAGAGACAGTTTTTCTTTGCAAGTGGGTGCGACGGCGATGAAGCAAAACGGAGAGGGCGGGATTCGAACCCGCGGTACCTAAAAGGTACACCGGTTTTCGAGACCGGACCATTCAGCCGCTCTGGCACCTCTCCTGTAAAAGGTATTGTACACACACGACGATAACCCCACAACCCCCGCTCTATCACCTTTTGACGCAATATCTTTTTGTCGAGGACGTTAGCCGTTATACTGGCAGGTGAGCTTGATGGGTCTGCAGACGCTCGCCGCGCCTTTAAGATCGCTCCGCAGGTACAACAATGAGCACAGTGAACATATATGAGCGAACAGTTGATCACTTCCTCGCCCCGATAGGGGAATTTTTGAAGGACAACGCCGTCTCTGAGATAATGATCAACACCCACGATGAGATCTACGTGGAGCGAAACGGCAGGGTTGAGCGCACTGAGGCAAGATTTGATGACAGCGATTCGCTCATGTCGGCAGTCAATAATGTGCTTCAATTTACCGGCAAGCGTCTGACGCCCGAACATCCCCTGGTCGATTCTCGGTTGCCTGACGGCAGCAGGGTACACGTCATCCTACCTCCCCTCAGCAGGCGGGGCATATGCATGACCATCCGCAAGTTTGCCAAGGTGAACTTCTCAGCCCAACATCTGCTCGATCTGGGCACTTGGACACCGCAAGTCATGGAATACATAAAGACTTGCGTCCTGGCCGAGAAGAATATCCTGGTCACCGGGGGCACAAGCAGCGGTAAGACCAGCCTGCTGAATGTACTCAGCGGGTTCATACCGGCCCACCAACGCATCGTCACTATTGAGGACAGTTCCGAGCTTGAGCTTCAGCAGGATCACATTATTTCACTCGAAACACGTCAACCCGACCGCTGGGGCAGAGGCGGCGTGGGTATCAGCGAGCTGTTCCGCGGATCCTTGCGCCTCAGGCCAGATCGCATTATTATTGGCGAAGTTCGGGGCGGTGAGGCGCTCGATGTAATACAGGCGATGACTTCCGGCCATGCGGGAAGCATGTCCACCTTGCATGCGAACATGGCCCTTGACGCCCTTAACCGTCTTGAGACCATGGCAATGATGAACAAAGTCGATCTTCCCCTGCACGCCTTGAGGTCACAGATCGCTTCGGCGATAGATGTTATCATCCAAGTGACTCGCTTCGGAGACGGACGGCGATCGCTTACGCAGGTTTCTGAAGTGCTGCCTTTAGGGGATGATGGTCACTACCACCTCAGCGACATGTTCATCTATCAACTGCTCAAAGGTCAGGCCGGGTCCTCTGGACAAGGGCAGTTGGCACATACCGGAGCAAACTCCGCATTTCGCAACGAGCCGAAAATCCGCGTACTTCGTGATACTTGGGACTTAACAAAAGACATCTTCTTAGCCGATTAATGATGTAAGGCGCAATGCGACAACAAGTTGAACATCTGTCGACCCGAGCTGCCCCGCCCGCGGAGGGAGCTATGGGATCCGTTGGAGGCGAAAGTGTGTTAAGTCGAATTGCATCCGATACTCGGAACTTGTCGCTCAAGCCTAGCACCTGCCTTTGCAAGGATCAGAAAGGCCAGGTCGCGGTTGAGTATACGTTGCTTCTGGCAGGGATAGGCCTGCCCATGGTGTACATTTTCAAACTACTGCTGGACGCGTTGACAGCTTACTACCAGATGGTGACCTTCATTCAAACGCTTCCGTTGCCCTGACAGAATCATGACAGCGGATGCATCATGCATGGATCCAAGCGAGAAAGACTATGAAAGAGACTTTAAAATCCGCCGCTGCCGTTGCCTATTCGCTGTACAAAGACGAACAGGGCGCCAATATGGTCGAGTACATTCTGATTATCGCCGCAATAGCGCTGCCTTTGCTGGCGGTGGTACTCTGGTACCGAAACGAAATATCCGAATGGGCCAGAGAAAAATGGGACGACGTTCGAAACGTCGACGACCCGACTACGCCATGATTCGAGTATCTGGCATGGACGAAATCTGATGCCGCCCATTGGTATCGCCTGGGCATATATTCTCCTGAGCCAACCCAACAGGCACCTGAGCAGATCGGCACACGTGGGCCAGCCTGCGTTG
>CAZWAT010000318.1:0-2136 GCA_964632015.1 uncultured Planctomycetaceae bacterium
GGTTCAAGAAAAGCTCCAAACCACCATAACAGGCTTGCCAAGCAAGTAGACTCTCAAAATCGCCTGCTGTCATACGCCCAGTGAAGCAGGGCCTGGCGTTGAACGGGTCGGCAGGTTTTGTCGCCCCGTTTGCAGTTGCGCATGATCTGCGCGACGTGCCGGCGCATCGCCCGCCAGCGTTTGACCTGGCGATCATCGTCCGCGCAGCGTCTGCCCATGTAGTATCGGCAGTACCACTGGAACCAGCCTCGGGGGTCCTCGTGGTAGATCCATCCCTTTTCCCGCCACGCAGACAGTGGCAGCGATGCGTCCACCCCGAAGTAGTTCAGCGATGGGTCGCGACGTTCGGGCGACAGTTTCGCTTTTGTGAACCACGCCGCGGGAAACTCGTCCCGGCAGTCGGTCATGTATTTTCCGCCGAACACGCCAAGTTCAAGCATCTTCCTTGGCGTCAGATCTGGCTTGAAGAGGGGCGCGAAGTTCCTACCCATACGTTCGGTAAGCCAATACTCATAACCCTTCTGCATCTTGTCGTTGACGATGACGCGTTTGGGCTTCATGTTGTGCTCCGATATTCTGGCGAGACATTCTATCTTTGACGAGTTGACAAGATGTCGCTATTGCCTCATACCATCCCGTGCGTGTAAGCTGGTGTCACCTCTTGGTAGGAGCCAAATATGATCAGACCAGCCATAATCGCCATTTTCGCCATCTGTGTCACCATGTGGGCAGTGGGGTGCTTCAACGTCAATGTTGATGCATCCGGATGGAGCGAGGAGCTCGACAAGACGATCGCCTCCAGCCAGGCCCGCGGTATCGCCCGAAACGCCGTGGTCAAAGAGGGGCTTGATGAAGATTCACTCGAAAAGTACGAGGTCAAGGCCGTCCGGCAGGACGTCGGCTGGTGGGTGACATTCGACGCCATCCGGAGTGTCGCAGGCTGGCCTGCGAATTTTGCGGTAAAGGTTGACGATTCGGGCAATGCGATCATCTTCAGGGGTTCGCAATAACCCGCCAAAAAGACCCCGATTGAAATTCAAGCCCCGCCCCGACCATGCCGACTTATGTAACAAGGCATTGGGCAAATCTGTCAGGAGGCCCTCCCGGAAAGGTTTTGGGGCAATGTCAGCTTTACAAGAACTTGGCTTGCACGAGATCGGCGAAGTAATCCAATTGGCGTGTGCCAAGCGCACTCCCATCACCATCACCTTGCGCGATCAGAGAGACTGGATAAATCTTCACGGGTGCCTGGTCGAGCGCGACGCCCAGCATGTGGTGATCGAGCCTCATCCAGAAATCCCCTGGCCGCTCACACCCACAGAGGGGCAGACAGTCGGCATAAGCCTGAAGCTCAAGCATCACAAGTATGTCTTCATGGCGGTTGTGGCTTCTGGTCCTGAGCACATATTGACGCTCGAAAGGCCCGCACGTATGCAGCGCCTGCAACGACGCGCGTACCTTCGCGCCGACATCCCCCCCGGCTGCATCGTCAGGGCGTCGTTCTGGCTGGGATGCAGACAGTCCGAACCGATGGGCGCAAGCCCGGATCGCCCGGTCTGGTCGGGCAGGCTAAGCAACCTCAGTGCGGGCGGATTCATGCTTAACACCTCCGATACGTCGGTAGATGTGCTCGAAGAAGGCGACCAGGTGGGCGTTCGCCTGCTCTTCGGAGCCGGGCAGGAGGCGATATACGCCGACGCCAGCATCAGGCACGTTGATGTTTCCGGTCTTGATGCCGAGATAGGCTTTCAGTTCGTCGGGCTCGAACAGAGCGAAGAGGGCAAGAACGTGCTTGCGACTATCGGGCAGAAGGTGGTGCTTTTCCAGAAGCGAACCGGTTCGTCTAACAATCCCCGTGCCCGCGTCCGGCGATAGTCTTGCAACACCCCCGGCCGATGGCATAAGCTCTTGGAATGTCGAAAACAAAAGCACTATGGTACTCGTGCTGGCCGACCGCGTGGGGGCCGATGGGCGCAGCCGCCGGCGATGAAGGCGTTTGCAGGATCATCCTGCCACACTATCAGCTAGACGACCTCGAACAGATGCTCGCGTGGGAACAGCAGGACGCTCATCGCGACGACACGCCATTCGAAACGCTCATCGCACTTACCAGAGACTACTTCAACGCAAAGGTGG
>CAZWAT010000319.1:0-2121 GCA_964632015.1 uncultured Planctomycetaceae bacterium
ATCCAGGCCGTCGACATGTGCGGCGGTAGCGACCCTGATGTTGAAGCTCATCACCTTGAACGACATATCCATGTCTATTTTCCTCTCATCAGTCATGGCGTTTTGCATCGCAAGCTCGGGGCGTTGTCATCGATACGCATCCTCGCCCGGAAGTATGTTGTACCATCCATTCTTGATGCCGACATTATCCGGATCTCGTCGGAACTCCCAACTCTGGGCGAACTCTATCTGCTGTCCGTCCTGATAGATCACGACAGGTTTGTGTATTCCCGCCTGGCCGTCTGATGCATGGAACCGGACGATCAACAGGTTCTCGCCATCGACAAGCTGATCAGCGCCGATCTTGATGACAAAGGGAACATCCCACAGAGTCGGGCCGGGACGCCCCTCGGACTGGGCTGTGTGCTCGCCGACAAGTTTGCCGTTAAGATACACCCATGCCTGCTCGTCGACGCCACCGAAGTAGATATCGACGGGCTTGTCAAGGCGATGGCCTGGAACGTTGAACGTCGTTCGATACCACCCGTATCCGAGGTATGGTCCGACAGAGGTTTTGGACAGATGGGCAGGCGCCTGCACGGCCTCATACTGCTCATAACGCTGCCGACCCGCCTGGACCTTTTCACCGCTGAGCAGCCGGTCGATCTGCGCGCCGTACTGCCTGCGCTCCACTCTTACAGGCTGAAGATAATTGCTCAGGTACTCACCCTCGTGCTCTCGTCGGAAGGCGATGAGATCCAGCAGCGCCTTTCGTGCCTCATCGGCCTTGCGGGCGTCGCTCACGAATGCCTGCACAGCCGAAATCATTCTCGCCGACAACCTGGCGTGCTCAAGACCCGCCTGCAGAAACTCGACTCGTTTGGCGTATTCGTCATTGGGATGCCTTTTCGCCGAAGCGAGCGCCCTGTTCAGCAAGCCTTCGGCGTGAGCAATGGCCTTGGCGGTGTACTGTCGCGGTGCGGATGCGGGACTGCTCCACATGCTGCTCCATGTGCCCTCGTCGAGCAGCTGCATGTTGTACTTCTCCCAGAACGTGAAATACGCCCTGACATCGCCCGAGGCAGGCCCGAACGCCGAGTAGTACTCACGCAAAATGCCATCTATCGTCATCGAGGGCTTGGCGATCAACCGGGCATACATGTAATGCTCAGGTCCGCGAGTGCCAAACTGACCTAGATGCGACATGCACGCGGTGGTCATTCCGTTGGCGCCCAGCCACCTGAACGATTCCCCGCCCTGTCTGATGTTGATATGAGGCATGGCGTAACCGGCAAGTTCCCAGTTGGGACGATACCCAAGCTTGGCGCCGGTGGCCTTCCATCCAAGCCACTGCCGATGCATCCATTCAAGTCGGCGCTGGTCGCTGGGGAACCACATCGTGCTGCCCTGACCCCATGGGACGAATTCGAGGTAGATATTCTCATTAAGGGAAATCCCGTTATTGGGCGCGGGGAAATACCCCATATAGATGTACGCCAACACCTTGACGTTGGGATTCTTCTTGCTCGCCAGGTCATACACAGCCTTGTAGAACCGGGCATAACGGTTTGAGACGATCCGACCTGTCATGTACGGATCACTACGGGCGGGTTTGTCCCATGCGAGGCAGTTTTTGCAACTGCAACTTGCCTCGTGATCCTTGGCGCCAACCTTGAGCACGTCACCGCCGTCCCATATTTCATCCACGACAAACCGATGAAACGCGGGGTTCGACAAGCACGGGTCCACTCTTCTGGACTTCGGGTCATAGTGCCCCCGCCTGCCTTTTTCATCCTGCATGAACAGCTCGGGATGTTCCTGTCCGTAAAGCATCCACCACTTCGACATAGAATGACCGACCCGCCCGTGAATGCCGTATTCCGAACGGTCAAGGCGAGAGCCCATGCGATGACGACGGACGTAAACTTCAATCGCCTTTCCGAAAGATTCAAGACCGCTATCCGAAAACGCAAGCTGCCTCGTCTCGGGTTTATATCGCTTAAGCGCATTGCCGATGGAAGTGCGCCATCGCATGCGGCGCAGCTCCATCGCCGGCTGAACCGTTTCGTTCATCGGCCTGATTCTTAAAACGCTGATCTTGGGAATATATGTTCCCAGCTCTCCGGGCCAAAGCCATCGCAC
>CAZWAT010000320.1:0-2085 GCA_964632015.1 uncultured Planctomycetaceae bacterium
TCGCACGCTGATCGAACGCCGGCCTGGTCTGCTGAATTGGAAAACTCTTGAACCGACCCTGGTACACGTGCCCCCCGCCAGCGGTTCCGTGGGCCCCGTGCCACCGCTGCGTGTGCGTCACCGTCAGCCAACGCATGAACTCCGACAGGTCGCCGTCCTTGCGGGGCCAAAGCACCATGTGCCAGTGGTTGGGCATGATGCAGTAGCCGATCGTCCGCATCGCGACCCGCTCGTGAGCCTGTGCCACCACAGCCGTGAAGGCAGCATAATCCTCATGACACTCGAACAACGGCAAACGAGCGTTCGAGCGGTTAAACACGTGATACGCAACACCACCGATATTTACACGGGAAGTTCTTGGCATGTCGATATGATATCACAAACAACAACGATATCAACAGAAAAAAGGTACCTGACCCCTTTTCCTGAGCTTAACTATCTGCTTGAAAGCGGAGTGCATGTTTCATAAGCTCTACGGGTCGTTTTTGGATTCCAGCGTATGGAACCTGACCAACAGATAGAATAGGCACATTATGAACCAGATAGAAAAGGCATTGATCCACGGGTTGTTCGTTCACCTTCATCACAACATCGACAAAGTGATCGACTTCAAGATGTTCAAGCAGTTGAACGAGCAGGTTTCCAAGGCCTGGCCAGGCGCGTTGCTCGTCGGCCCGGAAGCCAACGACGACGCGGCTGTGTTCAAGGTTCCTGGCATCGACGGCATGTTCGTCGGCAAGATGGAAAGCCACTGCTCGCCATGCGTTCCCCGGCCTTATGACGCGGCGGCCACGGGCGCGGGCGGAGCAATGAGAGACGTGGTAGCAATGGGCGCTCGCCCGATGTTCCTTCTGGATTTCGTTGGAACCAGGCCCGTTGACCAGAAGGTGATTGTAGGCCCGTGCGGGTTTGCGGGAGAATGCACCTGCGGCAAATGCCAGGTTATGACGAGCGGCGAAAGGCTGAATTTGATGATGAAGGGCATGCGTGACATGTGCGCGGCGATGGATGTCTTCATCGTCGGCGGCGGGTTCTCCAGCTCGTTTTCCGACATTGTCCCGGCTGTGGTCGCGGCGATATTCGGAAAGCTGGTCACAGATCAGCCCCTCACGAAACCGGCGAAGCAGGCCGGTCACAAGATCATTCTCATCGGCCAGACCAACAACGACGGAAACGACACGCTCTACCGTGCGGGGCTGGTGGATACGATGCGTCCGGCAGAGGCGCTGTTCGCCGAGGAGCGCACGGCGATGGATGCGGCGTTGGCTGCCTTTGCGACGGGCAAGATCCGCGCCTGCTCCGACCTGGGTGCGGCGGGCATAGGGGCGGCGGTCTGCGAATCGGCCCGGTACGGCGGACTCGGGGCAAGGATCGATCTTACAAACGTGCCCGTCAAAACCTCACTCACCCCCGAGGAAATCCTCATCTGCGAGACCCAGGCACGTTACATCGTCCAAGCTGACCGGGCCGATGCCGACGAAGTAGTCGCCGCGATCAAAACCAAAACCGACAACGTCACCGTGCTCGGCGAGATAACCGATGACGACAAGGAAGTCTTCGAGTACCAGGGCAAGACCATCGCGGTTATTCCCAACAAACCCTCCGAGCAGCAGCTTGCAGAGTTGAAGTAACCAAAACCAGTTGAGCAGGAAGAAGCGACGTGAAAGCAACTTGCATCGCCCCGTGGGAAAGCTCCCCGGGGCGTTGTTTTTTGCGTCACGCCACGCGATACAGTAAACGTAACAAGAACCTTTGCCGCTTGCATTTGGAATTTGCCTTCACACATGCAGGACTGTAGACTTGACCTCCGCAAGTCTTCTTAATTGCTCCAATTTTCCGCAAGCACAGCAGTCGCGTTTTTTTTGAGTAGGCGCTTGACAAATCTACAGATGGAATTAATTATAGATTATGATTCTGACATGCCTTAGGAGGAAGGCTTAATGGTCAGAACTAACCGATACCGGTTTGAGCCGCCGGCGTCGCGATTGATGGAAAGGACGAGCTTCGCTCGCTCAAGTCTACCTTTCCTAGGCCTACCCGTACAGGCGGGATCTTATTAGGTCAGGTTCCCAAGAGGTGCAACTT
>CAZWAT010000321.1:0-2076 GCA_964632015.1 uncultured Planctomycetaceae bacterium
CTACAGAGCATTCCTGATCCCTTTGAATCTCAAGAAATGCTAAAAAAGGTTCCTGACCCCTTTTATGTGGCGATTACGAATCCGTCGCCATTATCGCAGCTAGAATCGCAATAGCGGCAGTTTCAATGCGCAAAATGGATCGACATATACGCACGCGTAATGCGCCCGCGGATTCACAGGCGCAAATCTCCTCGTTGGTGAATCCGCCCTCCGGGCCTACGAGGATGACAATTTGCTGGTGATCCAGACGGGTGGCGAGTGCGTCGGCAATGTTCATCGAGCCAACGCCAGCGTCGCCCAGCAGCAATCGACGCCCTTGCGAGAAGCGAAGATATTCCTCAAGCCCCGCCGGTTGGGATATCCGGGGCAGCAGGTTTTGTCGGCTCTGCTTGGCTGCCCCGACACAATGTGCCCGCCACCGTGCAAGCTGATGTGCGGATAGTTCGTCCGCCCCGGCCACCGATCTTGATAGCTTAACAGGCGTCAGCGATGCACATCCAAGCTCAGTCGCCTTTTCGAGCAGCCAGTCCAGCCGCTTGCCTTTCGGGGCAGCGAAACCAAGATGAACCACCAGCCCCTCGCGCGCGCACCGACGCAAGGATTCGATGCGAACGCGCACGTCGCCTCTCTTCACTTGTTCGATGGTCGCATGTGCAACCGCTCCCTCGCCGTCGAACAGCTCAACTGGCTGAGCCTGTCTAACCCGCAGCACGTGGGCTGCGTGGTGGGCCTCGTCCGGACCAAGGGCCACGATCTGCCCGGCGGGAGGAATCGCCTCAACCCAGAACCGGCGCGTCGATGTTTCATTATCCGCACTCATGAGGAGATGGTACCAAAACCCCCCGGCCCTGGAAAAGGGGCAGGTAATAGACTCTCAGGCCTTTCGACTGTTCTGATTAGATCGTCAGTCCTCGAACCGCTTCACTCTCGCGTGACACGACCTGCCCGGATGCTTTGCGATGTAGTTCTGATGATGTTCCTCCGCGGGCCAGAAGTCGCCGGCTGGCACGAGCTCCGTCGCCACATCAAGCCCGCCGCGTTCGAGTTCCTCCACCAACCGATTCGCAATGTCACGCTGGGAATCGTCAAGATAAAACACCGCCGATCGGTATTGCGAGCCGACATCAGGCCCCTGACGATTCTTCTGTGCAGGGTCGTGAATCTTGAAGAACAACCTCGCGAGATGCTCGTAAGTTACCTGCGACGCGTCGTAGATTACCTCGACCGCCTCGGCGTGCCCGGTGTCACCGCTGCACACATCCGCGTATGTAGGATTAGCGGTGGAGCCGCCGGTGTATCCCGACCTGGTCGATATGACTCCCTTGGCCGAGCGGAACATGTAGTCTATTCCCCAAAAGCACCCGCCTGCGAATATTGCCCGTCGTGGATCGGCGGCCGCCGAGAACAGAAGCGATACCGAGTTGACGCAGTGCCTGGTATTGGTGGGGGTGAACCCCTCACCCTCGAACACGTGCCCGAGGTGGCCCTTGCACGAGGTGCACACGATCTCCGTCCGTCTGCCGTCGGGGTCCGCTTGACGTTGGATGGCGTGGGGCAGGGCGTCGTCAAAGCTGGGCCAGCCGCAGTCAGACTCGAATTTGCTTCTCGAAAGATACAGCGGCGCGTTGCATTGCCGGCACAGATACACGCCACTGTCGAACGTGTTCCAGTATTTCCCGCTGAAGGGGCGCTCGGTGCCCTTGTCGATGATCACTCGCTTTTCTTCATCGCTCAGCGGCTCGGGGGACTCGGGCGTCTGGTCAGGCATATTCGACTCCTATGCAATATTGTATGGCGTCGAATCGATCCTGAACGAGGGTCACTCCCGCGGGCCGGCGTACTTGTTGGTGCTGAAGATCTCCGCGTCGTCCTTTCGCCTGCCTTCGTCGCACGGGGCCAACAGATCGGGCGTGGAGGGATAACCAAGTGGCATCATGGCGACGACCTTCACCTTCGCGGGTACGTCGAGCACATGCTTAACGCTGGCCTCGTCAAACGCTCCGATCCAGCATGTGCCTAGTCCTTCCTGCGCAGCCGCGAGTGAAAGGTGATCGAACGCGATCGCGATGTCAATAT
>CAZWAT010000322.1:0-2025 GCA_964632015.1 uncultured Planctomycetaceae bacterium
GGTGACGATGAGCTTTTCTTTGTCGGCATTGAGTTTGTCGAGTGTTTCAACATGGCGGTTGAGCGTGAAGCTTCGGGTCTTGACCCTCTGCTCAAAGACCATCAACTGGGTTTTCTTTTCGATGTGCGACTTTTCCAGAGAAAGCTTTGCGTCTTCGACGGCAGCCGCAAGCTTTCGGCGTTCTCCGGGGTCGTCATACTTGATAAGCATGTCTAGGCTTGACTGGGCTTTGGTGACAGCAAGTTCGAGGCTTTGCACTTCCAGCATGTCGGCCTCGATGTCATTTTTGCTGTAGGGCATCTGAAGCTCGGGCATTTCGTTTGCCTTGAGCTTGAAATCCAGCTTGTCCTGCGCGAGCTTGAGGCGTCGCTGCGCCAGTGCCAGTTCGCTTTCGTAGTTCCCTCGTTTCTGCTCCCATTCGCCCTCGATATAGCGTCTGAGGGCGTCTTCGGCATCCATCAGCGTCCTCTCGGCACGCTGGATGTTATAATCAAGCTCCCGCTTCTTGAGTTCAAAATCCTCGGTCGCCTGGGTCAGATCGTTTTGCGAGGAGGTGACTTTGAGCTCCTGTGCCTCGATGGCGTCTATCAGATCTTTGCTTTCGAACTCGATGATCGTCTCGTCCTTGCGAACGACGGCCCCGTGGTCGGCAACGGTTTTGATGATGGCGGTCCTGCCCACCTCGTTTGAAATGATCTTGGATCGATCCGCTTTCAACTCGCCCTGCTCTGGATAAATGACGACCAGAGGCCCGCGGGTGACCGTAGCGACCTCGACAGTGCTTTGTGCTTCCGAAGAGCCCGAAAACGCCCATATGCCAAGCGTCAATACGATGACTGCCGCTACGGCAATCACTACGATCAAAGGTTTTCTTTTATTGCGTTGCGTCGAGATACGCGTAGCGTCTGACGATGCGGTCAAACTCATAGGGCTCGGTCCGTTCATTAACAGTGCCTTCATCCGTGACGTATATCATGCCAAGTCGGGCAAGAAAATTAAGGCGGGTATTAGTGTAGTTCACCAGGGCCGAGGTCAGCCCGTTGCGTGCGTTCCTGAGGGCCTCCTCCGCTTCCAGAACATCCCGAGCGGAAACCAGCCCCGCCGTCTGCTGAAGATTCGCAAGCTGGGTGCGCCGGGTGGCAATCTCGACGTTACGAAGCTGAAGCTCGTATGTCCGATACGTCTGCACCAGAAGCCTGTGCGTCTGGCGAACATCCAGGCGGACATTGTCCAGAAACTGCGTGTACTGGCGACGTGCCCGGTCAAAAGCAATCTGTGCCGATCGGTACGCGTCGCGATTGTCAGTCTGGTCGATGGGGTAATTGAGCACAAGCCCCACCCGTCGAGTGTGGCGATCAGTGCGAACATTCCAGAAATCGTCCTGTCCGGTGTTGCCGGCGGATATCGAGAACTGGGCATCGAGCCGGGGAAGAAAGGCGTCGGCAGCTATTTCGATGTTTCGCTCGGCATCGCGAACCGCCGCCGCCTGCATCAGTACGTCAGGACGAGTGGAAAAAGCGATCTGCGTCGCGGTCGATTCGTCAAACGGCAACTCCCGGGGGCCGGATTCTCGAAGATCAGCCAGCTCCGCGGGGTCCAGCTCAACGTGCACCACGACAGGAAGACCAAGCGTAATCTTGAACCTGTCAAGCCCGTCGCGGTACTGCTGCGAGCTCTGCTCAAGCCTGACCTCGGCATCGAGAAGGTTCTGCTGGGCCTGGTCCAACTCGATGCGACTTCTCGTGCCGGACTCAACCTGAACGCGGGTCAAAGAGACTGTTCTCCGCAGGCGTTCAACGTTTGCGGAATCGTTCATCAGCACGTCGCGCTGGCGCAGCACCTGGTAATAGTTGCTGATGATATCGACCGCGAACGTCTGGGCGAACCTGTCGTATTCATATGTCTTTATAAGAAAATCACGTTCCTGGCGATATACGGGTTCATATGCCAACCCCCGCCACGCCCCCCTCAGCAGCGGCTGGGTGAAGTTGCCCTCGATCAGTGAACCGACACTGGTTCCTTCTC
>CAZWAT010000323.1:0-2015 GCA_964632015.1 uncultured Planctomycetaceae bacterium
GATATCCACTCGACCTTATCGGCGTTTAGCGACCGGCGGATGTTGGCCTGGCCGCCCTCTTCACCTACAGGCACCGAGCGGGGACGATCGGGCGCATTGGCGACCACGAGCACCAGATCCAACGGCTGGTATTCGTAGTACTCGTCATGCATGGTGTGAAGGCGATACGCAAGCCCATATCGGGGAACCATGCCCGTTGCGGGAGTACAACCATTACAAAAGACGCCCGCGATTATCGTTATTAAGAGTGCTGCCGACAGTAACTGCTTCATCGCGTAGCTCCAAGGGGGTCAACACACAGTCCTTGCGAAGTGTGCAAAACCCCTAATTGGCGTTATCGGCAACAGGCGGCGAAAAGCATTAGCCCGGCTTGACAAACATGCGATGACCATTGCGCCCGCCCCCTTTTGCTTGACGCGGTGGGCTCGGAATTCTACGCTGTTCACCATGGAGACACTCTTATCATTATGGCAGAGATGAAACTTTCTGAGTTGGCGAAGCTCGTTGATGGCGAACTTTCGACAGATACCGATTGCGTAATTCGAGGCGTTGCCTCGCTCGATACAGCCGGGGCCGAGGAAGTATCGTTCCTGAGCAACTCGCGTTATATCAAGCAGGTGCCCACATCCAAGGCCGGGGCAGTCATCGTACCGATGGACTACCCCACCGATATTCAGGGTCCTGTGCTGATTCGCTGCAAGGATTCGTATTTCGCGTTCCGCCAGGCGATGGTCGCAATCAAGGGCTTCAGGCAACCGGAGTTCGAGGGCATTGACAATCGTGCGGTGATTCACCCCAGCGCCAAGCTTGGTGAGGGCGTGAAGGTCGCGCCGCTTGCGACAATTTCAAGGGACGCGATAATTGGCAGCGGATGCGTGATATATCCGGGCGTATATGTGGGGCCAGACTGTCGGATTGGTCAGGATTGCACGCTTTACCCGAACGTGACGCTTTATGATGGAACGATTCTGGGAAATCGCGTGACGGTTCACGCCGGCGCGTCGATCGGCCACGATGGGTTCGGGTTCGCCACCTACAAGGGCAGGCATGAAAAGATACCGCAGGCGGGATGGGTCGAATTGCATGATGATGTCGAGATAGGCGCGTGCTGCGCTGTTGATCGAGCGACGATGGGCCCGACGGTGGTTGGCGAAGGTTCGAAATTCTCTAACCTTATCGCCATCGGACACGGCACGAAGTTGGGCAAGCATTGCCTGCTCGTTGCCCAGACGGGCATTGCGGGATCCACCACGATAGGCGACTATTGCGTGTTCGGCGGGCAAAGCGGCGTGTGCGGACACATCAACATCGGCAACGGCGTTCGCGTCAGTGCCCAGGCGGGAATAGTTGGAAACGTTGCCGACGGGCAGGAAATCGGCGGCTCCCCCGCCATGCCGCTTTCGCATACACGAAGAGTCTGGATGACATCGTCGCGCCTGCCGAAGATGCGGGATGAAATCCGCACGCTTCACGCACAAGTTGACGAGCTTCGCGCGGAACTGGCGAAACTGAGGGATCAGGCAAAGGGCAAAAACTGATGAGTGACGCGAGTGCCCCACCGCTTGGACTCATTGCCGGGGCAGGAAGGCCCCCATTTCTTGTGGCGCAGGGCATCAGGAAGACCGGGCGAAAGGTGGTCGCGGTGGGGCTTAAGACGCTGGCGTCCGAGCGAATCGCCGATCTTGCCGACTCCTTCACGTGGTGCGGCATCACAAGAATGAGTTCGTGGATCAACGTATTTCATCGTCACCACGTTCGCCAGGCGGTCATGATCGGCGCGGTAAAGAAGAAGGAAATCTACTCGCCCTTCAGGTTCATGAGGTACATTCCCGATGCGCGAACAGCGAGGTTGTTTTTCTTTAGCATTCGCAAAGATCGTAGGGATAATGCTATTCTTCTGGCAGTGGCTGACGAATTGAAGCGAGAAGGAATCGAACTGGTGTCTTGCGTTAAATATTGCGATGAGCATCTTGCGGATGAAGGTCTGATGACCCGCAAGCCCATAAGGGGCAAAC
>CAZWAT010000324.1:0-1964 GCA_964632015.1 uncultured Planctomycetaceae bacterium
CGTCTTTCATGGTCACTGACATATAATGGCAAAACCCTCGCAAGATCAACGCTTCATCTCGTGACGGCCGGGGTGTTGACCGAAGGCGCCAAGCTGCCTGAAAGGTTCGGCTTCTACCCTTATGGAAATACGGGCACATTCCCCAACAACGACTTCGCTCGCATGTCCGACTTCTACAGGCGGTTCGGAATGACTGGCGTAGTCGAGCATTGGACCAGGGGTCTAGCGAAAGATGACAACCAAGGGCCTCCAGTGTTGGTGGCAAACAGGCTCGCTGGCATCAAGAACGTCGCCAACATCGGAGAGTTCTGCAACCAGTTCAGTAAGAATCTTGCCACCGCATCCAAGAAATCCGTCGGTTCGATGGGCCTTGTTGAGGCCATGAACATCGCCTGCAAGGGCATTGAAGGCGAAGGCGCCGAAAGAAGATGGCGTGCCGCAGCGGAGTGGTTCGACATTGTAAACTACAACTGGGAGCCTAAAGGACCGCGATTCTGGCCAGGATATGACGATTCAGTCACCGCAGCGGCGTTTGCAGAGAAAATGGGGCTGGATAAAGTCACGCCCAATGATCTCGCAGGAAGACATAGAAACGCGTACGAGCGATTTCGCATGAAGCAGACAGCCAAGCCGTTGTACTCGCTAAAGAAACTTATCGAGACCGTAAAGCCAATGCCCATTTTCATCGAACAGGGCGACGGCCTTGGACGTGGCGTCGAGTACGACGTGTACGCCAGAGACTTCGATTTCGTCCGCCCGATGATCTACAAGCCCCGGGCGATCACCTACGCCCGCGACCTGATGAACACACTCAGAAGCACGACAGTGGAGCATAAAAAGTTCATGCCCGACATAACCGTCGGATGGCCCGAAGTCGGATCGTTTCGCGAAACGCCCGCCGAGATGTTGCTGGACACCATTATCACTGCAGCCGCGGGTTGCGGAGGGCTTGCACACTGGCCCGAACTCTATCGCACAGACGCCGTCATGTTCGGCGTTCACGATGGGCTTACAAGAATCGCCCTCGTCGAAGATTTCTACTTTGACGGAAAGATCGCCCAGAATGTGACGATCGCCGGTGCGCCATACCACCAGGAACGGATTGACGTTGGCGGCAGAACCATCGACTTGCAGGGGCCTAACTGGCCGGCGGTGCTGTTCACCTTCGCCCACGAACTCAACGGGGAGTGCCTTATCACCGTGCTGAATTACCACGAGGATGAAGACGCGTTTGTGAACGTGAGTTCGCCACGGTTCGCCGGCATGTATCTTGTTGATCCGGTCAACAAGAAATATTACACCTGTGACGCCGACGGCTCGGCAATGGTGCTTGTTGAGAACCAGTTGCCCGTTATGCTGATCGCCACTTCCAGCGCCTCGCGAATCGAAGGATGCGATGCGGTGGACGCCGCAAGAATAAAGATCGGTTTTGAGGCAGCACAAAGGAAGCATCTTTCATCTAACCCTCAAGGCAGTGCGAAGCTCGGCGAGGTGGGAAACATTAAGATCGCCTACGAACTGGTAAACTTTGGCGGCGAAGAGCATGTATGTGTGGCGATCAGCAATCCTCTTCAAAGTGTCAAGCTCAACCCCAGTGGCGGTAGAATTTTCGACTGGGTTGTAAACGGTATGGAGCATTTCGTGTCCAAAGAGAGCTACTCAACGGACGGCTGGGGTATGGACTTACTGTGGATGCCCCAACATGCGCGATGGTCCGGCGATGAGACCGAACCCATGGAGTTGGTTTTATGCGATAACGACGGCCGGCACGCCAGGATTGTGTACGAGCACGAACTCAGCAGATCTATGCCAGGACTCATATTGCGTAAGGAATACGCCATTCCCGCCGACGAGGCAGCGGTGCACGTGGCAGTGACGCTTCGCAACGAGCGGCCCGGCGAGGCGCTGGTGTCGTACTGGCAGCACAACTCGCTGGCGACGGCAGCGGCCGAGTTTGCCGCCCC
>CAZWAT010000325.1:0-1949 GCA_964632015.1 uncultured Planctomycetaceae bacterium
GGTGCAATCCTATCACCAGGTTGGGCGGAAGTTTCTTCTTGGCGGACGATGGATTCCCACAGCTCTTGTGCCTGATACAGATTTGGCTGGCAGGTATCCTGTTATGGTAAGAAGCAAGACACATCATGTGGCTTTGCTGCGCAAGAACAAAGCGGCACCGGCTGATTGGGTTGGCCCCGCAGTACTAGGTTCATCCTGGCTGGCAAATGACGATTCAATTGGCATAGTCCTCACGAACATCTCCAGCGAGTCGCAGGAGGTTACCCTTCGGATTGACGTTAATGCATTGAACCTGAACGGCAGAATGTTGTGGGGAATCTGGCCTTTGCCTGTGTCGAAGGTAACTTCGTTGGACGACAGTGCGTACGAAACAACGTTTACGATGCCGGCTTATTCGGTGCGCATGTTCCAGGCCGGGGGCGCCAAACCGCAACCCCGAGATCTGGACGTTGTTGATTGGCAGTTTATTCAGGCGGACAAAGAGGGCCAATTTCCTGCAATAACATTAAAAACCCGCAACCTCTGGGCGTGCAGAGACTCGGGTGCAAAGATCAAGGTTGATGACGAAAAGCAGACATTGACACTCACCAAGTCAATTGCATCCGAGCCTGAAAACAGGACTATAGAAACAATTGTGGACTGGGCAAATGCGCTTGAAGGGCAGGGCCTACCGCGTCGCCCATCCGATAAACCACACTATGTCATTGAGCAAACACCGTATGCACTGATAGCCCAAGGACAAGTATCGGCTCAGGTATCGTACGCTCACGATGTAATGACAGGACTTCTGAAGAGCAACAAGCCCTTCAGCCTGGAATGCCCCCCAGATGCTGTGCTGTTAATGAGAGACACATCGGGCAAGCTGACCAGTACGACAGGAAGCTATCGTTTTGATGCAGGAAGATATCGCATGGCAATTGTGCGACGTGAAGGCCTTTTGCAGTCATGCCCAGAAGCTGCATCGCATGTATTAGAAGCACTTAGAGAATTGGAATTATCCCAGGAAAACCCGCACGCTGCCGTGTCCGCCTTCACATTGAAAGTGGATGAATTTCTGCGTGATTCAGCCACCAAGAAACTGAGCATAGCCGCTCGTGAAGATGTGAGCCAGGCGCTACAGGCGGCGCAGGCTTTCGTTTGGGTTGTTACGGGGGCTTCGACGACAATGCTACTGGAGCATGATTGGTTGGCGCCATCTTTGCCCCTGCCTCTGGAAGTCCATGTGAACACAATTGGGGGAGATGGCATTGGACAGGTCGTATCTGTGCAATGGACGCCACTTGATTGCCAGCTTGCGGACTTGGTGAGCATCGTCTCACGGGAATCAAACAGTTCAATACCAGGCAATATACAGGACAAATTGCAGTATTCCTGTGAAATTGAAACACAAGGTTTTGAGGCAATTGAACGGCTATTGCCAGTGGTCGCGGCAGTGAAGATAATGCACCAGGGGCGTCCGTTTATTACATATGCTCAGACCATGTTGAACATCGATTATCCGTTGATGGTCAAGTGCGAAGATCTACTGGTTCAAACAGATGGTGACAGACAGGCAAAAGGTGCGTTCACGATTAATAATGTTTCCCCCCATGCAATCGACGCCGCCATATCGATCGAGTTGCCCGAAGGTTGGCGTCTGGCGCAAGATGTCCCGAACGTCATCGCATTAAAGCCGTGCGAGAATGCTACGCTGGAAATTGCCTGTGTTGTTCCCGCCACTGATCAGGGGCAGATCCGCCAGGTGCGCGCACTGGTGAAATATGCGGATGATCCTCGTACTGAGATTCATGACAGTTTTGAGGTTCAGGTAACTGAATAATCGATATATTCAGGATAAAGACAGCACCGAATACTTTTCCGGCTTTCAATCGGAGACAATGGGAAGGGTACGCAACCAGCGCAGTTAATGGCGCCAGTCTTGTCGCTGACGGCGGCGTAAGCGCTCAACT
>CAZWAT010000326.1:0-1935 GCA_964632015.1 uncultured Planctomycetaceae bacterium
GGCAGAGAACATGCTTAAGTCATATGGAATCGAGCTGAGCGCCGACAGCGTCATCCAGCTTGAAATGAAACAGGCAACGATGGCGCCAGGTGAAAATGGCTATAACGCCATGAAGAAGCTGCTCGACAGGAACTCGAACATCACCGCCGTGATGGCAGTCGACGATTCCATGGCACTGGGAGCGTTGGCGGCGATTCACGACGCCGGCCTGCGAGTACCTGAAGATATCTCACTGGTGGGATTCGACAATCATGCTGAAACGCAATACTGGCATCCGCCATTGACAACGGTTGAACATCCTGTCGGTAAGGCGGGCGAAATGGCCATCAAGGCAATACACGCCGGCCTGAAACTGCCCGCTTCCACATGGACTCCACCAAGGGAAATTCTGCCTACGAGCTTGGTTGTTCGCAAGTCCACCTGTCCGCCACGAAGCTGAAGCTCCTGCCGTTCGGCATGTGAGGCGCTACCGTCTGCCTGTTTGCGTGTTGCCGGGGCTCTGGAGTATTTCAATCCCGCATGACGGCTCATTGCTCTTCTGAAAACACCATAAGCATTTGGGATGCGATATTCGCATTGTCGGTGACGAACACATCGTACCTGTTGCTGGCAAGCCGATTGGACCAGTTGAGGTTCCAGAAGATCGAGACACGACTTCTGGGTGGAATAGTTATCGGGGCCTGTGGACCGGCAGTGACAACCACCCCGGCCGGTGCATTGAGCACGGGCTCAACCTGCTGGGGGGAATTGGAAAAATTCCATAAGAGTATCTCCACCACTTCAGGAAGGCAGTTGTACTGGTTGTATCCTCGCTCGACATTTCCGGCGCGATAATGAAAGATCACCGGCGAGGTCTGGCGGGGCGTGTTGTTCCACGTGTCGGCAATCTGCTTCAGCGACATCGCCGTAGTCGAGGTATCGAGTGAAAGCCCCGAAAGTCCGCGCTGAAGGTAAGCAATGCCTCCCGTCACCACGAACTGGTCGCGGTACCAACTGGTGCTAACCGACAAGACCCTGCCGTCTATGGAAGAGGCGCTTCCCGCAGATACGAACATCGGAAGTTTCACGAGCGTCGGTTCCAGGGTTCCTGTGTTTATGACGATGATCGCGTTTGAGCCTTTTTTGAAGACCCTGGAGCTTATGGCGCCCGACACACTTCCTGACAGATCGCCAACATACTCGGCGTTGCTGAGCATTCGTATGGCGTTGACGTATGCGCCCATCTGGTGAATGGGGGAGCGGTAAAGATCCAGCATTCCGTAATTTCTGTCGCCTTCTTCAAAGAAATCCAGGCAGAACGGAAACACTCTCTCAACCCCGGTCGCCTTAAATTCGACAACCTTTGTAATAATATCGAAGGCGGTCGTCTTCGCCTGCTGCGGCGTAGGCCTGTACGGGCCACAAGGCCAGTAAAGGCCCATCTCCGATACCCAAAGAGGCATGTTCCCTCGCGGATACTGCGTCATGACGCTGCGGTAGTATTCAACATCGCCCTGAGCCATATGCTGCGCTCCGTACCGATGGAAGGCGAACGCGTCTATCACGTCCAGCAAGCCGTTCTCGCAGGTAACTCGCACCATCTCATAATCGCGGGTGTATGGAGCATATCCACCACCGATGACGGGGGTCGCAATACCCATCGCCTGGAGCAGCCAGGAGAAGAACTTCGTAACCGCCCCAGCCTCATCAGCAGGAAATGACTTGTGGTTACTCTCGTTGAGCACCTGGTATGCGCAGCGATGATCTTGCCAACGCTCAGCCATGGTCACGATGCTGTCCTCGATCGTGAACAGCTCGGTGGGCATATTTACAAGGTCCCCATCGCGTTGAGGCCCCCTGTACGACCACTGGGGAAAATGCGTTTGGAACTCCAGAACTTCCACGCCGTAATCCAGGGCGATGCTGATCAGCGATCTATCAATCAAGCCGAGGCCG
>CAZWAT010000327.1:0-1929 GCA_964632015.1 uncultured Planctomycetaceae bacterium
CTCAATCCCAGGGCTCGCCGGCGGGGGTTTTTCTTTTCACGAGGCGGCAGGAAGCCGCAGCCTCCGTCGGTTCGTCCCTCCGCCGGCGGAGGTGTTCTTGTCTGCCGGCGGCGTTCGTCGGCGTTCCTTTCGTTCCCGGTCGGCGCGTGCGGGGGTGCGTGCGCGCCGACCGGGGTTTTGAGTGTGAGGTGTTCTAATGCAATTCCACGAAGCCGCAAACATCTTTCCGCTTGATGACGAACACCTCGACGAGCTGGCCGAGGACATCAAGCAGCACGGTCTGCAAATTCCCATCGAACAGATGGACGGCAAGATCATTGACGGCCGCCGGCGCTGGCTGGCGTGTGAGAAGGCAGGCGTGAGGCCGGACATCATCCCGGTATCGGTCGAAGACCCCATTGCCTATGTCATGTCGCTCAATCTGCATCGGCGCCATCTGACCGTGTCGCAAGCGGCAATGTGCGCCCAGCGAGCGCGGAAGATGTACGACGATGCGGCGAAGGAGAGGCAGAAAGCCGCGGGCGGGGACCGCAAGAGTAATGGTGCAAAATCGCTTCAGGACAATTGTCCTGAAGCGATCAGCAAAGGCCAAGCCCGCGACCAGGTGGGCGAGACGTTCGGTGTCTCCGGCAAGTCCGTCGATCGGGCCGCAAAGGTAATCAAAGACGGCATCCCAGAAATTGCCGAGGCCGTTGACAGCAACGAGATCACCATCTTTAAGGCGTCTCAAATTGTTGCGAACCCGCCGGAGCTTCAAAAGCCGCTGCTCGACGCCGCACTGGCCAGCAAGAACAAAGTCAGTTCCCCAAAGTCCGAGCCTGCCAACCACAAGCAGGAGAAGCCGTCGAAACGCAAAGACGGGCTTGTAGGTGTCGGCATCATTCGCGCAAACGAAGCAATCAATTGCCTGTCCAAGATTCCGAAGAACGACGCTCTCAGGAAGCGAGGCTTCCAGCTCGTCTCTGACTGGGTGAAGGCAAACAAGTGAGGTGAGAAATGGCAGTTCCAAAATTGCAGGTGACGCGGAACTATCGGTTGTTTTTTCGCAGCACAGAGAACCGCGACGTTAACGAGAAAGCTCACAAACTGCTCAGGCAGTCAATGGAAGCGTATGGCTTCCTGGACGGCTTCCCGATCGTGTGCAAGCGCGACGACAAGAAACGCCTGGTGGTCATGGACGGCCAGCACAGGCTGCAATTCGCCGAGACCCTTCAGTTGCCGGTCTACTACATCGTTACCGAGCAAGACTTCAGAATCTCAGCGGTCAACAGCACTGCCGAGACGTGGAAAATCTATGACTACGCGAAGAACCACGCTGACAACGGGCTCGCCGACTACCGCGAGGTGCTTGAGTTCAGCAGTCTTCACGGGATTCCGCTTGGGCTGTCTGCCGCACTGCTTGCTGGCACTGTCTCGTGGGGAAATGTCAACGTGGCGTTCCGCGCCGGCGAATACAAGATCACCGACCGCGAATGGGCGCACAAGGTGGCGGCTGTGTACACGGGCCTGATCCGGCTTGAAAAGCACATGCGATCCAACACCCTGATTCTCGCCTGCATGATGGTGTGCAGGGTGGGCTCGTTCAACGGCAAGCGCCTGCTCCAGAACGCAGAACGCTGCCGCGACAAACTCGGCGCGTACTCAAATCGCGATGCGTACCTCGACATGCTCGAAGAGGTCTACAACTACGGCCGCAAGCAAGTCTTCGGATTGAAGGCCGCCGCGATCATGGCAATGCGAGCGAGGAACGTGTGTCAGAACGGAGACGCCTGACATGACCACCCTCACCCTCACCACCGACCACGACCACCACCTCAACATCGCCGGCCTGCTGCTCACTCGCTGCACCATCTGCGGCCGGTACGACATCGGCCAACCGCTCGGCGCCTGTGCAATCTGCGGTGGCCGGCGGAGGCTCGCGACGGTGGG
>CAZWAT010000328.1:0-1927 GCA_964632015.1 uncultured Planctomycetaceae bacterium
CGACGAGCGGGCGATACTGGGTCTGACACCAGGCCCGCACATCCTCACCTTGTGGAGAAGAGGCAGACCCGACATGGCGAAAATGACCAATACCGACAGCAGACGCCTTTGGGACAACATCGGCGAATACGTCCGAATCGCCGGAATGCTCGAAGCAAGAAGATCGACCAGCACCGATCGCGGAGAACCAATGCACTTTGTCACGCTTGAAGATGAATGGGGATTGTTCGAGGCGTCCATCTTCCCGCGGGCCTCGCGCCGAGTCGACACGTCATTCACCCGGCACGGGCCTTACATCGTCGCTGGAAAGGTCGAAAACCAGTACGGCTCGATAACCATAAACGCCACCGAAATATCCCCCCTGGTCTAGGCTCTGTTTGAAAACTCTGGCGCGCACGAGAATGATTTGTCGATGCCGCCGAACCCATACCGACCCGTTCCAAACCAGCCTCTTGAGTTTTCAACCAGCGATAAAATGTGGTTTTGCTCGCATACCCCCTTCGGTACAATGCTCCCCGGAACCCACCATATGTACAAACGACATAAAAAGAAGGTCATCCTCACACTTAAGATCGCGGTGGCTGCGGGATTGCTACTGTGGTTGTTCTCGAAGGTTCACTGGAACGATTATGTCATAAGTGCCCACAATCACAATAGTTACGATGTCGTCAGCACGCCATCCCCCCACGCCGACCCACAATTCGTCACCGTCTCGACAGGGTGGTGGTGGTGGAAGCAGACCCTGAACCTTGATATGGATCAACTCGTTGCCCCGGAGGGTTCCGGGGGGATCATCCGCCCCGGCTTTGCCACGACGATCAGGCGGATGGATCGAACGCTCTTTGCACTTGCGGTGGCTGCCTTCGCACTGTCTACCCTGGTGGTTGGTGTGAGATGGTGGTTCCTGCTGAAAATGCAGGAGATACGGATCAGCCTGTGGGAGGCGATACGCCTGACGTTTCTGGGGCAGTTCTTCAACGCGGTGGTTCCGGGAACCGTCGGTGGCGACCTGGTAAAAGGTTATTATGTCGCAAGGCACACACCCAAGCGGGCGGGGGTTTTGATGAGCATCCTTGTCGACCGCCTGCTTGGACTGGTCGAACTGGTCATGCTCGCGGGTGTCATACTGACACTGGTGCTCGCGACGGGGGTCGAATCTTTCTCGAAGCTCAAATCCGCAGCCGTGATGGTCGCGATCGTCACGGTGCTGGTGGTGTTCTTGTTGGCGATGCTTCTGAGCAGCCGATTTCGCAGCGTTCTGCACCTCGAAAAGCTTTATGCGAGGCTGTCGATTTCGCACCACATGGAGGCGGCGAAAGACGCGGCGATGCTGTACCGACAAAGGCTCGGAGGGTTATTCAAGGCGATAATGATAACCTTCGGCTCGCAGATCATCTGGATGTCCGCAATCGCCCTGCTGGGCATGAGCCTGAAACTCCAGACGCCGTGGCACACATATTATATGTTCGTTCCGGTGATCTATATAATTGGCGCCATCCCGGTGACGCCCGGGGGAATGGGAATCATCGAGGCGGGGTATATCGAGTTCTTCAAAAGCCCCCAAGTCGGGGCAAGCATGATTCTGGCGCTGGCGATGCTGGCAAGGTTCGTACCGGTCTTCATCGCCCTGCCCGGACTGATTGTCGCGATTACAGGCCCGCGCCTGCCAAAAACCGACGACATCGAGGCCCAACTGGGCATAAAAGAAGAAATCTGACACGCCATCACAATAAAACCGGCGGGAAAATACAAAAAAAATCCACAGTTTATCCACACCCACCCGTAACGTAATCCAATATTATGGGTAGACAATATGACTGGCAGGGAGTGGGGCAATCTTCTCCCAGGCACCCCGGACGATTCAATCATGCCTGGTGAATACCCGATAATGATTTCGGAGAGTATTTTTCTTCCGTGAACAGAGGAA
>CAZWAT010000329.1:0-1904 GCA_964632015.1 uncultured Planctomycetaceae bacterium
GGAGCAGGGAACTTGGCTTTTACCAGAGAAAATCGCGAGTCCGCCCGAGACACGGGGGGACTGGAAGACAGCGTGATCAAGATCGACCGCTACGCCAAGGTCGTTAAAGGCGGAAGGCGATTCAGCTTCGGTGCGCTGGTGGTTGTCGGTGACAGGCAATCTCGCGTCGGTATTGGATACGGCAAGGCGAACGAAGTCCCCCAGGCCGTCGAAAAGGCCGTCGCCGACGCCAAGAAAAACATGGTTTCCGTTCAGCTCAAGGGAAGCAGCATTCCCCATCGGGTTAGAGGCACATGCGGCGCCAGTAGAGTGCTGCTTTTACCCGCCTCGGAAGGTACCGGTGTCATCGCTGGAAAGATGATCAGGCCCCTTCTGGAACTGGCGGGAATACGCGACGTATTAACGAAAGCGTATGGGTCCACCACCCCCAAGAATCTTTTGAAGGCTGGTATGGACGCACTGAAGCAGCTTCGTGCACCGCAGGCGGTTGCAGAGCTGCGTGGAGTTACCCTGTAATGAAACTTGACGATATACTTAGCAAGGCCGGTAAGTACAAAGCCAAAAAACGCATCGGGCGCGGAACGGGCTCAGGCAAGGGCAAAACCGCGGGACGTGGAAGCAAAGGCATGTACAGCCGGAGCGGCGCGAAGCACCGAATCGGATACGAAGGCGGGCAGACCCCGATTATCAACCGTATCCCCAAACGTGGCTTCTCCAACGCCAACTTCAAAACGTCGTACCAGGTTGTCAACGTTCAGGACCTCGAAAAGTTCGATGCTGATTCCAAGGTCGATATCGCCAATCTCCTTCAGGCAGGTCTTATCTCCGACGAAAAGGGATTGGTGAAGATTCTTGGAACTGGCGAACTCAGCAAGAAGCTGCACGTGGTAGCACATAAGTTCTCGGCCACAGCCAGCGAGAAAATCGCAAAGGCAGGCGGAACTACCGAACAAGCGTAGCGAATCCAGTTGCATTGAGGATTTAGTTTATGGCCTTTCGAATATTTAGATTGATAACCGGCGTACTCCTGACGGCGCTCGCGATTGTAATGATCGCCGAGGGAGCCTCTGCCGTTATGGCGCGTGCGGAGGGAGACCTCCCGCCAGCGGCAATTGCTTATGTTGTCGGTGGGATCCTGCTGCTAGGGATCTATTATTATGCACTGTGGAGCACATCGAATATTCGCAAGTCCCTGGAAAACATCTTCTCAATTCCGGAACTGCTCAAAAAGATCGCGTTTACGCTGATTCTGCTGTGCATTTATAGGATTGGCTTCCACGTGCCTTTGCCTGGCCTCGACCAGCAGGCGATGACCGACTACATGAGCCAGCAGAGTGAAGGTGCCATTGGACAAGCGATGCAGATGGCAAGCATGTTCACGGGCGGAAACCTGGCGCAATCAACGTTGTTCGGCCTGGGCATCATGCCGTACATTTCGGCGTCCATTATCTTCCAGTTGCTGGGCACGGTGGTTCCTGCACTCGAACGACTGCAGAAGGAAGGCCCGGCTGGATATAAGAAGATTCAGGAATATACCCGCTACGCCACAGTCGGATTGTGCATCATCCAAGGTGCTTTCTGGATGAGGTTTATGTCGTCGCAGCACATGATATATCCCCACTATGATGGGGCGCTGACGTTCTTCATGGGCATTGCGGGTCTGACGGCGGGAACCATGTTCCTGATGTGGCTGGGCGAGCAGATTGATGAATACGGTATCGGCAACGGCATAAGCCTGCTCATTATGGCGGGCATCGTCTCAAGGCTTCCGTGGGCTATCAGAAATCTGGTTGCTACTGCGGATACCTCAATTACCGGCGGAGGAACCGGCCCGCTTCAGATTATCTTCCTGATTGGCGCGTTCGTGTTCGTCGTCGCCGGGGCTATTCTCATCACCCAGGCAC
>CAZWAT010000330.1:0-1892 GCA_964632015.1 uncultured Planctomycetaceae bacterium
GAAGGTCACCCTTCGCGGACAGCGAATGTATGAGTTCCTCGACAGGCTCATTACGCTGGCGATTCCCAGGGTGAAGGACTTCAGAGGCTTGAACTCCTCCGGATTCGACGGAAGAGGAAATTATAATATGGGTCTCACCGAGCAGACGGTCTTTCCCGAGATCGATCCCGCGGGCGTGACGTTTACCCAGGGTATGAATATCGCGGTGGCGACTACCGCAAATACGGACGAAGAAGCTAGAGAGCTTTTGAGCCTCATGGGCATGCCGTTCCGACGAGGCTGAAAGGATAAATAACTATGGCAACCAAGGCGCAGATCGCCAAGGCCAAGCGAACACCGAAGTTCAGCACGCGGACTATCCGCCGCTGCCAGATTTGTGGACGACCCAGGGCCGTCTATCGCAAGTTCAGGATGTGCCGGATATGCGTTAGGAACCTGGCACTGGATGGCGTGATCCCCGGGCTGCGCAAGGCCAGTTGGTAAAGGAATTGATTAGATGAGCTTGTCAGACCCCATAGCCGATATGCTGACCCGCATCCGAAACGCACTGCGCGCCAAGCACGAAATTGTGACTGCTCCCGCATCTAAGGTTTGCGAGGGTATTCTGGCGGTGCTGAAGGAAGAGGGTTACATCCAGGATTACAAACGCATCGATGATGCCAAGCAGGGACTTCTTCGGATATATCTGAAATATGGAAGTGCCGGTGAGGATGTCGTGCGGGAAATTCAACGTGTGAGCAAGCCCGGAAGACGGACTTACTCCGGCGCGAAGGATCTTCCCCGTCCGCTGAATGGACTTGGTGTGGCGATTATCTCGACATCAAAAGGCGTCTTGAGCGACCGCAAGTGCCGCGAAATGAACATCGGCGGCGAAGTTCTTTGCACCGTCTCATAACGAGAGTGAATAGCAAATGTCGCGAATAGGAAAAAAACCGATCCCGATTGTATCTGGCGTAAAGGTCACTCAGACCGGGCAGACAGTAAACGTCGAAGGTCCGCTGGGCAAATTGAGCTTCACGCATCGTCCTGAAGTCTCGGTGAAGATCGAAGCGGATAACGTCACTGTTGAGCGACGGGATGATGAGCGGATGTCTAGAGGTCTGCATGGCCTGACCCGCACACTGATCGCCAACATGATCGAGGGCGTGTCGAAGGGTTTCATGCGGAGCTTGGAACTCTACGGCGTGGGCTTTGGCGTGCAGCTTCAGGGCAAAAAGTTCACGATCAACTGTGGCTTTAGCCACCCGGTCGTGTTCGACGTGCCCGATGGTTTGACCATAGAAGTTGCTACCGCCCAGGCACGTGGTGAGTCGGACCCGGCGCGTTTTACCGTCAAGGGCGCGGACAAGCAGGCAGTCGGAGAATTAGCCTCCCGAATCCGTCGCACCAGAAAGCCCGAACCGTACAAGGGCAAAGGCATTCGCTACGCTGGTGAACATGTTCGCCGCAAGGCTGGCAAGGCCTTCGCTGGTGCGGGTGGCGCCTGATTGTAAGTAGCATTGGAATAAGGCAGGATAAGCATGAACGTAACCGTGAAAAAAAAGATACAGCGTCAGAGGCGTAAACTCAGAGTTCGCAAGCATGTATTCGGCACCGAACAGCGTCCACGCTTGAGCGTGTTCCGAAGCCGAAAGTTCATCTATGCCCAACTGATCGATGATAACGCGGGAAGAACCCTCGTCAGCGCGTCGAGCAGAGATGGGTCGCTGAATCTTTCCAGTGGCGCAAACTGCCAGGCGGCGCAGGCCGTTGGGGCAGCACTGGCCGGTAAGGCAATAGAGGCAGGAATCAAGAGGGTTGTCTTCGACCGAAACGGCTATCCCTTCCACGGACGTGTGAAGGAACTTGCCGAAGCGGCCAGAAAAGGCGGCCTGGAGTTTTAATAAACAGGA
>CAZWAT010000331.1:0-1890 GCA_964632015.1 uncultured Planctomycetaceae bacterium
AAGGCCCAGGACGGCAAGGTCTTGAAGGAATCCGCAACAGGCGGACCCGCAAAGATCCAATCCGACATGAGCTTTCCTGAAGGCACGCACCGATATTCATTTACCGTCTCGGACGCCCGCACGAAGGCGATGCTGTTTGAGCTGCCCGAGTACTCGGTGACGATAGGAGGTTCATCCCTTGTCGCCAACATCAACTCGCCCGGCGGTTACGAGTACACGCTCAACGGCAAGGAAGGCGCGACAGGCCTGAGCAGGGGCTCGAATACTCTGCTGCTCAAAGCGTCAAAAGGAACGGCTGGGAGCTTCACCGTCGGTGAAGAAGTTTTCGAGATTGATTCATCGTGGCTGTTTTCGGATGGGTCGGGCGAATGGTCGCCCGCGCCAATAGAGGGTGGTGTTCTGCAGCGCGACGGGGTGCTTAAAAAAGTCATCTTGTTTGAGGAATCGCTGTTCTGGCCGAACTGGGCGATAAAAGGCTGGTCTATCTGCCGAGGCTCGGTGGGGCAGTTGCTACTGTCGCCCCACACGCAGAACGCACTTGGAAACCCGGATGATTACCTGCTCAACATCGAGCTTCCCGACGGTATCGAACCTGTGGGCGCCTGCACGCACTACCAGCGGTCAAAGGTGGCGGTTGATAGGCTGGGGCCTGTTTCGCGGGCGGGCAGGCAGTACACTAAGTACCAGGTTTCGGTCAGTCCTCCCAGTCGGTATGACCCCAAAGTGACCAGTCACTGGCAGCATATCGGCATTGTCCTTCGCGCAACCAAGTCAGCGCCCGACTCTGCAGACATGTACTATTACGCCCAGGCGAAGGGCGGGAATATCCAGGAGGTTCCCCAGCGCCTGGGCATTAACGTGCTTGATGAGCTTGTCTCGAAGCGTCCCAGGCGCAGCATCATTCAACTGTGGGTAGGCTACTCCAGGGTGCTTGACGACGAGAATCTCAGGCGCACGCTGAACGATCAATTCATGTCGGCCGGGTTCAACCAGATCATGGACATGCGGTTCGGGCCGATAGACGGGGCTACACGATTCCGCACATTCCACCTCAACTCGGACGAGATGCACACCCCCGAGTTCCTTGCCGAAAATCCCGACATGGCGATGGTCGGGGAAAACGGCAAAGAGGTCAAAGGCAGAATCTGCCCTGGCGTGCTTCTGGCAGAGGAGAAAGCAAGATCGGCCCTGACGAAGAAGATACGCAAGTGGTACGAACCAACATGCGCCGAAAATGTGGTCTGGGATTACGAATTTGGCCCGTTCACACCCTATCTCGCCTGCTATTGCCCCAGATGTCTTAAGGAATTCGGGCATGGGGATATCGCCGCGACGACGATCAAGAAAAAGTACCCCACTGAATGGCAGGAGTTCATGACAACACGCATGGCCAACGTTGCAGGGATGCTGCGAGAGGTGTTCAGAAGCCTTAACCCGCACGTCACCTTCAGCGTTTACTCAGGGTATCAATCCGACCGCACGAAGAGCCTTTATGGTGTTGACTGGGCCAAGCTTAACGGAAAGATCGATATTGCCTCGATGGGTTATGGCCGAAAGATCGAGCGATTGCTCGCCAGCTATGAAGCCCTTGGCGATACGACGATGGTGCTTGGCGAAATTGTCTATCCACACCAGATCACCGACAGAAGCTCGCCACGTCAGCCGACGCCGGCAATACTGATGCGCCGCCTGCTCGACAGCAGGGGTGGGGGGTTCATGGTCTGGAACTTCTCTTCGACGGATGGAGAACTTTTCCAGGCGGTCAACAAGGTTGCGAGGGTACTGGCGGACTACGAAGATGTCTTTTTGCAAAACGATCGGCGCGACGATGTCGTCAGGGCCTTGGTGCCCACTAGCGAGCGATGCGTTGTGCTGGATCATCCGAGCCAT
>CAZWAT010000332.1:0-1868 GCA_964632015.1 uncultured Planctomycetaceae bacterium
TATACAGAAAGATCATTGCCAGGGATAATGATATAGGCTTATGAATGATAGCCTTATGGATAGAAATAATGATTCCTTTCGAATACCTGTCGATTTATTGCCCAATACTGATTGACAACTCGCGGATGTGGTGTAAAATCTATTCGTAATGTTTACAGCATGATAGAAAGGTACATTGATGGCCGCAACCATGACAGAGATCGCTCGCGAAGCCAAGGTGTCGGTGCCGCTGGTTTCCCGATTCTTCAACAACGATCCCACCCTGAGAATCACGCCCGAGAAGCGGGCGAGCATACTTCAGGCTAAGGTAAAGCTTGGCGGCATCAAAAGTGTGCGGTTGTCTAAGAATCTACAAAAGAAGCTGGCCCACAAGATATCTGTCCCGATCAATCGCATCTTTTCCCCCAAGTGGGTCAAGACGAACATCTTCGGCGACGAGAAGTTCCGCGCCATTGAGCAAACCGCCAAGGCCAAGGGGTTTCGCGTAAGCATCAGCTTCTTTGACGACAACGAGCGATACGAATTCCTCAAGGATCTCGCCCCGTCACAAGGGTATTGCGACGGCTTCCTTCTGGAAAACGGAATCGTCAACAAGGAAATCGCCGAGTGGCTTATATTGAATGACATTCCCCACGTCAGCACCGACCCCAGCGCCGACGAGTTTGGTGTGAACACCGTATACGACCACGTGATCGGCGGAATTCGGCAGGCTGTCAATCATCTGCTCGAGCTTGGCCATCGCAGAATCGGCTTTTTCGGGACGAATCATCATTACCCCATGTTCGTTCTGGCGATGACGGAAAAGCAGATGCCGTTCAGGAATCAGGATGTCCACATGTTGAAGACGCTTGAGCCGGGCGAGAATCTGGGTTCCGTAATTATGCACGCCAGGGAGGAATTCGCCAAATGGTTCTCTTGGAAGGCTGGCCCCACGGCCGTGGTGTGCGGCAACGATCATGTTGCGCTCGGCGTTGTCGATGTGCTCCGCTCAAAAGGCTGGGCGCCGGGAAGAGACCTGTCGCTGATTGGATGGGATAACATCGAGCAGCGAGGCGAATCGCCGGTGGAAGATCCGATTCTCACAACTGTCAACGTGCCGTTTGACGTCATCGGTCAGCGCTGCGCCCAGCGCCTGCTGGACCAGGTGCTCAACGGCCAGCAGATCATTACTCACGAACGTATTCCGGTTGAACTGATAACACGTTGTTCAACCGACAAGCCGCGTGAGAACTCACTGTCTCTGACAAAGTAGGTATAACCATCACAGTATCTAGTACAGCAAGGAGAAGCATCATGCAGCCAGCTGCGTGCCGTTGCTCCCGAAATGTCCAAGGATTTCGCTGTCAGGGCTTCACACTGATCGAATTGCTCGTCGTTATAGCCATTATCTCGCTGCTGGCGTCGATACTTCTGCCAACGCTCCAGAAAGCCAAAGGCCTGGCTGCACAGGCCATTTGCACCAACAGTCTTCGCTCTATCAACATGGTTTTCAATATGTATCACAACGAGAACAATGGGTTTTATCCGCCCATGCAGAATCATCCCCCTGGCGCTCCGAATCCTTATGACTACAGGTGGCATCATCTCCTTATAGCCCAAGGATACGGACTGACGCGGGAATTGCTTTTTTGTCCGGCTGGTAGAAAGTATGACCAGACTCAGCTCCAAGCCTGCTTCATTGGGGGCTTTTTCGATCACGGTTACAGTTACGGGCTGGTGTACGACTACGCAGATCCAAATAATCCCGTGCTTCGGCTGGCCCAGTCGGAATCTCTGGGCGATCCGTCCAACACCATCGCCCTTGCTGACTCCCGCGTAGTCAGGGCAGCGAGAACTGACGGCGTAACAGAGCAGGGTAGGTTCTGCGT
>CAZWAT010000333.1:0-1842 GCA_964632015.1 uncultured Planctomycetaceae bacterium
ACCATAACTACCCTCTTTAATCGTCGGATCGGTTGAGAAGTAGCTCTCCTGGCGGGAATTAGCCTTACTGCTTTGTGTCACCTGAATATTGAAGGTGATGTCTTTGAATCTCTGGCCGTCTTCCAAGGCGAACGACCACAGGCCGTATGCTACCCGGTCGGCATTCTGGTAATACTTGTTGCTTGCCCTCACAAAATTATCGGTCTTTTCGACATCCGGCCCGTTGGGATTCTCATATGAGAATGTCAGCTCCAGGTGGTAAGCTTCCTTCTCCTCGTCCCAGGTGAGCAGGTAGGGTGCGGCGTGGGCCACCGAAGCGGCAAGAAAGATCCCGACGACAGTACTGAGCAATGCGATTCGTCTCATCATTCATCTCCTTGTGTAACTGATATGTCCAATTCCCATAATCCGGCCAGCTTGTGCCGGTAACGCGCAAATGTTTACTTGTGAGCGATCGGGGCGGTCGATTTCCGCACGATAAGTTCGAGCGGGATGAAATGTCGCCCCACGCTCTCACCTGCCGAGGCGCGCCCAAGTTCTCTGCATGTCGCTTCCGCTATGTTGGAGCGTGACACTCGCACCGTCGTCAACGGCGGGTCGACGTGGGCGGCCCATGGTCGATCATCGCAGCCGATGACGCTGATATCTCGGCCTGGAACAAGCCCGTATTCGCGAATGGCAGAATACACGCTCTTTACAACCGCGTCGTAAACGATCAACGCAGTCGGCCGGACGTCGGCGCTAAGCAGGTCGATTACCTCGCGATGCACAACGTCTGCATCCCATCCTACATAGCGAATCCACCCGGGCTGAATATCCAGGCCGGCATCAACCGCGATGCGTGCGAACATGTCACGACGGGCGTTAACAGATCGATAATATGTATCCTCCTGCGCGGCGTGCAGATAGGCGACCCTCCGATGCCCAAGCCCCGCAAGGTGTTCAATCTGCAAGCGAACTATCGCCTTGTCGTCGAGACAGATTGACGAGGAAACCGGCTCGGTAAAGTTAGGCAGCAGGTGCAGCACGCCGATGCCCGCATCGACAATGCGTCCAACCTCGAGCAGGTCACTTATGCCAACCGAACAGGTGATTACCTGGCATGACGGATTGCGACAGATGCGGTCGATAATGGCGCGAGGATTCTTCTCACGACGCATGATGTTGAGATGAAGGAATTTTGATTCTCGGGACAGAGAAGAACTGAGGGCGTAAAATACCTCGCTGTGAAAGCCGCCGCGCTCCGGCGAATCGGGATGACCGAAGAAGAGATATTCCACCACAGTTTCTCTAATTGACGAGCGATCCGAGCGGTACAGGCCTGAACGCGATCTTGCCTCGATCAACCCTTCTCCCTGAAGGCGGGACAACACGCGATCGACCGCCGACTTGCTGACCTTGCAATGATGCATCAACTGGCGAACCGAGGGAAGGCGGTCACCTTCATCCGCCTTGGCGAGAGATTCGCGAATGTAGCACTCGACGCGTTCGGCTGGGTCGATCTTTGTCAGAGTGTCCGAGGGGTCGCTTGCCACGTTCGTTATCTCCTGCTACTGGATTAAGCTGTCCGACACAGTTTCCAACTGTGCATATTTTACAGCACAGATGAGATCTGTCAAGCACAGTTTGTAAAAAATTATGATTTTGGCCAGGGGGCCCGGGGTATTACCTTAGCGCACGAATAGTAAATACGTCATGCTTTCTATTCGCATAGACTAAACAAAAAGTAGGAATATTTCTTAATGTGACTTGACTAAGTCTATGAATGGAGATATCGTTCCTTGATAACTGATGTTTCGTGCTCATGCTTATGCGTATGCACTCGCATATTTGCCTCCAAGA
>CAZWAT010000334.1:0-1837 GCA_964632015.1 uncultured Planctomycetaceae bacterium
GGCAGCATTACCACCGCCCAACGAGCAATGACGTTTCTTGCCAAGCGTAAGTGGCTGGAACGAAGACCAAAGGCGGGCACATTCATAGGTTCCGCTGCCTGTGCACAGAAGAAGCAGAAGGTGGTGCACTTCTTTCTACCTGACTCGGTGAGTCCAGAAAAGGGCAGCCACAATGTAGTTTGGCACAGGGCATTAGCGGTTCGCGAAGTCATGTCCGATATCTCAGTGCAAATGAACTTCGTGCCTAATCAGGATCTGGCATTTGTCCGCCATATTGTTGAACAGGTCTCGACTGTCCAGTCCACTGCCGGATTTGTCGTTGTGCTCAGTTCCAGGCCCATGCGAGCATACTTCAACCAGACGGGCGTTCCGGCCGTGATTCTTGGAAGCGTGGAACCCGATCTGAAGAACCTCTGCTGGCTGAGTCGAGACCAGGGCCGGACTGGTAAACTGCTGACCGAGTATCTGTTATCCCACGGCCACAAACGTATAGTAACCGTGATGCGGGAGACATGGTCCGCCGGAGACTACCTGCTGCATGACGCCATTGGTGAGGCCATGGCTGAGGCCGGTCTGCCCGCCAATGCGCTGCAGATACGGAGTGCTGCCGTAGATCGTATGGCGATCACAGAAATGGCCAGCGGGCTGTTGCAGGACATAGGAAACACAAGACTCGCAATGATTTGCCGGACTGAATTCCAAGCAGAGTGCATTGCCGATCTTGCCCAGAAGCTAGAACTGGCAGACAGGGTTGAGATCGTCATGTGTAATTCACCGTTGGACATAAACAAGTGCTATTTTCCGTGTACGCTTCCCGACATATCGCCCGAAGAAGAAGGTTTGCTTGTCGGAAAAATGCTCCGCGAAATGTCCGGCGGCAGGCGTTTAACGCAGCAGGGATACCTGATTCCCGTCAAGCTGCACGTGCCGGACTGTTCACGACAAAGCGAGAGAGAACGTACACCATGAAAGAAGGTATCCGCGTTTTGGATGTCCGCACTATTAGTGTTGACCAGCAGTATCACGGGTGGCCCACAGTAGCGATGTGCGCCGATGGGGCCTTGAGAGTTGTGTATTCGGGGGCAAGACATCACCACATGTGTCCGTTCGGGCAAGTTCACATGATGACATCGGAAAATCTTGGTGAAAACTGGGGCGATCCGGTGTGCCTGGTGAATAGTTCGCTTGACGATCGAGATGCAGGCATCTGTCGGACATCCAGCGGTGCAATGCTGGTGACGTGGTTCAATTCCTTCGCATGGCTGGCCAATCTGTTGCACATGCGGCCTGAGGTTAACCGCGATTCCTGGTGGCGACGAACCGGTGAAGTGAACGACGAACTGATCGATAAGGAGATCGGCACGTGGATTATACGTTCTGAGGATCATGGTGCGACGTGGAGCAGCCGCATTGATTCGCTTGTCAGTAGTCCCCATGGCCCGGCGCAGTTGTCAGATGGAAGGCTGATATATGTCGGCAGGTGCAGGGTAGACAAAGGCAGGCGGGGGCGTAACGGCAGCGCTCTTGAACCTGGCGTGCCTCTTGCGGTGGCTGAGTCTGATGACGACGGGTTGAACTGGCGAATCATATCACGCATTCCTGTTCGTGAAGACGACGATGGGGGAGAATATCATGAGCCTCACGCCTCACAGGCGCCAGATGGCAAGGTGGTCGTGGTAATACGAAACCACAATATCGCCAACCACCATGAGCTTCTGCAGTGTGAATCTTCTGATGGTGGTATGACATGGAGCATTCCACACGCAACAGACACAAAAGGCTTTCCAGGCCATCTTCTTGGTGTTGACGGCACTCTTATAATGGTCTACGGAATTCG
>CAZWAT010000335.1:0-1814 GCA_964632015.1 uncultured Planctomycetaceae bacterium
TTTCCCGTCACAGGATCGGTAATCTCTATTGCGGCGTTGTTGGTGGGGGGCTGACGTTTCCGGACTGATCTGACGAATGCCCTGTTCTATTGTTGTTCCGTCGAGTCGTCGTCCGCCTTCGGGTGGAGGTTCTTCTGGCTGTGCAGCAGGACCTTTGTTATCTCGGCCTCGTCCTTGACGTGGGCAAGAATTGTGATCTGGTCCCATCCCTGCAACTGGGTGCTGCCTTTGGGGGCGATTACCTCGCTCCCTCGCCTTGTAATGAGGGTGATGACGCATCCGGGGGGCAGGTTCAGATCGGCGATGCGCGGGCCCGGCGCGCCCGGGGGGCCGGGCATGTCAACCACGATCAGGTCCATGTCGCTCTTCGCCATTGTCACCAGTTCCAGGTTGTAAAGAGGCTTGGGCCTGGCGATGCTCGATATCTTGAGCCACCTCGCCAGAACACCCAAAGTCGAGCCCTGTATGGCAACCGACAGGATGACCACGAAGAACACCAGGTTGAATATTTCTTCACCAACCGTCAGACCCGCCGCCAGGGGATAGGTTGCCAAAATGATCGGCACCGCGCCGCGCAGACCCGCCCACGAGATGAAGAGTCTGTGGCGGGGGCGAATCCTCATGCCCAGCGTACCTATCCACACCGCCAGGGGCCTGGCGATGAAACTCAGAACCGCAAACAGAATGAGTCCCTGCAACCACAGGCCCGACCATTGACTTGGAAAGACCAGCAGCCCCATTAATACAAACATGCTGATATCTGCAACTACCGATAGAGCCGAGACGAAGTTCGCCACGCCTTGTCTGTGCACGAAGGGTTGGTTCCCCATAACATACCCGGCTACGAAGACGGCCAGCATGGCGCTGCTTTGGGCCATTTCCGCCAGGCCGAAAATCAGTAAAATCACCCCAAGCGTCAGCACATAATAATGCCCCCTGTCTTGAGGTTTCAGACGATTGAACAACCATATCGCGCCCAATCCCGCAAGCGCGCCAATGGTGATGCCCGCGGCGAACTTCCAGATGAAACTCAACACCAGCATGTACCACTGCATTTCACCCGCCGTCAGCGCCTGGATGGCTGCCAACGTCAGCAGTATCGCCATGGGGTCGTTCGCGGCGCTTTCAATCTCGACGGTGGATGAAAGCTTTGGTGGAAGCGACTGGCGACGCAGAATCGAGAACGTTGCGGCGGCGTCCGTCGAAGATATCACCACCGCAAGCAGTATCGCCTTTTCAAAACCCCACCCCAGAAGACCCCACATGACCAAAAAAGTAGTCAGGGCTGTAAGAACTACTCCCCAAGTCGCCAGACCACCGGCCGGAAGGGCGACGGCACGAAAATGCTCGCGACGGGTGCTGAATCCACCCTGGAACAGAATGAAGATCAACGCCAGATTCGCCATCTGGTTGGTAAGCTGAACGTCGCCGAAGTTCCACAGGTTCAGCACGTCGCTTCCAAAGACTATGCCCGCACCAAGCGCAATAAGAATTACCGGCACGCTCCAGCGGTCGAGCAAAGCCGCCACCAGAACGACCAGCACAAGAATCACCGGCGCTATCAGGTACACCTCAGACATAAATGACCAACTCTACTGTATTTATGGCGAATCTCCCTGGATAATCGTACTACCCGAACCATTGCAGTTTATCATGAACGTCTCTGTTCTTACAGAGTCATAAGCGCCGCTTATTGATAGAATTTTCAAAAGCCCCAGCCCATGCACAGATGTGGATGATGCGGCGGGGGTACACAAGAGCCCAGCTTCTGCTGGGGGGCATCTTGCCCGGACAGTATATGGTGGGTCAATCAC
>CAZWAT010000336.1:0-1788 GCA_964632015.1 uncultured Planctomycetaceae bacterium
CTAAGAAGAACGCCTGACGCCGGTAGCAAGAGAACGTCAGGAAATGGGCATGGTAGGGCGTGTTGTTGACCTTACGGCGCTTGCGGTGTTGTTCTGGAGGTGTGGCCATGTATTCATCTTACCCATTGCGGGGGGCGGGCACAAGCGCGCTGGTCGGCAGACGCATGCCTGCAGAGCAGGCATGGCACCCAACATAAATGTAAAAGGGGTCAGGAACCTTTTCCTGACCCCTATGCGTACCATTGCATGGATTTGTGCTCGATATCCTGCTAGACCCTCGCCGCCTTTTTGTAGGCCGCGGCGATGGGGGCGATCAACTCCGGTATGTTCCGAACCAGGTAGGGGATGCTGTAGGCTATCTGTGATACTCTTTCCGCGACGGGAAGCGACCCGGGCCCCTGGCGGACGTCTCGCTGACCGAATGCGACTACCGTGGGCGAACCCTGAGAAAATATATCCGCCTCGTTGAAATAAGGATGCAGGTGCAGCGGGCGATTCGTGCCCGGCACTATGGTGACTCCCTCTGCCTGCACACGCTTGCAGAATTCCTCGCAGGGCATCCCGTTGAGTTGACTGGCGTCGTACAGGCCGTGGGGCGCGTACCACCCACCCATGGTCATATCCGCCGATGCGGGTCGATGGGGAATAAGACCCGGCGTACCTTCGAGAAGATCCCAGAATCTGTTCAACGCCGCCTGAATGTCAGCCGTTCTCTCGTCATAATGCCGCAACTGAACCCTGCCCATCGCCGAGCACGTCTGGTTCATGCGGTGCTTGGCTGCTCCCAGCGGCAGACCCGCAAAACGGGACAGCGAATCGTCCGTGATCTGCTTGTCAGCCGAGGCGTAGTTGCTTGGCAAACCCGTGCGTTCATAGTGCCCGAAGGCGACGCATCGCTCATACAGGGGACGATTGTTGGTGACTATCATTCCGCCCTCGCCGATGGGGAAGCTCTTCCCCGACATCATGCTCATCACCGAGATGTCGCCGAAGCTGCCCACCTTCTTGCCCTTGTACAATGCCCCGTGGGCGTGGGAAACGTCCTCGATAACCTTGACGTTGTGGCTGCGGGCGATGTCCATAATGGCGTCCATATCGCACGGATGCCCAAAGTAGTGAACCACCACTATCGCCTTCGTCCGTTCACCGATGCGGTGCTCGATATCCTTGGGGTCGATGCACAGGGTGTTCGGGTCGATGTCGGCGAAGTTGACCGCTGAACCAAGCTGAAGCGCCGGGGCCGCGCTTGCCCAATATGTGATCGACGGGCAGATTATCTCGTCGCCCGCGCCTACGCCGCACGCCCACATTGCCGCCAGAATGCCCGCCGTCCCGTTGCATGTCGCCAACGCGTGAGTCATGCCCATCCACTCGGCGAACTCCGCCTCGAACTGCTTGGTGATCTCCGTACGCGACATGGTGCCCGCGCGAAGAACCTCCAGCACTGCCTGCTCGTCCTCTTCGGTGACGATTGGCCAATGGAAAGCGTCCCAATCAAAATCGTCCCCAACCGCCTTTGGTCCACCATCTATCGCAAGCGGTGCATTGACCAGGTCATCAAAACCCTTCACCTTGACAGACATTTCAATTCTCCTGAATATCGAGGCCACAAAGCTACAAATGCAAGTATTATCGATAATACAAATTCTATTGACCTTCGAAGCAATGTCAAGCATTTGTTATTCATTTTCTCACGCATAGCGGCGATTATCCTGGCGCACATTGCAGCATAAGGCCCCGCACGCGGGCTTTCGCCCACGAAAGTGGAACAGTTGAGCAGCGAACGTC
>CAZWAT010000337.1:0-1777 GCA_964632015.1 uncultured Planctomycetaceae bacterium
CAGGCACGCTCAGTCTTCTAGGCATCGGCGGGATGCTGGCGTTGGTGAGGCGTAAGCGGAAATAAGCTGATCTTCTATTGTTCTGTTTGTTGCCAGCGAATACCCCTGGGGCCGAGACGCGGGCCCCAGGGGTTATTTAATTGAAGACGCTTGCTTCAGCCCTTGGGCAGGAGGAACCGCCAGATGGGCCGGTCGAGTTTCGTGCCGGCCTGTTGCTGAATCTCGCGGAACAGTTCCTTGATCCGGCTGTCGATCAGCACAACGTCCGGGGCGAAGGGGTTGGCCGTGAAGTAAATGACCTTGCCCTTGCCGAAGGCATGCTCAATTACCGCCGGTTGCCCGCTGGGGAAGGTGGCGAGAACCTTCGCCTTTGGCGACAGCGCCACGCGGTGCGCGACGTGAATATGGTCATACACGCTGTTGGCTTTCTTGATCGGGTACGATCTACCCTTGAGCTTGCCGGCTGTCATGGTGATCGTGTCTTCGTCGGATGTCTGGCCTTCAAGCCTCGCACCGACGAGCTGTTCGCGATATTGCGCCTGCGATGAGCCGTCACGGTGAAACGCGAAGGCTTCGGGGTCGCCGATGACAAGCGTTCCGCCGTTCTTGACATAGTTCACGACAGGCCCGGTGGCTTCTTTGGGGAAGTATTTGCCCAAAGGCAGATAGATAACCTTGTAGATGGACAGGTCGACCTCGCCGCGTTCTATCTGCCTTTCAGAAACGAACTTGAACCACGTGCCGAGTCTCTCGCCCAGGATCGAATAGGCGGTGTAGATGTGGTCGCCGGTCCGACCGGAGTGGTAAGCCGCCTCTGAATCAAGCGAAACGAGAATCGCAGTATCGGGGTCATCGGGGATATTCACGCGGTTCATCTTCGTGAAAATGCCGGAGATCCGTAGCAACTCGTCATAGAGAGGCCTGTTCGTCCAGCGGATTCTGCGCGAGAAGTACTCGATCCGTGATGCCCCGGTTTTAAGCGACTGCGAAACCCATTCACGCAGATCGTGTGGGGTGGGGGTGTATCCCGCATACCTGAATGCCTGCACCACGGTGATTGTAGGCTTGCCGCCCAGGTCGCGCAGCAGCTTCGTGCCGAACCCGTGGTTGTATATGCCCCTACCTTCACGGCGTTCTGCGGATGATGCGTACGGATCGCCGCTGATCCAATCGGAGTAGCGCGTAAAGACCGAGAAGTCGTACGGCAGGAAGCCGCTCATCGTCCAGAAATTGCAGCCGAGGTACTGCACGTCGGGCGCGATCTTTTTCAGGGCTTCATATTTCTGCCGCGTCGCGTCGGCATAGGCGTCGCTGTACCACCGGGCAAAGGCGATCTGGTGGAACGGGTGCTCCTCGGCGCGCCCGGCGTACCACGGGTCGTCAGGCGCGGGGATGCTGTATTTGCCGAATCCGTACTCGGTGCGCACGTGTTCGTACCACGCCTTCATTTTGGGGCCCATATCCTCGAGTTTTCCGAAGACGCGCCGTATGGAGGGTTCATCCTGCCCTTCGACGGTCCCCAGATATGGTTTGTCCTTGAACCGGGTGACGGATTTGACCAGTTCCTCCACGGCAGTCTCGATGTAGATGGGATCCACGGGAGATACCCGGGCCTTGAGATACTTCCGAGCCGGATCGGGATAGACGGGTTCCGCCCCCGCCTGTTGCGCCCGGTGGAGCGTGGCACTGCTTTCGACGCACAGTTTGCGCTTCAGACCGTATTTCTCGAAGTCCTCCATGCACTGGGCCTCGGTCTCGTGAAAGAACGTCTTTCTCA
>CAZWAT010000338.1:0-1742 GCA_964632015.1 uncultured Planctomycetaceae bacterium
TTGGGCTTCTTCGCTGTGGTCATGGTTTCTCTTGGCCCTGTGGCCTTCTTCCTTGCCATGCTACGGCCTCCAATCCACCGTTTTCTTGTGCCAGTGCCTCCACCCTCCAGCCCTCACGCCTGCCCACTTGCTCCATGCTGTAAATCTCGTATTGCCGAGAACGAGACAGGCTTCCCGGTAAATCGCGTCCGCCTTCGCCCTGGATACACACGGCTTGCAGTCGGCCCGGTAGAGGTAGTCATGAACAACACCAGCCTCGTCCGCCGTGTGAGCGAACAGCACGTAGCCAAGCAGGAGAAGCCGGTCCACGCTCTCAAAATCGCAGCAGAAGCCGGTCGGGACAATAATCTCGCCCCCGCCCTGCAGGAGGTCACTCGTGTAGATCAAGGGCAGATTGATTCGCCATATACGGGAATCGACCTTCGACGCTGAAAGATGGGAATTGAAGCAGGCCATTGTCAGAACCCGAAGATCCTCCCGAGCAGCCGCATGATGAAGCCCCGGGCAGCGTAGGCGATCATCTCATCGATGTCTTCGCGGGTGAACGAAGCAACGTTGAAAAGAAGCTCCTGCTCCTCGTCGGAAAGACCGGCAATCGACGCGATCAGCCCGATGCGATCCTTCTTATTCATGAGGAGCGCCCGTTCAAGCGCTGTTCTCTCCGGTGCCGCCATCCGCTGATAAATGCCTCTGATTCTCTTCCTTGTTTTGCTGTCCATTACGCCACTCCTTTCATTCCGATGAGTGCGAGAAATCCGCCGATCACGCCACCGAAGAAGGATGAGAGTGTTCCGATTGCCCTACCGCCCTGTTCTTTCCTCAGGAGATGAGCCATGCATTTTCCCATTTTTTCCTGAAACTCCCCTTGCTCCATCGCTGCCCACTCTTCCGGTGAGGGAATCAAAACATCGAGCAACTCATCCTTGCCCATTCCGCCTTATCCTTCCGTCATGAATTTTTTTATGAGCTTCCGTGCCCTGGCGTTCGTGACGCCCCGATACCAGTCAGAATCCCTCAGTTCGGCAACGGCTTTGCCTAATTTTCCTTCGTTTAACGCCTGCCTGAAGCGCTTGAACGTCAGGAACGTACCGACGCCCATGTTGAAGATCATCTCAACGACCACGGCCCTCTGGTTAAGCGAGAGTGCCTTCCAGGTCTTCATCGGGATAATCTTTTTTGCCGATTCAATCGCGATAGTAAGGGAGAGGTCCAGGAGATATTCCGCCATCTCCTCGGTGATCTCTCCGTGGGATGCAAGGTGAAAGTCGATGAACTTAGGCAGGGGATTCGCCTCGATATTCCAGCCGTAGCCGATCGTGCGCTTGCCGGCAGGGCACTGGTAGACCTTGAGGCACAGGCCCTCGTCTCTTCTCAGGTCGTCTTTAATCTCGTCGATTCGCAGCACGATATCCCCCGTTATTAGGGTTATCGTTTTTACGGGGAGGAATTTAAGGGCAGGAGCGTACTTGTTTTATCTTCCCCGGGCCCTTTTTTCTGTCGATGTCCCAACAATCACCTTCCGCACCTTATTCCGCGCGGATATCTGTATCTGCCTGATCCTGGTGTTGCTTATCCCGTGCTTCTTCGCCAGCACCCGGATCCTCACGCCGGCGGCCCGCTTCACCAGAATTGTCCGCTCGCGCTCACTGAGCACATCGATCATCACCCGGCTCACCTCGTTCAGCTCCAGCTTGTCAAGCGTGTCTGACTCCCCGCCGCTTATCGCATCGTTGTACTCCACT
>CAZWAT010000339.1:0-1728 GCA_964632015.1 uncultured Planctomycetaceae bacterium
CATATGAACGGGCCTCAAAACAAGACTGTACTGGCATTTATGGCCCACCCGGACGACGCCGAGATGCTCTGCGGGGGCACATTATGTCTTCTTGCCGGTCGCGGATGGCAGGTTCATATTGCCACCGCGGCAGCGGGTGATTGCGGTTCTGTGACGCTGCCTGGACCAAAAATCGCCGCGGTTCGCAGACAGGAGGCGAGTATTTCTGCGGGTGTCATTGGAGGCACGTATCATAGTCTTGACCTTCCTGATACGCGTGTGTCCTACACAACGGACACGATTGCAAGGGCGGTGGATCTGTTCCGTCGGGTGTCGCCGTCGCTGGTGTTAACCCATCCCCGGTACGATTACATGATGGATCACGAACAGACTCACCTGCTTGCGAGGGCAGCGGCCTTCGCGTACGCGATACCCAACGCCTCGGCTGAGACGCTCAACGAACGAGCCGCCGTGCCCCATCTGTACTACTGCGACCCGATGGAAGGCAACGACCCGTACACTGGCAAACCCGTTGTTCCTACGACGCTTGTAGATATATCAACGATTATGGACATAAAGACCCGCATGCTTGCCTCTCACGCCTCGCAGCGGGACTGGTTGCGGGCGCATCACGGCATGGACGAGTACATAGACTCGATGAAACGCCATGCATCTCGACGCGGCGAAATGATATCCGCAATGTACGCTGAGGCTTTCGTGCGGCATCGGGGGCATGGTTTTCCAGTGGACGACATTCTGGCGACGCTCGCCTGATATTACAGGCTTACCGCATAGGAGAAACCTCATGAGCAGGCCCATTAGCAAGGTCGCACCCGGATGGTGGGACTATACAACACTTGATCCCGAAATTCTTGCCGATGCCGCGAGGCTTGGCCCTGATGACCTGGTGGGTCTTTCCCGCGAGGGGTTCAGGGTTCGCATTATCGATACCCTTGAAGAGTTCTACTGCCTCGAAGCGATTGAATACATCGACGCGTGGAAGCAAAGCACGCCGGACAACCCCGCCGGAATCTGCGGCCCCATAGGCCCGACCCGACAATTACCACTCGTCGCGGCGATGGTCAACTCGCTGGGCCTGAACCTGCGAACGAGGGGAGCCCACTTCTGGGGCATGGACGAATGGGTCGAAAACGACAAGCCGGTCAGCATCGACCACCCCCTGAGCTTCGCCAAGGCGGACATGGACATGTGCTTCAACAAGATCTCGAAAGAGCTGATGATGCCTCCCGAGAACCTGCACTTTCCCACGGGCAATCTGAAGGAGTTCAGCGATTCTTTCGACTCGGTCAGGTGCGTCGTCATGCAGGGCGGACAGGGCGAGGTCAAGCACTGGGCGTTCAACGACCCGCCCAGACGCGAGGGTGATTACAAGAATCAGCCTCCATCCCCCCATGAGTACCGCAAGCTTCGCACGCGCGTCACAGAACTGCACCCGATGACCGTTATCCAGAACGCGCGAACAAGCGGAGGCGGATATGTGCCGCAGGTTCCCACCACGGCATGCACTGTAGGCCCGGTCGAAACATGGAAGGCCCAGCGGGTGAGCATCTATCAGACCGGGTATCACGACAACCCGTTCGGAATGAGTCTGAGCGCACTGATGATCAGCAAGAAGATACCAGACTCAGCCGTGCCCATGTCGCTTCTTGCAGACCACCCCTACGTGCTGTTCACGTACTATCGCGGCGGAAGACGCCACTTAAAAGGCGACATGAACTGATTATGCCC
>CAZWAT010000340.1:0-1693 GCA_964632015.1 uncultured Planctomycetaceae bacterium
AGTCAGCGGAAGCGCCAATTGCTTGTCATTGATATTGTCCAAGGCGTATCGGCCGATTGCTTCTGCAAACGCCTCCAGCTTCGTGGGCTCGATCCTGAGCCCACCCGCCATGGCATGACCACCGAAACTCAAAAGATGGCTGCCGCACGCCTCCAGGGCGGCACGCATATCAAAGCCTGGGATGCTTCGCCCCGACCCATGACCCAACCCGTCACCGTTATTAGCGATGAGTATCGCCGGCTTGCCGAACTGGTCAACAATTCTTGAGGCAACTATCCCTATGACGCCCCCGTGCCAATCGTCTCCCCATAGAGTAATTATCTTGTGCGACGGATCATCGAGTCCCTGTCGCCGAACTTCCTCCAATGCCTGTTCAAGTATCTCTCGCTCAACTTTCTGTCGCTGGGCGTTCTGTTCCTTGAGATGCTCCGCTATCTGATCGCACTTTTCGCGTGGAGCTTCGGTGAGCAATTCAACCGCCAGGCCCGCATGTCCCATTCGGCCACAGGCATTGAGACGGGGACCCAGCACGAATCCCACGTGGTAGGCGTCAAGTTGCTTGTTATCCAGGTCAGCGGAAGCGAGCAGGGCCTTCAGCCCGGTATGTTTCGTACCTTGCAGACCCTTCAGGCCGAAGATCGCCAACACCCGGTTCTCACCAGTCAGTGGAACCACGTCAGCAATGGTGCCAAGGGCGGCCATGCACGTGGCGTCGAGCAGAAAGTTCCGCATTCGCTCGTCAACACGACGTTCCCCTCCGGCGGCCCGGGCTATCTGCCACGCCAGCTTCATCGCAACCCCTGCCCCGCACAAGTGCGGGTTTGGATAATCTCCCATCGCCGGATGCACAATGGATGAGGCTTCGGGCAGGGTGTCACCAAGTCCGTGATGGTCGGTGATGATCATCTCGACACCCGCCCGTCTGGCGATATTTGCTTCGTCAATTGCATTTATGCCGCAATCGACGGTGATGATCATCTTCGCCCCATCAGCGATTATCTTTTCTACCGCCTGAGAATTGAGGCCGTAACCTTCTTCAATCCGATGCGGAACGTAATAGCTGACATTCGCCCCAAGCAGCTTCAGACAGGCATGCAGAATTGATACAGCCGTCATGCCGTCAACGTCATAGTCGCCATAAATGACAATTTTGCCACCACTTGCGACCATAGCTGCAATCTTTTGAGCCGCCTCAGCAGCACCATGAAGCATCTCGGGATCGTGCAGATATGAAAGCTTGGGATTGAGAAACACTTGGGCCTGCTCAAGATCTCGAACACCGCGATTGTACAGCGTCTGCGCAACGAGATGAGAGGTTTTGAGTTTTTCCGCAAGCTCAGCGATGCCGGCCTCAACCGACGCCACCTGCCACTCCCGCAAGCCCGGCATCCATGCAACTGCCATTTTCCATCTGCTCCTTCAGACGGAGATTATAGGGCCATTATGGCGGTGTGGCGAGAAAAACCACCTCATCCCGCACGTCGAGCGGTCTTCTGACCTGTCATAGAACGGGTCCGTCTGATCATGGCCGAAGCAGTTGACGGTCTTCCGGAGTTATCAACTGATCCAGTTCGCAATCGCCTGACCTGCATCTGATAATTGTCAAATAGCCTACCCCGGGCCTATCGCCCGCGGCGTCGAGCCATAACGCCTTCGCGCCCGGGATGAATCTCCGTTCATCCGTTGTTGCCAA
>CAZWAT010000341.1:0-1686 GCA_964632015.1 uncultured Planctomycetaceae bacterium
TTGCGAATAGTTGCGGACGCATTCAAGGCTGGGGGATGGTGATCCCGTCATTACCGTGACTGATTGCGCGCAGACGCCCCAGCCCCCACAGAGCAACCCGACGCCCGATCCGCAGGAAATGGCCCGCGAAGTGCAACGCCTGCTGGCTGAACCCAAAGCGGAACTGTCCTCTGCCAGCCAAGCCTTGAAGCAAGCTACCGAACAACTGCATGAACTTGTGACCAACGTCACTGAGCACGTCGAGCAGCAGGTGGTTCAACTGGCGTTCGGAATTGCCGAAAAAATCCTGCTGCGACAGATCGATCAGGGCCAGTACAAGATAGACACGATTATCGAACATGCTCTGAACCAGTTGGACACCCGCCGAGGTGTGACGGTCAGGCTTAATCCAAAGGACCTGAAGACCAGCGAACTTGCCACACAGGCGCATGACAATTCTTCAGAAATCATGTTTGTCCCCGATGCCACAATCCAGCAGGGCGGATGCTTTGTTGAATGCCTTGAGGGTTTCCTCGATCTACAGGTTCACTCCCAGCTTGACGCCATCAAGGCTTCGTTGCAGGAGGTGAGCTGATGGCGGTGTTGAATCTTGAAAAGTTCCATCAACGCCTGCGCAATGCACAGACGCGATCCTGCCACGGGGTTGTGGTAAGGGTTACGGGCATGACTGTCGAGGCACAGGGCCCGCCGGTAGGCATCGGTGGCCTGGTGGCGATTCATCTAGGCAATGGCAGAAAGATTCCCGCTGAGGTCGTGGGCTTTCACGGCGAAAACCGCATTCTTCTTCCCTTGGAAAACTTTGATGGCATATCGCCCAACGACATCGTGACTGCAGACAACACACGCCGCGTGCTCATGTTGGACGACAGCATCCTTGGCAGGGTTATTGATGGTCTTGGCAGACCCATTGACGATAAAGGTCCTATTAGCGGCACCACGTCCGTAGGGCTTGACAACATTGTTCCGCCTCCACTGAGCAGGCCCAAGATTACCACACCCCTCGCCTTCGGGCTGCGTGCGTTTGACGGCCTGTTGACATGCGGAAAGGGTCAAAGAATAGGCATCTTTGCCGGGAGCGGCGTCGGCAAGAGCACTCTGCTAGGCGAGATCGCCAGGGTCAGCGAGGCGGATGTCAATGTGCTTGCCTTGGTGGGCGAGCGCGGTAGAGAAGTCAGAGCGTTTATAGAGGAAAGCCTCGGGCCAGAAGGATTGGCGAAGAGTGTGGTCGCCGTGGCGACAAGCGATACCAGTCCCATCCAGAGAACCAAGGTGGCGTTCACGGCAACCGCCATTGCCGAGTATTTTCGTGACCAGGGCAAGAACGTGCTGTTCATGATGGACAGCCTCACCAGGTTCGCACAGGCACAGCGGGAAATCGGCCTGGCAGCCGGGGAACCACCAACCACAAAAGGGTATTGCCCGAGCGTGTTCTCCCTATTGCCCAAGCTGACTGAGCGCCTGGGCTGCACCGAAAACGGCTCGATCACAGGCATATATACCATCCTTGTCGAAGGCGATGACATGAATGATCCCGTCGCTGACAGCGTCCGGTCATTGCTGGATGGGCACATTGTCTTGTCGAGAAAACTCGCGGAGATTGGTCATTATCCCGCGGTTGATATTCTCGCGAGCGTCAGTAGATTGATGAATTCGATTGTCCCCAGAGATCACCTTCGTGCTGCCCAG
>CAZWAT010000342.1:0-1685 GCA_964632015.1 uncultured Planctomycetaceae bacterium
CCTTGATGCGGATGAGTCTGCCTTTTGACATGCGTTTCATGATGCGTCCTTTCTGCCGCACTAACGCGGCGGGTCACTACTCGCCTCTCTCGTCCGGTAGCGATCCCGGATTGCGCGTTCGGGGCGAATTCAGTTGTCAAATATCTTACTTCTGTCATAACTTTATCGTCAAAAGCCACTTATGTCAATCGCAAAATCTATTTTTTTATATATTTTTCCCTCAACGTACTACCTTAGCGATCAGCCTGGTTGTGCCTTTGGCCTGGGCGATCTTCAGATATGGCCCCCACTTCTTCTGAAGATACGCGATTTCCCTGGCGTGCCGGTCTGATGATCTGTTCGATGCATTGCCCCCTGAGCCTGCGAATCGAACATGGATAAACGAGTACCGCCCGTCCAGCAGCATGAACCGATCGTGCATGAGCGACTGAAGGCAGAAGTCTATATCCGCCCTCAGCAACAAGCTCTGGTCAAACCGCAGCTCTCGCCCGATGATCCCGATCACGCCGCCCACCCAAGTATTAAGCGAAAACGGTTTGAAGTTCGCATAGCTGTAGGGCCGTGCCGCCTGCTGCCAGCCGAACACCCGCACCCCAGCATCTTGAGCCAGGATCGCCATCCGTTCGACAATAGCACCCACTACGTCCGGGTCTTCGATGCGCCGTTTGTGAAACCCCGTTTGGCAATACACCCGCTTTACGTCGTCGTCAACCATCACAACGCACGGGTCATCCACGTGGTCAAGTACCCATTGCCTCAGCGGACCAATGCCCACAACATTCGCTGGATGCACCAGCAGGTTGTCGCTCACCTTGGCGTACTCGTCAACTTCGTTATCCCCAACACATAGTGTAGCATTGGGGAACAACCGCAACCCGTTGTCCCTGATCGTATCCGCGCGGCCTTTGGTCGGTATAATGATCTTCATTGCCCACCCCCCAGCAGCTTGTCGATCGCCTTGGCGCCATCGATGCAACGCCCCAGCCCGATCTTCTGGAGTCCACTTGGGTATCGAAGCTCGACTTTCTCGATACCCAGCAGCTCGCATGCCCGCTGCCAGTCCTGGTCGTTGCGGAACATCAGCATCAGATAGTCGTAATGCTCAAATGGCTGACATTCCATTTGTGGCAACTGTGCAGCTTCCTCGCTGCCGGCTTCGTCCGGGTCATCCTCGTCTGCGATTGTCCGCATCAACATGGCCTGCGTGTTGTGCAAGAGATCCCGCACCCACAACCCATGCGCTTCCGCTTCTTGCATTAATGCCTGGTAGGCTCCGGCGTCCCCAGTTGCCATTGCGGCCACCGGGTCAAGGGTTGCCAGGATTTTCGCTTCAGCCGCCTCTGACCAATTCCCCACCAACACCGGCACGGGCATGGACGGATCCACAACCTGCTTGCGGGCATGACCGTCTACCAGCCGCTTCGTCCGCTCGTTGTACAAACATGCCCCAGCCCATCCAATGTCCGGGTCTTGTAGCAGCTCCCGGATACTCTCAAGCTGGGCCTGGCTGTGCCGTCGCCAGTTCTTTGGGTTCTCGTCTAGGCTGCCGGCCTCGATCCACTCCAGGCGAAGCGGCGGCGTGCCTGGTGTTGTCGCCTCTGTTTTAGACTTCCTGCTCTTACTCATTCTCTGTGTCCTTTACGTAAATTGTTTTTCAAGAAAGAAAGAATAGCTCTAATCCCGCC
>CAZWAT010000343.1:0-1684 GCA_964632015.1 uncultured Planctomycetaceae bacterium
ACTCCACGCGCTCGTCCGTCATTGGGTACGCTCGACAGTGCAGAATCTTACCCTCTGGCAGCACTCTTGTGACATACCCTCCCTCGACGTCGAAACTCTCATGCCCCAATCTGGTGGCGTAGAACCTGGGCTGACCGGCGACAACCTCACCGCCAGCAACGCCGCTGGGGTATGGGTACTCATCGTAAAGATGAACAGTCATCCCATGCCTCTGAGCCTGCTCGACGGCCGACTCTACCATCGACATGAATGCGTCGGACATGTAGGGCGTTCGCAGCCCCTGGCGGGAGTGGATGAGAAAGCCCTTGAGCCCCTCTTGTGCCATTTCGTCAATCTGCCAACGAATCTCATCTTCGCACAGAAGATCGTTCCAGAACCAGAACGGATAGAACCCAGCATTAAGCATTTTTTGTCGCCCGCGATGCCTCGCTGAAAACACGAGACTTGCCACACATGCATCACCTGCAATATCCTATTAATAACCTCTGCGGATCATATCCGCCTCTTTGGATACAGGCAATGCCTTGGTGGCATTCGCGAGTGACTTGTTCCCAACAAACGAGCCTGCGGGCGGGTTTGGAGCGGTCATTCCAGCACAAGCAGGCCGTGGCGTGATATCGTGTGGAAGCTGCCGAACGTTGGCGACCATGCAGTGTAGGCGGGCTTATCACGCCCTGCCCGGGCGGTGCTCATTATGTTGAACCTCACCAGGCCGTTATGCATCATGGGCCAAATCCACACGATCGAACCGCCTTGCGTGTCCTTTGGCACAGAGACGGGCCTTGGTCGCGATTGGGGATGGACTTGCCGCCCCGGCGGGTTTACACTTTCCGCATGATAATCGACGTGCACGCACATGCGTTTCCTGACCAGATCGCCCAGCGGGCAATGGAAAAACTCTGCTCCGCCAGTAACATTTCCAGCGCGGGCGACGGCACTGTAGGTGGGCTGCTCGAATCGATGGACCAGGCGGGTGTTGATGTTTCGGTGCTTTGCGCCATCGCAACAAAGGTTGGGCAATCCGCGGGAATATCCGCATGGTGCAAGAGCGTTCAATCGGATCGGCTGGTGGCGTTTCCGTCTGTCCACCCGGACGAGCCAGATGCCCCAGCCTGGGTGAAGCGATTCGCCGAAGCGGGTTTCACCGGTATAAAGGCGCATCCAATGTATCAGGACTGTGCCGCGGATGATCCACGAATGATACCGATCTACGCGGCGGCTGCCGAGAATGACATGCTCGTCACCAGCCATTGCGGGTTTGATATCGCCTATCCGCCCGACGACGATCGGGCTGACCCCCGACGATTCGCCAACGCCCTTGAGCAGGTTCCCAACCTGCGTCTGCTGTGCACCCACATGGGCGGCTGGCGAGCGTGGAAACAAGCGGACAAGTGGATGGTGGGCAAAAAAGTGTGGCTCGAAACGTCATTCAGCTTCGATGACCTCGATCGAGCCGACATGCTGGACATGATCGCGCGTCACGGGTTTGATAAGGTGTGCTTCGGTAGCGACTGGCCTTGGAACCGACAGGACCAGACCATCGAACACATTAAGAATCTTGGTCTTTCTGCCGATCAATCCAAGGCGATTCTCGGCGACAACGCCATTTCCATGCTCAACATCAACCGCTGAAGCTCATTTAACGGGATCGTACCCCCCCTTGCACAGCGGGTTGCATCGCAAC
>CAZWAT010000344.1:0-1670 GCA_964632015.1 uncultured Planctomycetaceae bacterium
GAGATCGCCATGCAGGGCGAGTTCGACGAGTTCGACCTGAACGTCTTCTTCTCGGCGGAAGGCAATGGCACCGATGCACGGTTCAAGTACGAAGATGAGGTCCAGAAATGGCTTGATCTGATTCGCGGCGCGTTCCAGGCGACCACCGTCGACAACCTCAAGCTGGGTGCGAAGAAGCCGCCCATGCCGTTCTCGGATGTGCGCCTGCTCAACGTACTTTCGCATACGTTCTGGTTTCTTCCGAGCGTGGCCTCTTGCCATGCGATGCGAAGTCTTCTCGCGAAGAAGCAGAATCGCTTTTATCACGACTACAAGGTGATCGTCGCGGCGGGGACGAGCGCTGGCATCGGGGCGGCTGCATTGCCTCCCGTACTAGAAGCAATGGCTGATCCGCTGAAAACGAAGTCGATTACACTGTCCTGCGGCAAGTTGACGACCGGGGTGACGGTGCGGCCGTGGACAGGTATCTTGATGCTTCGCAATTCGTCCAGCCCGGAGACGTATTTTCAGGCGGCATTTCGCGTTCAGTCGCCTTGGACCGTGCGGAATCCGGATGGCGATTCGCCCAATGACGAAGTTGTAATCAAGAAGGAGTGCTACGTCTTTGACTTCGCGCCGACTCGTGCGCTACGGCAGATCGCAGATTACAGTTGCCGATTGAATGTCGATGAGAGCAACCCCGAGAAGAAGGTTGAGGAGTTCATCAGCTTCCTTCCTGTCCTCGCTTATGACGGTAGTTCGATGAAGCAGGTCGATGCCGCCGGTATTCTGGACATCGCCATGAGCGGCACCTCGGCAACGCTGCTGGCCCGGCGTTGGGAAAGCGCGTTGCTGGTGAACGCCGACAACGCCACGCTGGGGCGGTTGATGGCCAACGAGGCGGCCATGAAGGCGTTGATGAGCATCGACGGCTTCCGCAACCTTAATCAGGACATCGAGACGATCATCAACAAGTCGGAGGCGGTGAAGAAGGCTCGCAAAGAAAAGAACGACGAGGACATGACGCCCAAGGAGCGAAAGGAACTCACGGAGGAAGAAAAGGAATACAAGAGCAAGCGGAAGCAGATTCAGGAAAAGCTGATCAAGTTTGCCACCCGCGTGCCGGTCTTCATGTACCTGACCGACTATCGCGAGCGATGCCTGAAGGATGTGATCACCCAGTTGGAGCCGGGACTGTTCAAAAAGGTCACCGGCCTATCCGTGAAGGACTTCGAGTTGCTGGTAAGCCTCGGCGTGTTCAACAGCGCGCTGATGAATGACGCGGTCTATAAGTTCAAGCGTTACGAAGATACCAGTCTTGAATATGTCGGCATCAACAAGCACGAAGGCGAAGATGTTGGTCTGTTTGATACCGTGCTGAGCGGGGACGAATATCAGGGCACCTTTGAGAACGTGGCGAAGATGCAGAAGCTTAACGGATCAGGTACCGTTATTGCTGAAACATAGGGCGGGTGCCATGGATCAACGCCCCTATGGTTGGGTGCCATGCCTGCTCTGCAGGCATGCATCTGCCAACTACCGGCTTGTGCGCGCCCCATGGGTAAAATGGACCTGGATGGGCGGCAAACCAGAGCCACTACCGCTGGATCTTCAGAGCATCCCGACGATCACGACCTGACACCCAAGCATGCCTGCGGAGGAGGCATGGCACCCACCCACACCACCCGACT
>CAZWAT010000345.1:0-1669 GCA_964632015.1 uncultured Planctomycetaceae bacterium
TTGCTCGACCGCCTCTTCCGTGGAGGCAAGCTGCCATCCGTCTGCCTGGAATACCGATCAGCAGGACACGACATCTGCCGAACGCTCCTGGTCGAACAAAAACGCAAGCGAATGCTGGTTATTTCGGACAATCTTCACATCTCATCTTTCGATGACATGGTGCAGGGCATTCAGGACGAAGCTGTCGCCATTGAGCGTCCCGGCGACGTTACACTCGTCAAGTTCCCCATCTCGAAGATTATCAGCGGCGTTGTAAGACGAGACTGGTCGCTGGTTGACCAATATGCTCCGCAGGTCGAACGCCTGCTGGCCGAGAATGCCTACGACGCCGTATGCTGCATGCAGGGCGAGTTCATCAACCTGGTCATGGTTGAAACAGGAATCACAGACCGCTTCAGTTCCCTTGTCTACGCCACATTGACATCAGGACCGAATCAAGGCCCACGCAAATACGACAGCCTGAACCTGATCAACTGGTTGTGCGATTTTCGCAAGCTTTTATCGACAGTGGCCGAGATGGCGCAAGACTGCGTATTCAACAAACGACCTTTGAAGACCAATGCTTCGATACCTATTAGACGCATGTAGTGACACGTTCAAATTATCCATAGAAGAAAGGAGATGGTTATGAACGCACGCCAAATGATGGTAGTAGTTGGGATGCTGGTAGCTGGTCTGCTGATGGCGATGCCCGCGCACGCCGCGCTGTTCGAGGAGACTTTCGATTCCTACACGGTCAAGGAAAACTACTGGCCTACCGCAAGCGACTCCTGGATCAGCGAAACCGATGGCGCGGTGTTCAGCATTGTTAACAATGTGGCGGTCGAAGGCAACTCGGTTAAGCTTGAAAGCATGGAGCAGCGCCTCTATCACGAGTTTGAGCGGCAGACTTCGGGTGTTTTCTCCGCGAGCTGGTACATGAGGAACAACAGCAGTGGTTACCGGGGCGTCACCGTGTGTCTGGCGGATGACTGGACTAATCGGGGCACCTACGTGACCATGCACGAGGACGGTAACCTTCAGTACAACGATGGTGCCTGGAAAACACTTACCACTTACGCCTCCAAGGAATGGGTCAAGGTACAGGTTGTAGTAGACATGGACGCCAAGAACTATGACATCCTTGTCAATGATGTCGTTCTTGCCACCGATGTCGGGTTCAACAAGAGTGGGGTGACCGGCATCAGCCGAATCTATCTCGATAACAGCGGACCAGCCACCAATTGGGTTGATCAGATTTCGATCGTTCCCGAGCCAACGATCCTGAGCATGCTGGCGATTGGTGGTCTGGGCGTGCTTATTCGTAGACGTAAGTAGACCTCGCACACTTTTTGCGGATCAATGGTGCGTACCGGGGTATGCCCCCCACATGGGATACCCCGGTACATCACCGCAACAGCCGAGGATCCAGATGATGAAACGGATATTGCATCCTGGACGAAACGGTGGTTTTACGCTGATTGAGCTTCTCGTCGTAATTGCCATCATCGCTTTGCTGGTGTCTATCCTCCTGCCAAGCCTGCAAAAGGCTCGCGAGTTGGCGAAGGGCGTCGCCTGCCAGGCAAATCTCAGATCGCTTGGCCTGGCCTGTGGCATCTACAGGGCAGAGAACAACGACCTGTTGCCCTACCTGCAGGACAACAAGTTCAATTGGCACAACACCTGGGAC
>CAZWAT010000346.1:0-1666 GCA_964632015.1 uncultured Planctomycetaceae bacterium
CGTGCCGTACTGCCACGTCTTGGGCCACTGCTCAGGTACGCGTGAAGGCGTAAAGGCGGAGGGATGGTCTTCGCCTACGAAGGCCTGCAACTTGCCGTTGGCGGTGCTCCTGGTCGATTTGACTGCGGCGCACGCGAAATAACCGACATCGAGCGACACTGCCCTTTCCCTGTGCGATGCTATGAGAGGCTCGGTCATCTCTTTGACCAGATCGCACAATCGCTGGCGGTCGGATTCATGCACCTTGTCTGCCTTGGTGGCGACAAAGGCGACTTTGCTTATCTCATGCCAGTTCAGGTCAAGAAGATAATTCAGCGGGCCATGAACCGGCGCGAGAACCCGCGAAAGAATGTCCACCGAAATACCGAAGTAGTTTCTTCCGGGGGTCAACTGCTGCATCAGGTTGCCCAGAAGCTCACGATTGCCCTGGTACATTCCTTCCCCACCAGCCAGCAGTGTGGTTACATCTATGAGCACGGTCAATGCATCGCAGCTTTTCATCCACTTGGCCAAGGGAAGTGCGATTTGCTGACGATATTCTTCGTATCTTCTGGCGAACCGCTTCCTCAATTGCGGGTTCCGACGTCGCGCATCGTCGGACAATGGTGAGAATTGTTTCGATGCGTCAAGCCCCGAAAAGCACTGATCCATGCGTTGATCCTGCCCCACATCACCCAGCCATCGGCCTTCGGGTGAGAGCAGAAAAGAAGACGGACTTACAACCGGTCGGAATGCGAGAAACAACGTGAGCAATAATTGACGATACGCATCTATCACGGCCGCTTCCGAAAGTTCGCCGCCATCGATTATGTCCAGGTATGAGCCCGCTAACGAACTGTACTCCTGGTGATTGCGAAAGATCGCCAATATGATGTCGCTCCACTCGTCGTAGGAAGCCTTCGCCATCATGAGATCGGCCAACCGCTCGCCGGGAAAATCCACAATTGACAATTCGCCCCGGCTGACTCGCCAGTCCGAGCGATAGTACCGGCAGCAGTATTCGCTCACCTCGCGAGTCTTGACAGGCCATTCCTTCGCGTTTACAAGCTGGTTTCGGTATTGAAGATACGGAAATTCAGCAAACCGCGATGGCTTCAGCTCGCCCGAATACGTAAGCTTGACATCACCTCGCCCCAGCCTGAAATGGTGGGGATTGTGGTTCTGAAGGTGGTTGATCAACGATGTCAGGAAGACTGTCTTGCCAGACCTGTACAGTCCAACGACACCCACCCGCTGCCTGCGAAGACGGAACTTAGGAAGCTTCATGCGAGGCCCTCGTCGGAAAGTTGTCGGCGAATTCCGGTAGCACACCTACAGCCGCCACCATGGGAACTATGGTATCCGGGTTGCGACCCGCCTGCAACACTACGCGCCAGCGTGTTTTGTCAAAGCTACAACATATAAAGCAGGGGCCTGCTCGATACACGAAGATGCGAACCGGGGCCTGAATGGCAAGATTGCAGAGTGTGCAACGTAGTCAAGCACCGGTCATTTCGACATCCACAAAAAAACATTGCGAAACCAGAAAAACCTCTTGCAAGATTCGCCGCCGAATCTATAATAAACTCTGTTGATTCGGCGTAGAATCGGATCAAGATAAGGACTGGCCCAATGACACTCAAAGGAGAAATCATGTCAGGACCATTGGTTGACAAGAGGATTGTTG
>CAZWAT010000347.1:0-1665 GCA_964632015.1 uncultured Planctomycetaceae bacterium
CGGCTGTCAGGATGCCGCTGACAGAACTCCTTCAGTATCGCAGCCGCGTCTTGCCAAGCGGATTCGCTGCTGGCCGAAACAATGTCGGATGCCTCAGCCAATTCGCACATCAGCCCGCCCGCGTTGTACATGGCGTATTCACAGCGGGGAGACTGCGGATAACGCCTAATTAGCTCCTTCCAATACGACAGTGCATCGGCGCGGGCTTTGGCAAGAGCAACAAGGCGTTGCTTCTCGGCAATGTTCTGCTGAGGAGAGGGCGTTGCGGGCCGGTCCGTCCCTGGCTTTGTGCCGTCGTCATCTTGCCTGGGTTTGGGATACTTGCCGTAAGCTTCTTCCTGCGTAAGAATGGCAAGACGACACAGCGTCTCATCGTGCCACGATCCATGGGCGAAGCCTTTAATTGACGCCATGAAAAGCTCACGGGCCTCGGAATGCTGATCCTTCGCCTGTAACACAGCCCCTTTACCGAAGGCCGCGAATGACAGTTGTGCGGGAGTTGCACCACGCAGAGGTGGGCGAACACCTGGGCCTGCCCCCCCACCAAGCACCCTGCTGAAGAAGGCGTCCGCATTATCAAGCCGTCCAGCTACCAGGTAAACCACACCCATGGACAGGGCCAGTGCGGGTTTATCAGCAGAGGCATCGCGAACAGCCGAGCCGTATCGTGGCCTGACAACGGTTAGGCAATCTTCGGGTATGATCGCCGAACCTGACTCCCCTGCCCGCACCAGGGCATCAAGGCTGATCGCACCTTTCTTGGGTGCAACTTTGCCTGCTGCCTCGAACGCCGTCGCCGCCCTCTGGCCTTGGCCCTGGCACAAGCTCACAATGCCAATACGAAGGAAAATATCAAACTCGGCAGATTTCCATGAATCGGCAGCGTTATCATTCGCGAGTCCTGTTGGCAAAGAAGTATGGGCTATGTCGGCATATTTCCCGGCCTCGGCGATATCCAATTGATCCTCCAGTGCGAAGTCGATAATTCGCACCAGGGCCTGTGCCCGCCACGGACCGGCTGGGGAGGCAGACACGAACTTCTTCCAATGATCTATCGCACGCGGAGCGTAACCCATATCGCACAAACAATCACCGATGCGCAGCTCACTCAGGGGGCCATAAGAGGTTTGCGCAAAACCCTTCGCCACCCCCTGGTATGCCCGCACGGCCTCGACGTATTTACCGCCTTGTCGCAGAAGCTCGGCAGCCTCGAACTGGGCTTTGCCGGCATCTTTGTCGTAAGTCAGTTGTTTGGCGGCGGCCTGTGCGGCTGACATGAACGCTGCCGCGACAGGCTTGGGTATTTCCATGCTTCGGAGGCGTCGTTCGTCCCGAAGTTCTGATTGCAGATGATTCAGAAGTTTTTTGGCATCATCATATCTGTCTACAGAACAGTACATGCGGGCAAGATCAAGAGACGCCTCCACGGCGATGTTGTCCCACCTGCCCTTGACCATGGGTTCGAGAATCTCAATGGCTGACCGCAGCTTGAAGGCATCTGGCGGTTGGTTGGGGCTTTGCGCGTCGGCCTCTATCATCAACGCACGTGCGATCTGAATGCGGCTGGTAGTTACATACGTATCGGACATCCGAGATAACTGTTCCCACAGCCTTCTGGCCTGCGCCTGCGACGCACGCGTGCCACCGGACCAGCAGCATCTGGCC
>CAZWAT010000348.1:0-1664 GCA_964632015.1 uncultured Planctomycetaceae bacterium
AGGTGATGCGATCATCCTCACCAAGGAGTGTCCGTACCCGATCCTCCACGGTGACGGGATTAACGTCAAACACTGAAATCCGACGGTAGGCTTTCTGTTCGTGACCACGCTGAAAGAGTCGTTTGAACAGTGCATCGCTAAGTGGGAAGGAAAACCCCACAATGCCGACCGTCTCCGCTTCAGCGAGGGCTTGATGCGCGCATTGCCACATAACGTCGATCTCTCGAAATCGGCGTAGATCTTTCTGGACAGATGGAAGGATGATGACCGGGTGAAGCGAGCTTGAGCATTCCTCACAGTTAGCGTCCGCAAGAGGCCTGCAATGCAGATCGGGGGACAGGCAGTTGAACCGGCAACACTTCTCATTTAGACACCGCGACCACGTAACGGATCCATGTAGCTTCAGGATCGCACCTTGCCAAAGCTCTCTTGTTGGAGGCACCTTGGCCTGGATGTTGCATCCGCATGAGCTGTCAAGGATGAGCCGCATCTTGCAGTGAGGGCAGTTGGTTCCGACAATGTGGTGGTTCATGCCTTGTCGATTTGACAGAAGCCTTTCAGCGATATTGTCGTAGTTCATGGTGATGACGGTTGTATTCTGGTCGCAGCAGAAAAGCAGAGCCGAAGCCCAGTTCATCGATATGGCTGACTTCTGGCAAAGACGGCTTATGCAGTATCTCTCCAATTCAAGCTTCGCCTGCTTGGCGCATTCCGGGGTAACTTCAGCAGAGCAAGTACTTGCTATCGTAGTGGGAGCTTGTTCGAGTTGATCCAAGAGCAGCAATAACTCTTCAACGTTGGGTTGGACTGAAGGTGACAAGCACTTAATGACTTTGGCCAGAGTCGGGTAGTTGCCGCTATCTAGTCCCTCGAAAAAGTTGCTCATCAGCGGCATATGTCCTGACGTGACGGCGCACGAGAATCCTGCCCCGAGTATCAGTACATCCGGGCTTCCGCGCCATTCTTTGCAATACTCACGTATAGGCATTTAACAAACCTCCAAGTGCGCCCAGAGAGGTACGAGTCTGGAGATTTCAGGCCCGGCGCTCGCGGCGGTTGGTTTCTGTGAACCGGGCGGTTCGAGCGATAGGTCAAACTGCGGCCTGCCCCGAGAATCGGCCACCTGCGCAACAATTCCAATCATGGACTGTACCCCAAAATGTAGTATAGAGCAAGAGCAAAATCACAACATCTTGAATAATTCTGTGTCCCCCTCAATCAGCAACTTCTTCTTCCTGCGAGTCCAGCCCTTCAGTTGGCGTTCTCGCGGCGGAGCTGCTGAACGGTCATTGTTGGTGCGGACTTCCGTGTCCTGGTCAATGCAATCGCTCCTTCGTGGATGATGGATCAGGTTCGCTGTCTATATCCACAGAGAGCGGTTAACTGCCGCGCAGGAACGCCCGCAACATCTACAGCCGAGAAATAGGTGTCCCAAGGGTGGCGGGCAGAACGGGTGTTGTTGCTACCAAAGGGTTACGGCGATTCCTCCGCCTACCCTCGCGCTCTGGGTTTCGCGCGTGAGATTCTGGGGGCCGAAAAAACGGGCCAAAACTCTCGGATTCTCTGTTGAGCAGATAGAGCCAGGTTAACAGCCGGGTTGCTTTCGGGACCAGCAGTGATTTCGAACTCTTTCGAAAACGACTGGGCATCGTGGGCAATTGAAT
>CAZWAT010000349.1:0-1611 GCA_964632015.1 uncultured Planctomycetaceae bacterium
ATGGAAATTGCGGACTTTCTTGCCTCATGTTCACCCCCCAAAATCCCTCGGCGAGTTCATTTTGTGTTGTACGATCGACAGGCCGGATAGATCGGGTTTCACGATGGGATGTTCCGCTGAAATTCTTGACAGGAAGATGTTCGTTTTGAACATCGCGTACCACCATCTATGCCCGCATGCTCGCTGTGGGGAAGGTTGATCGTGCCTCACATTCGTATCCAATTGATCAACGCGGTACACCAATCCGCATTGCTTCCACTTGTGCACTGGATCAACGCTCTACTTCATTGCGTGTGGTGCGCTATACTATCCCTATACTATCCCCTTGGCCCGCATGAGTGTCACTGGCATCGTGAGCCATGCGATGCCCAAGCACAGCACGCAGTTAACACAGCAACTGATAGCCGACCACACACGACCACATTCATTTTGTTTAATTATGTTGACATAGTTTGGTTTCTAGGCATTATACTGTAAGATAACTATATAGAACGTAGGAGATTCTTATGGCAAAAACCAATCTGGCGAACGCTTCAATTGAAGAATTGCGTATGGAGCTGATTAAAAGGCAGAAACAGCTTCCTCGTCTTGAGCAGCAGCGGGCGAAGTTGTTGAAGAAGCTTGCCGAAATCGATAAGCAGATAGCGGCACTCAATGCCTCCACCGGCAAGACGACAAATATGGCGTCAGCAAAGATATCTGCCGCCAGGGCCGTCAACCCCCGGCCATTGATAAGCTATATAGTTGACGCCCTTAATGATGCAAAAGAGGGCATGAGAATTACTGACATAGCGGAAGCGGTCAGCAAGGCCGGTTATGTTTCTAATTCGAAAGACTTCTATAGTGTTGTCGCCATGGCGCTTCGCAATGACAAGTTCGTCAAGACCAGCAGGGGAGTATACTCTCTGAAGGGCGAGGCTGGGCAGACCAATCGTAAGACAAAGAAGGCCAAGTCGAAGAAGTCGCGCAAGAGGAAGGCCTGAGGGATGTATCACGAGGTCACAGGCAGCGGTGCGATAGGGTATCTCGCAACCAAGCCGGTGATGATTATCACGACGCTGCATGAGACGGGCATAGTGAACGCAGGGGTGTTCGGTGCATATACGAATATGTCAGCCGAGCATGTCGGCGTCGCCTGCCACACCTCCAGCCACACGCTCGCCAACATACGTCGTTCGGGCGAGTTCGTGATAAACGTTCCTGGCGCTGACCTGGTGAAGTCGTTGGCGATCATTGCCAGTGACATCCCACCCAGCGAAAGCGAAATCGACGCCGCGGGCCTGTCATGTCGCGACGGCGTTGTTGTGCAAACGTCTTCGATTGCGCAATGCCAGGCCGCCGTCGAGCTGAAGTTTACCCAGGAAGTCACCGCCGCAAGCCATGTCTTCGTCATAGGAACTGTGGTTGGTGGGTGGATCAAATCGGCCGTGCTCGATGAAGACGGCGCGATCGACATCTTCAAAGCCCGGGTCATCAAAGACTTCAAATATCCCAAGCCGCTATACATCGTCCCCGGCGATGTAATTCAAGGCTAATGTAAAAGGGGTCAGGAACCTTTTCCTGACCCGTATGCGTACCATTGCATGGATTTGTGCCTCGATATCCTGCTAG
>CAZWAT010000350.1:0-1608 GCA_964632015.1 uncultured Planctomycetaceae bacterium
AGTTGCTTTGTTAAGTGCGTGCTGTGCTTGGGCATCGCGTGGCTCACGATGCCAGAGTGACACTCATGCGGGTTAAAGGGATAGTATAGGCCGAAGCGCCGCCAAGGTTAGCGTTTCCTATTGATCTGAAGTCGCTACGGGACTGAACGCCGTTGGACGTAAGGGTGATCCTGGTAATACGGGGACACCAGGTAATCGGGGTCGTTAACACCAGTCGCTGGTTGGGAATGTCACCGTGGAATCCTGAGCGCAGTCGAAGGAACCAGCGGCGGGCATGCGGCTTTTGGGACTCTTGACTGCGCGTCCTCATAACTGAGATCGCAGGGCGTTACTTGTCGCGTTCAATTTTGAGTACGTTCATCTCACACTGGGCGGCGATATCGAGGAATTCTTTGCTTTCCAAGTCGGCGAGTTCCTTGCCGCGCGATTGAACCTTCTCGGTGAACTTGATGCATTTTTCCTGCATCTGCTCGTGAGTATCTTTTGAACCACCAACGATATGAAAGTCCTCGGATCGAGTGACCCTGAACTCTTCTTCCTCTTTACCGTCAAGTCCAACGCCAATAAGCTTTGCCTTTTGCCGCTTTTGAACCACGTTCACTCCAATGATCGCCGAAGCCGAAGCTATCAATACTACCGAATATCGAATTCGTCCCCGCGAAACGTCCTTCCGAGATAGGTTTTTCGAACAAGCTCATCGGCGACGAGGTCGCGCGGATGGCCTTCGCGCAACACCTTTCCATTGTCGATGATGTACGACCTGTCCGTCACCGTCAACGTCTCCCTTACATTATGATCGGTCAGCAGGATGCTGATTCCCCTGTCCTTAAGTCCCTTTATCTCGCGTTGAAGGTCTTCCACGGCAATGGGGTCCACACCGCTGAACGGCTCGTCAAGCAGAATCATAGTAGGATTGGTCACGAGTGCGCGAGCGATTTCAAGCTTCCTGCGTTCGCCGCCCGAAAGCGTCCTTGCGGGCTGGTTTCGAACGTGTGTAAGCCCGAACTGGCTGAGCAACTGGTCGCACTTCTCGATCCGGGTGCGACGGTTGATGCGCATCGTCTCAAGCACCGCCAGAAGATTCTGTGCAACCGTCAGGCGATGAAAAATGCTGGGCTCCTGCGAAAGATAACCCATGCCGCGCCTGGCCCGACGATACATGGGCATGCGCGTAACTTCCATCCCGTCAAACATCACCGTTCCGTCGTCGGGGCTGACCATTCCAATGGTCATGCGGAATGACGTGGTCTTGCCCGCGCCATTCCTGCCAAGCAACCCGACAATTTCACCCTGGTTGACAGTAATGCTGACATGATCCACCACGGCTCGTCCGCTGTATCGTTTGACCAGATTTCTGGCCTCAAGAAGGATCATCTATAACTCTTTCGCTCTGTGGACAACCTGTGGATAACCATCGCCATCGACGTCCATCCAGGCGGATACTATCCAAACTTGCGCGCCAAATGAGGACAAATCCACTAATATTCCCGCAACAATCGTACACCCATAGACGCCAGATGCGATTGTAATTCATTGTGTATCAATGCATTACAACAAACAGTGCCCAAGACAATGCTTTATGCAAGCTCCTGGGCGTCACATCTTGGC
>CAZWAT010000351.1:0-1597 GCA_964632015.1 uncultured Planctomycetaceae bacterium
ACCAGCAACCCCTGATCAGCACCGACGTGCTGCATCGTGCCAACGAGTTGATCCAGAACCGGGCGTTCAAGGGCGGAATTTTGGCTCTTAACCTGCACGCAGATTCGCGGCTGCCCAAAACCGAGAATGTCCGGCGCAGCGAGAATGTCGATGCCACCGTCCGCACCCTTATCAGTGTGGTAGGTGGTAAAGCCTTGGGCATTCAAAATTGCCTCAACGAGCGTCTCCAACCCATGAACGATGAACTTGGTTTGGATCAGCCGGGCGATCTGATCACGCGCGTTCTGTTCAAGATCAATATCACCGCCGCTATACTCATCAGTCGTGCCCTCATCCTCTGTTGAACGTTTGGTCCTGATACCAATGGACTTCCAGCCGTTACCCCGCATGGCTCGCACGCGAGCCTCGGCATCATTTCGCTTGATCTGGCAAATAGTCGTGAACGCGCCGAGTGAATAGAGGATGTCTTGATCGAAATTGGTACGCGGGATGTCAGTCTCCAGCCATTTTACATTGCGGAAATGAAAGTATGGATCGGGACCATCTGACTTGAACGTGTAGTCGCCGGTTATCTCACCAATGTGAATGGTCTTACGCTTGCTGGGAACCGCAACCCAATCGCCCGCTTTCATGCGGTGGACAAAAGCCCATATCTGCCCGGAGTTCTGCAGCTGTTGGAAGTGCTTTCTCTTTGGATAATACTCCTCGAGCACCGCCATCAACTCCTTGCGGTCTGACAGCTTGCTCAGGTCGCAGCCCAGGCCGCCCCAGGTCAAGTAGATGCGGCTGTCTTTGAGGAATTTCGCCTCATGCTCGCAGTGTCGTCCCGATCTAGTCAGCCATAACGCCATATTTACTGCTCCGTTTCTTGGTTGACCGGCGGTTCAAGTCCTCGCCTCATAGTGCAGGCCTCTTTGTGCAATCGCCCAATGGCGGCCAAGGCAGAAGATGGTACCGCGCCATGAAGCGGGCGGAAGAGCGTCGGATTTGCCAGCTTCAGACGATCAGCCTCATCGACCATTGCTAGCGACTTGTCATATGATTTGACCATGCGCAGTTCCTTCCACAGCAAAAACCACCACCCCAACAACTCAGATGGGCTACAACTATCTAACAGCAATCACTTGTTGATGTCAATTATCGACCAGAATCGATCATTACCGGCGATTCTACCAAAGAGGTGCGACAGGTACGGTCGCAGGTGGAGAAGAAAACGCAGAAAGATGTACGAGTCCTTCCGGGCCTATAGGTAAAGGTCCAGACGATCCGCCACTCCCTCGAGAGCCGGGTCTTCGGCGTAGAGTTTCTCGAATTCCCGGCGGGCCTGCGCCTTGTTGCCGAGGTCCTCGTAGACGCAGGCCCGTTCGTAGCGGATGGCCCGCAGTAGATCGTCGTTGCGGTCCTTCTTCTTCCGGCACGCAGCCGTCAGCACGTCGCGTGCGGCGGTGGACAGTCCGAGAGTCCGCAGGGCCTGGGCCTTGTACAGCATCAACGCCGCGTGGGCCGACGAATCGTTGTTCACGTCACCAGCCAACTCGACCACCTGCTTGGCCAGCCGCTTGTCGCCAGGTGCGGCTTCCAGGACAAGCTCTGCCAC
>CAZWAT010000352.1:0-1579 GCA_964632015.1 uncultured Planctomycetaceae bacterium
GTTTCTGGAGTCTATCGCCCCGCTCATCGGTGAAGCCATCAACCGATTGAACATAGAGCAGGAGCGGCGACGGTTGGAGACCCAAGTGCTTTCGATCAGCGAAAGCGAACGTCAACGAATCGGGCAGGATCTCCACGACTCCCTTGGCCAGACGCTTTCGGGTATCGGGTATCTCGCGGCTGCGTTAACCAGAAGGCTCGCCGATAAATCGCTTCCCGAGGCGAAGGATGTCGAAAAACTAGAGCAGATCATAGATAATGCCGTGGCTATGACCCGCAGACTGGCGAGGGGGCTCACGCCTGTTGGCATACGTGGTGACAGCCTGACTACAGGCCTGAAGGACCTCGCAACCAGCGCCGAGGAGATGTTTGACATCAACTGCACGGTTCAGCATGACCAGGTGGTCATTAATGACAGCACTGTTGCGACACATCTCTACCGCATCGCCCAGGAGGCCGTGACCAATGCGGTCAAGCATGGCAAGGCCCAGCGCGTTGAAATAGAGCTGACGAAAGCCCAAAAACACGTGTCTCTCAAGATACTGGACAACGGTATTGGAATTGAAGACGAAAACGAACGTCCAAGCGAGGGGCTGGGATTGCGCATCATGAAGTACAGGGCCGGGATGTTCGGTGCTACTCTCGATGTGCATAGGGTCCAGCCTCATGGGACGGTTGTGCATTGCAGCTTCAACCAATCAGAACAGGTGAATCATGATCAATAAGAAGAAGGTCCTGATTGTGGATGACCATCCCATTCTGCGCGAGGGGATCTCTCAGTTGATATCGCGAGAGGATGACATGGAGGTCTGTGGCGAGGCCGAGGACGCCACCGGTGCTCTGAAGGTTGCGCAGGAAACCAACCCTGACGTGGCCCTGGTTGACATATCCCTCAAGGACAGCAACGGTATCGACCTGATTCGCGACATGCTCGCCCGTTGGCCGAAGATGCCCATCCTGGTGCTGTCCATGCACAGCGAGGCGTTCTACGCGGAGCGCGTTTTCAAACTTGGCGCAAGGGGTTATTTAACAAAAGGTGAACCCGGTACGAAAGTGATCGAGGGTCTTCGCAAGGTGCTCAACGGCGATTCCTACGTCAGCGAGCGAATCGCCACACGAATGGTTGACAAGATGATCGGCGGAAGACAAGGAAGCTCATTTCCCATAGACCGCCTGAGCGATCGCGAGTTCCAGGTGTTTCATATGATCGGGCAGGGAATTCAAAGCCGGGAAATTGCCGAGAAGCTTCACTTGTCTGTGAAGACAGTCGACACGCATCGCGAGAATATCAAGACGAAGCTCAAGATCAAGGATGCGACCGAGCTGCTCAAGACAGCGATTCAGTGGACGCAGTTTGACCAGGGTACCGGCAGATTTCCGAGCGAATCTTCAAAAGCCTGAGAAGGCAAGATTGGGAATTTCGCAAATTGGGGGAAAGACGGATCCGCGCCATGGGCACAATGCTTTGACTATATCCCCTTGTCTACGATGGCGATGGCGGCCCTTTTAATGGCATCGAGCGTGTCCAGCTCGCCGCTGTTGATAAGGCGTTTGGCCTCGGCGACGGCCTGTGCATTTAC
>CAZWAT010000353.1:0-1569 GCA_964632015.1 uncultured Planctomycetaceae bacterium
GCAGGCGCGATATGCTATTGAATCTGAACGGGCCTAAGCGGTCGATGGCGACCCAGAGAGCCCGCCACCAGTTGAAGGAGAAACAATGAGCATAGAACTCAAGAAGGATTGTGCGTATTCCCTGTTGGTTCCCACCAGCATGGGCGTTCGAATCACCCCCGAGAACGGCCAGCCCGTTCATTGCAGCAACAAGTTCATCATGCAGGCGACGAGTGCCGAGACCAACGTCGCCAGCGTCGCGTCGTATCTCGGGCTCAAGGTGAAGGTTCTGACGACGTTCGTTAAGGGAAGCCCGATCGCCCGATTCATCAAGGACAATCTCGCATCGAGGCACATGGACTATGAGGGCAAAGAAGTCGACCAGGGCGGGCCTTGGGGCTATCGTCACCAGTTCAATGTTGCCGACAGCGGCATGGGTACCAGGGGCCCGGTGGTCTGCAACGACAGGGCGGGCGAGGTCGGCAGGACGCTCAACATCAAGGATTTCGATCTCGACAGGATTTTCGGTAAGGAAGGCGTACAAATCGTTCATCTTTCGGGCCTGATCGCAGCCCTTTCGCCCGACACAGGACAGTTCTGCCTCGAACTCGCACGGGCAGCGAAGAAGTACGGCACGCGAATCTCGTTCGACCTTAACTATCGCGCGACGTTCTGGAAGGACCGCCAGAAGGAACTCGCCGAAATATTCAGGGAAATCGCCTCCGCATCGGACATCCTCGTGGGTAACGAAGAAGATTTCCAGCTCTGCCTGGGCATCGAGGGGCCCGAAGCTGGCGGAAAGGACATCAAGGCCAAGATCGAAAGCTTCAAGGGGATGATCGAGAACGTTAAGAAGGAATATCCCAACGCATCGGTCTTCGGAACCACGCTTCGTGAGGTTGTCAACGTCAACACCCACCTGTGGGGCGCGATCATGTCGATCGGTGACGAGTGGCAGGTTGTCGAACCCCGGGAAATCGCCGTGCTCGACCGTATCGGTGGCGGTGACGGATTCGTGGGCGGCATGCTTTACGCAATTCTCCGCGGCTGGGATGCCGAAAAGTGGATTCAGTTCGCTTGGGCAAGCGGCGCGCTGGCGACCACACTGCTGACCGATTACGGCCAGCCTTCCGACGAAGATAAGATCTGGAGCATCTGGTCAGGAAACGCCCGCGTGAAGCGGTAAACTCTGTTCAATATTTTGCGATACATGCAGGAGCGCCCTGAAAAGCGCTCCTGTTTTTTATTTCCACCCAGCCGGGTTTCACACATGCTCGACATGTGGTTCCCTCGCAAAAATGGGGCCAATCAAAATGAGCACAACATTCGATTGGGCGATTCATTCGCGTTCGTAAATCGTATAAGATTGTGCTGTTAACTGTTTTGCTGATATGCTTTTTGAATACGTAAGAGGAATGATTTGGAACTGAGCATTACACTTGAAGACCCGCGTAAGGCGGGATTGCTTTTTGGGCCTAACGATAGGAATCTCAGGCTGATACGCGAGGCGCTGGATGTGCAGATTTACGCGCGTCAGGGTCAGATACGTCTTGCGGGTTCGGCGTTGGCGGTTTCGAGGGCGGCGGCGAT
>CAZWAT010000354.1:0-1563 GCA_964632015.1 uncultured Planctomycetaceae bacterium
GGTCATACTGCGCGCAACAAAGGTAGGGTTGAATAAAACCCCAGGCGAGCCTGGGGGTCATGTTCGAATATGGACAGTCCATTTGGCAACGGGCAAGACGCCCGGCCTGGAAAGGAGCGAAACACAACGGAAGCAGGGAGGCGAACATTTCTTAAGGAGACACATAACTAACAAGTCTTTAAGGGGCTGTACTATGGCAAAACGTAAACTTAAGAACTACAAAAAGAAGTTGCACAAGAGACGGGAGCAGGAACTTAAAAAGCTGATAAGTCAGCAGAAACGGCCCCCAAGAACCAAGCCGAAGAAGGAAGACAGAAGCACCGGTGTCCGCGTTCGGCCATCGAGTATCGAGATACCCGCTGCCGAGCGTCCAAGGCCTCAATCCATCGTGCTGGGATACGCCGAAGACCACGACCGGGCACAGTACATCGGCAAATTCGCCCCAAAGCCGCCGACCCCGTGGGATCGACGTAAAAAGGAACAAACCGATCCCGAAAAGGCCGACGACAATGTGAAGGCAGAGGCCGGGACTAAGGTTGACGCCAACGGTCAGGCGCAGGCCGATACACAGACGCAGGCTGTCGCCCAGGCGCGGGGCGATGCCCAATCCGCCGCAGAGGTTGAAGCCCAGCCCGACCAGCAGCCCGATTGTGACGAGTTCGCCGACGCCGGCCGGGAGGTTTGCGAGGCGGCGATTGGTGAATCGTTGATGTCGTTCGTGCGGGCAGGCGGAGCGCTGAGGCGGGTTCGAACTCGAATGTTGTTCGAGGACGAATCGCCGACTTTTCAGCAATATTGCCTTGAAAAGTGGCGTATTTCGAAGTCCCACGCGCATCGGCTGATGGATGGAGCCGCGATTTACAAATGTATTCGCGACGCGATGGGGCCGGGTTGTGTGCCGGTGAACGAGTACCAGGTCAGGCCGTTGGAGCGGATCCGTAACGAATCCGGCGACCTCGACCGCGAACGCATCGTTGATATCTGGCAGTGTGCGTTGACGAAGTCGCGTGACGGCAACGGCGGTTATCTTACCAGCTCCGCGGTGCAGGAGGCCGTGAATGAGTCGCTTGGTATCGAGCCGCGTCAGCAAGTTGCGCGAATAGTCATAAGGCCTGGCGTCGATAGCCTCGCTACCATCACGGAGGCCTTTGAGCGTCACTTCAGCAAGCCGCTTATGGCGGGGTTGGGTTTTAACCTGCTCAGCAGAGCAGGGTATACCGTCACTGAAATCGAGAGGCTGGTGCCGGACTTCCGGGTTATCGATCTTGCTCGGGGCAAGACACCCACGACGCGGCAAGCCGATGCGACGGGTGCTGTTGAATCTCGGCAGTATCAGCCTGAACATCGCCAGGATAGCAACACAGGTAACTATGTTCCCGCTCGGAAGGAGGCACCGCCGAAGCGGGATAGACTATAATCAACTCTCGCGCGGGCACATCCGCCTGCCGCGAGAGGCTGTAACAGTCTAACTTAGTCAAAAACCTTCGGCCCACCCGCCGAGCACATAACCCGTACGTCAAAATTGCGTCAAAATTCCCATATTTCAAGCCATTTTGCCCATTT